>NZ_JBHXNL010000004.1:220242-231858 GCF_042719695.1 Rhodococcus sp. NPDC058521
CTGTTCTAACATTTAAATCTGGGGTTCTTTATGGTGGGTGGGGTGGCATGGGGGTTTTGGCGCGAGGGGGGGCCCCCTTAACACTTCGGTGACCGGCCCCCGACCCGCGGAATCGTCTACTGCTGGGGGTGCTGCTGCTGGAACTGCTGCTGTCCGCCGCCCTGCCAGCCACCCTGTGACTGATCGGTCTGGGGCGGTGGCAGCTGGCCCTGGCCGCTTTCCTCCGCAGGCTTCTTCGCCGCAGACGCGGAGCCGCCCGGCTTGAGCGGATCGGTAACCGGCTGACGTGCAACATCTTCTGCTGCACGAACCGCCTCGGCGATCGTCGGATCGGATTTGGTCTCGAACCACTCGGCTACTTCTTCCGAATCGTCCTCCGGCTTGGGCAGGTCGTCGTCGTTCGTCGACGGCTCGTACCGGAACACGCCGTCCTGACCCGGTGCCCCGAGAGTCTTGGCGAAACCCTTCAAGGCATCGCCGAAGTCACTGGGCACCATCCACACCTTGTTGGCGTCACCCTGCGCCATCTCCGGAAGCGTCTGAAGATACTGGTACGCCAGAAGTTCCGGCGTCGGCTTGCCCGACTTGATTGCGGCGAAGACCTTTTCGATCGCCTTCGCTTCACCCTGAGCCTGCAGGTACTTGGCAGCACGATCACCCTGTGCGCGCAGAATCTGCGACTGCCGTTCGCCTTCCGCGTTCAGAATCGACGCCTGCTTGGCACCTTCGGCAGCGAGAATACGACTCTGTTTGTCACCCTCTGCAGTCTTGATCGAGGACTCACGGTGGCCCTCCGCTGTCAGAATCGTCGCCCGCTTCTCACGGTCCGCCTTCATCTGCTTCTCCATCGACTCCTGAATCGACGGAGGCGGATCGATGCTCTTGAGCTCTACACGTGCGACGCGCAGACCCCAGCGTCCGGTCGCCTCGTCCAGCACGACACGGAGTTGACCGTTGATCGAGTCACGCGAGGTGAGGGTCTCTTCGAGTGTCATTCCGCCGACGACGTTACGAAGTGTCGTGGTGGTCAACTGCTCGACCGCGGCGATGTAGTTGCTGATTTCGTACACGGCGGCCTGCGGGTTGGTGACCTGGAAGTACACGACCGTGTCGATGGACAGCGTCAGGTTGTCCTGCGTGATCACAGGCTGCGGCGGAAACGACACGACACGTTCACGCAGATCCACCTTCGCGCGGATCCGGTCCGCGAACGGAATCAGAAACGTCAGCTGACCCGACACCGTTCGCGAATAGCGACCGAGGCGTTCGATCACCGCTGCTTCGGCCTGCGGCACGAGGGCCACGGACTTCGCCACCACGACGGCGACGAGTAGTACGAGTACGACAAGCACTATGAGTGCTTCCATCTAGGGTCCCCTCCATACGACGGCGGTTGCGCCGTCAATTTCCATTACGGTCACGGTCGTTCCCGGCGGATACACCTCGGTCGTGTCCATCGGTCGCGCCGTCCAGACTTCACCGTTCAGCTTCACTTGCCCGGTATCGGTGCCCACCTCCTCGAGCACCAACGCCTGCTTGCCGGGCAACGCGTCGATGCCCGTCGGGATCGCAGGTGGCTTCGAGTACCTGCGCAGCAGCATCGGGCGGACCACGACGAGCAGTCCTATCGACATCACCCCGAACACGATTGCGTCCACCCACAACGGGAAGTCGGTAACGGCACTGACCCCCGCCGCGGAAAGCGCGCCGCCTGCGAGCATCAAGAGAAAGAAGTCTCCGGTCAACGCTTCCGCCGCGGCGAGCAACACCCCCGCTACCAGCCAAATCAATGCAGCCACAACACCATCTAACCAGAATCGGACGAATCGACGGTGACGAAGTCCACGAGCTGCTCCACTGCCCCCAGGAGTGGCGCTTCGAGGTCGCGGAACGAATTCACAGCCGAATACACCCGCCGCCAGCCGTCTCGCGGTGTACCCCAGCCCAACTCCTCGCACACGCCCGTCTTCCAGTCCGTGCCGCGGGGAATCTTCGGCCACGCCTCGATTCCTACCGCGGCGGGGCGGACGGCCTCCCACACGTCGATGTAGGGATGGCCGGTCACGAGCACGTGCGGACCCAGGCCCGTCGTGAGGCCCGATTCCTTCGAACTGGTCACGAGATGGTCGACGAGCACCCCCACACGGCGGCCCGGTCCAGGGGCGAACTCGGCCAGGCGCTCGGCCAGGTTGTCCAAACCCTCGAGATGTTCGACGACCACGCCTTCGACCCGGAGGTCGTGACCCCACACTCGTTCGACGAGAGCAGCGTCGTGCACACCCTCGACCCAGATGCGGCTCGCGCGCGCCGTGCGCGCACGCAGTCCCTCGACCTTGGTGGAACCCGAGGCGGTGCGCACGGGGCCGGTGCTCGCCGGGTGCGCAGCGGGCTTGGTCAACGTCACCGGTCGGCCGTCGATGAGGAACGCGGCCTCCCGCATCGCGAACAGCCGGGTCCGGCCGGCACCGTCCTCGAGGCGTACGAAATCTCCGTCGTAGGTCTTCTCGAATCCGACGACCGCACCACAGAAACCCGTTGCCGCGTCTTCTGCCACGAGATCGCGTTCCGCGACAACGGTAGGTGCCGGAGTCTTCTGCCTACGCGGGTGTCCTGCAAAGATGTCGCCGTATCTGCTGCCTCCACTCACGGCCGACAACGCTATGTCAGACGCACCGCTCGCCACACTCCGCCACGCCGACATATGCTGGTTGATCGTGACTTCTCCGAGCGCAACTCTGACCGCGTGGGCCGGCGCGTGGCTCCACGGCCTGAGCGCACCAGACGACGTGGTCGACGCCATGCAGGAATGGGCGCCGATGCACCTGGTGTGTGCCGAGAACGCCGTGACTGCGGGCCGCACCGGCCTTCCCTGGCCCGACCCGCAGGACTCGGGCGCCGCCACCCTGTTGGGGACACTCCGCCGGGAAGCGACAGTGGAGTCCGAGCTGCGACTGGTTCTCCCCGAGCCAGGAGACGTACGCGGCCTGCCTGCCGATACAGCATTCGCGAAGGGCGCGATATCGTCGGGTCAGGGTGTTCTGATCGGCCGGCCTGGACACGCCGGCACGGGACTCGTGCCCACCGTCGAGGGCCCGGACGTCCTGAGGTGGACTGCGTACACCATCGACGAGACACCGATCGACGCCGACCAGATTCCCCTCGGCGAGGCCGAATACCTGATGCGGGAGGCGACGCGCGAGGCAGCCTCGGCAATTTCCGGGTTACACACCGTGGGTGCCGACACCGCCACGCATCCACGAGAAGTGATCGCCGAGGCCCTCGCGCATACCGGTCGTCACCGCTACCCGGACTCGACGCCTGCGCGGGTACTGCGGGTCCTCGATTCCGCAGATCGCGTCGACGCCATACTCTCCGCGGCCGTACGGCTGTCTCCTGCCGACCCACTCACCGCAGCCTCCGGCACTCTGGCGGAGCTGCTACGGCCGCTGGGAAGGTCGGTACGCCTCGCTCGCGCGGCTGCGATCAATTCGACAACGAGGGCCGCCCGGACGTCCTGAGCGGTGGCTCGCAGCACCCGCTGCCGCAGGGACTGCCGTTGGTCGATGCCCCCAACAGCGGTGCCGTCCCGAGCCGGCGAACCTCACCACCGGCAGTCAGCTCGTCGACGAGTTCGAGGACCATGCGGGCGAACCGCTCGTCCGTGCCCGGGGTCGCGACTCGGGTGAATTCGATTCCCAACTCACGCGCCTTCTCCTCGGCCTCGGTGTCCAGGTCCCACACGACCTCGAGATGGTCCGAGACGAAACCGACGGGGCATACCACTACGGCCGGCACTCCGGCCTCGGCGAGATCGTCGAGATGGTCGCAGATGTCGGGCTCGAGCCAGGGGATGTGAGGTGGTCCGGACCGGGACTGCCACACGAGGTCGTAATCCTCGACGCCCACCGATCCCGCGGTGAGCCGGGCCGCTTCCGCCACCTGCCGGCTGTACAGGTGGCCACCGGCACTGGGCGGCCCAGCGGCAGCGTCCGCACTCGTGGGTACCGAATGGGCGGTGAACACCAGTCGCGCCTTGTCGCGAACGCCCGAGGACAGGCGCAGGCGGGCGGCCCGAACGGCATCGGCGAACGAGTCGATCAGTAGCGGATGATCGTAATACTGACGGAGTTTCCGGAGTTCGGGGGCGCCGTCACCCACCGAATCGCGGGCACGCGCAATGTCTTCGTGGTACTGACGACACCCCGAGTAACCACCCCACGCGGACGTCGGAAACACCAGCGCCGACTTCACACCCTCCGTCCGCATCCGGTCGACCGTGTCCTCGATCATGGGGTGCCAGTTTCGGTTTCCGAAATAGACCGGCAAATCCTTTGCAGCGCCGGTCAATTCGGATTCGATACGAGAGATGATGTCACGGTTGAGTGCGTTGATCGGTGAGACTCCACCGAAATGCATGTAGTGCTCGACGACAGCATCCAGACGCTCGGGTGGGACTCCCCTGCCCCTCGTGACGTTCTCGAGGAAGGGTCTGACGTCCTCGGGCTTCTCCGGGCCCCCGAACGACAACACGAGCAGGGCATCGACTTCGACGTCGATCGGGCCCGCTGCAGAAGAGGCATGCATGGCTTCCATACTGCGTGATGTCGTTCAGGGGTGAACGTTCGGGGTTTCGTCAGCCGCCCATCGCGTGCGCGCCCCCGTCGACGTACACGATCGAGGCGGTGGTGCCCGGAAGCCAGTCGGACAGCACCGTGCACACGGTCTTGGCGACCGGCTCGGGATCGCCGACGTTCCAGCCGATCGGGGCACGCTCGTCCCAGGCGGTGTTGAGCTTGTCCATCTCCGCCGCGGGGCCGGTTGCGGTACCGGCGATGGCCTTGGCTGCCAGAGTCTTGATCGGTCCGGCTGCCACCAGGTTGGACCGAATTCCGCGATCGCCGACTTCCTTGGCCACGAACCGGTTGACCGCCTCGAGGGTAGCCTTCGAGACGCCCATCCAGTTGTAGAACGGCACCGCCCGCGAGGGGTCGAAGTCCATGCCGACGATCGAGGCATTGTCGTTGAGGACCGGCAACAGTGCCTTCGCCAGCGCCGCGTAGGAGTACGCGGACACCTCGAACGCCACACCCACATCCGACCAGGGAGCGTCCAGGAACGGGTTGCCCAGGCACGACCGGGGTGCGAAAGCGATCGAGTGAACCACACCGTCGATTCCCTCGGGCGCGACCTCACGTACGCGATCCGCGAGGGAAGCGAGATCCGCTTCGTCCTGAACGTCGAGCGAGATGGCCGGCGGAACAGGCTTCGGGAGACGCTTGGCAATACGGTCGATGAGCCGCAGACGCTCGAACCCGGTGATGATCACGTTGGCGCCCTGTTCCTGGGCGGTCTTGGCGACGTGAAAAGCGATCGACGAATCGGTGATGATTCCGGTGACCAGAATGGTCTTGCCCTCGAGCAGTCCGCCCATGAGGATTCCTCCTGTGATGAAGTGAAGTCGATGAATGTGACGCGAGTCCGAAGAGGTCTCAGTGGCCCATTCCGAGGCCACCGTCGACTGGAATGACCGCACCGGAGACGTATGCGGAATCGTCCGAGGCGAGGAAGCTGACGACCGCGGCGACGTCCTCGGGCTGTCCGACGCGCTGAAGCGGGATGGCTTGCACTGCCATGTCGCGATACTTGTCCTCCATGGCCGCAGTCATGTCGGTGTCGATGAACCCGGGGGCGACCACGTTGGCGGTGATGGAACGAGACCCGAGCTCACGAGTCAGCGAGCGCGCGACACCCACGATGCCGGCCTTGGATGCGGCGTAGTTGACCTGACCGGGGCCACCGGCCATGCCGACGACCGAACCGAGGAAGACGAAGCGGCCGAAGCGGCCTCGCAGCATCGAACGGGTAGCTCGCTTGGCGACCCGGAACGCACCGGTGAGGTTAGCGTCCACCACCTTGGTGAACTGGTCCTCGGTCATTCGCATGATCAACGTGTCGTCGGTGATTCCGGCGTTGGCGACCACGACCTCGACTGGCCCCTGGTGTTCTTCGACTTCCTTGAAGGCACGATCCACCGAGTCCACGTCGGTCACATCGCACTGGACGCCGAACAGCCCGTCCGGGGCACCCGAACCACGATGTGTGACGGCCACCTTGTGCCCGTCGGCGGCGAGCCTTTGTGCCACGGCCAGACCGATACCACGGTTGCCACCGGTGACGAGGACCGAGCGTGGATGCTCCACGGCCCGTGCGGACGCGCCGTTCGTTTCTGCTTGAGACATGCGTTCAACCTATCTGGTCGATTTTCGGAATGTGTCGTGGACTTGGCTGTGAGAACTACGGTATGAATCGATCCCCTGATCAGGGCAGTCGTTGACGGAGGACCAGCCCGAGGACCAACCCGGACGTGGCGAACAGAACGCCGAGGATCAGCCAGGGTCGGCTGGCGTCACCGCGGGTGGTTTCGAAACCGATCTGTTCCTCGAGGGTGTCGTACACCGCGCGTAGTTCCTCGAGGCTCGAGGCGGTGAAGAAACTGCCTCCCGACAGGTCCGCGATTTCACGCAACGACGGATCGTCCACCGGAACACCGATCCGCTGACCCTCGATGTCGACGTACCCGTTGCGGGTACCGAACGAGATCGTCGACACCGGGACACCCTTGTCCTTGGCCTGACGCGCTGCGGTGAACCCACCACGTGGGTCGTCGGGGTTCTCTGGAACGGTCTGCTTGCCGTCGGACAGCAGAACGATGCGTGCAGGGGGCGCCTGATCGCCGCCACCGAGAACGGCCGACAACGTGTCGATCGACTGCAACGAAGTGAACACGGCTTCGCCCGTTGCGGTTCGCTCGCTCAATTGAAGGTTGTCGATCGCTGTGGTGGTTGCGTCGCGATTGGTGGTGGGAGACACGAGAACGGATGCGGTGCCGGCGAAAGCCACGAGACCGAGATTGATACCCGGTGTCAGCCCCTCTGCGAACGACTTCGCTGCGTCCTGGGCCGCGGCGAGGCGGCTCGGATCCACATCTGTTGCCTGCATCGACAACGAGACGTCGATCGTGAGAATGACCGTTGCGCGATTGCGGGGAACCCGCTTGTCGTCGGTCGGACCGGCGAGCGCCACCGTGAAGAACACCAACGCCAGCACGAGTAGCAACGCAGGAATGTGGCGCCAACGGCCGGGCCGTGCGGGCGCGACCTTTTCGAGCAACGCGAAGTTGGTGAAACGAAGAGTGTGCTTGTGACGCTGCCGCTGCACCCACAGGTAACCGAGGACGAGCCCCGCGATCACCAGAAGAAACAGCAGCCACCACGGTGACGAAAACTGCGAAAGACTCACCTGTGCGACCCCTGATTCTGCGAACCCCGATTCATCGCGGTGCCGTAGCTGTGTTTGCGGGCGGACACGAAGCGCACCACGTCGGCGATCCAGTCACGATCGGTTTCGAGCGACAGAAGCGGTGCGCCGCAGCGCCGCAATGCCTGTTCGACCTGAGTTCGGTGCTGCGACGCCGCCCGCGCGAAATCGGCGCGCAACTGCGGAGTCGTGGTGAACTCTCGCGTTCGACCGGACTCCGGATCGTGAAGTACGACGTCACCGATGTCCGGAAGCTCGAGGTCCCGGGGATCGAGTACCTCCACACCGAGCACGTCGTGCCGGACGGAGATCGCACGCAGTGAACGTTCCCAGTCGAGCGGTCCGAGGAAGTCGCTGATCACGACCGCAAGACCACGTCGACGTTGGGGCCGGCGCAGGGACTCGATCGCACCGTGCAGATCGCCCCGGACGCCGTCACCGGCGTGCGGCGTGGTTGCGATCCTTCGCAGCATGGCCTGGGCGTTCACCCGGCCCCCGCGTGCGGGGATGCGTAGCGTCCGCTCGCCGGTGGACACGATCGCACCGATCCGATTGCCGCCGGCACTTGTCAGATGGGTGATCGCAGCGGCGGCAGCGATCGCGAGGTCACGCTTCTCGCAATCGGCGGTGCCGAAGTCGAGGCTCGCCGACAGGTCGACGATCAACCACGTTTCGAGTTCGCGGTCGGCCACGGACTGCCGCACGTGTGGATGCGTGGTTCGGGCAGTGACCGACCAGTCCATCTGACGAACGTCGTCTCCCGGCTGATACTCGCGAGCATCCCCCGGCTCCGAGCCCGGCCCGGGAATGAGACCGAGATGGTCGCCGTGCAACACACCGTCGAGCCGCCGCCGTACGGTCAGTTCGAGCGTGCGCAGAGCCGCGGACAGCTGGGGGTCACGAAGATCTCCGGAACGAAACGAGGGTGGTGCACTCGCTCGCGTTCCGGCAGCACGTGCACTCACCGTTGCTGGCTCAGCGCCGCAGATCCTGTGGCGGGTGCAACCTGACCGGGAGCTCCGGGGGGAACAGGTGCGCCCGAGGGCGTCTGGGTCGGCTGTGCGGCGATCTGCGGAAGTCCGACCGTCTGCAGCACTCTCGCGATCACGTCGTCGGGCGAAACCTCGTCCGCGAGGGCATCGTAGGACAGAACCAAACGGTGACGAAGCACGTCCGGCACGACCTCGAGGACGTCCTGCGGAACGACGTAGTCACGGCCGCGCAGCAGAGCCAACGCGCGTGCCGAGGAAATGATCCCGAGCGTGGCGCGCGGCGAAGCACCGTACGCAATCCAACCCTTGACGTCCTGCAGACCGAACTCCTCGGGCGTACGGGTCGCCGAGATGACGCGCACCACGTAATCGACGAGCGCGTGGTGCACGAACACCTGGCTCGCGACCTTCTGCAAGCGCACCAGTTCGTCCGGGTCCAGGATCTGGTGTGGTTCCGGTGCCGCCACACCCATCCGGTACACGATCTCGCGCTCTTCCTCGACCGACGGATAGTCGACGAGCACCTTGAACAGGAAGCGGTCTCGCTGCGCCTCGGGCAGGGGGTACACGCCCTCGTTCTCGATGGGGTTCTGAGTTGCCATCACCAGGAAGGGATCGGGCATGTGGTACCGCTTGCCGCCGATCGTGACGTGGCGTTCCGCCATGACCTCGAGCAGTGCGGACTGCACCTTCGCGGGTGCGCGGTTGATCTCGTCCGCAAGGACGAAGTTCGCGACCACTGGACCGAGTTCGGTATCGAACTCCTCCCGACCCTGTCGGTAGATGCGCGTACCGATGAGGTCGGTCGGAACGAGGTCCGGTGTGAACTGGACACGGGAGAAAGTTCCGCCGACGACCTTGGCGAACGTCTCGACCGCGAGGGTCTTTGCCACACCCGGGACACCTTCGAGAAGGACGTGTCCCTTCGCCAGCAGGCCCACCAGAATTCGTTCGACCAGACGATCCTGACCGACGATGACACGCTTGACCTCGTAGATCGCCCGCTCGAGGGTCTGCACGTCGTACGCGAGGGTCTGTGAGGGGGCCGCGGGGGTGGACTTGGCACCGGACCCATTGGTCGCACCCGACCCTGCCGATCCGGAGTTGTTCAGTCCCGAGTTCGACGTCCCGGACGTACCGGGACGGTCCGCCGGACCGGAGTCCTTTCGTGCCGAACCGCTCGCTCCCGCATCGTCACGTGAGGTCACCAAGAATCCACCGCTTTCACCTAGATCGTTCTTCCCGAGTCACATACTTGCCCGACTGTTCCAGGTGCAAGCAACCCCCGCCGTAACCAAACGCGATCCGCTTCACGGAGTCCTCGGTCGTCTTGAACAAGTCACTGTCGAACACGTCCCGATCATGCCGTCACGACGTGACCATCATGATCTACGACACCATACGGACAGCGTACGGGGTCATGCCATCCCACCGCACCGGCGAGATTTTCACCGATGATCCCGACTGCGGGGCCTCGAGCATCTCACCGTCACCCAGATACAGGGCTACGTGCTGACTCGCATTCGGTCCCCAGAACAGCATGTCGCCGCGCTTCATCTGCGACGACGGAATCTGCTCCCCCGCCGTGTACTGGTATCCGGTGTAGTGCGGGAGCGAGATTCCGATACCCGCGAACGCGTAGATCATCAGTCCGGAGCAGTCGAAGCCGACCTTGTTGAAGTCGCCGTAACTGTCGGCCACACCGCCGTCGCGAATACCCTTGGTCGGTCCGTTCTCGTCGCCACCACCCCACGCGTACGTGACACCGATCTGCGACAGCCCTCGGTCGATCACCGTCTCGATCGCTGCCTCGCCGGTGAGCGTAGAGCCCTGCGATTCGGTGTCGGAATCCTCGTCACTCCACTCGTCCGAATACTCGTCTTCCGTGGAGCCGTCCTCCGTCGAGTCTTCCCCACCGGTGGAGTCCTCGAGCGCCGTGTGGGAACGCTGTCCGGCTGCGAGGGCCGCCGCACGATCCCGTGCCGCCTGGTTGGCAGCGAGGCGTGCCTTGGCCTGGGTGGCGGCCTCCTGCGCGGCAGCGGCCATAGCTGCGTTCTGCGCTTCTTCAACCCTTCGCTGTTCGTCCCAGGACGCGTATGCGTCGCGTTGGCCTTGCAACCCGGCTGCCTGGCCACGCGCCGCGTCGAGTTGTGTCTGAGCGGCGGCGCGATCGGTTTCGATCGCCGCCTTCTTCTCGGTCTGCGCCGCCAGCGCGTTCCTGGCCGTCTCGATCGACTGCTCGGCTTCCGCCTTCTTCGACTCGGCGGCAGCGGCGGCAGCGTCCGCTTCCTCTTTGGCTTGGCGATTCTCGGAATCGCGATTGGCCTGCTCGGTGCGCGCACGCTGCAATTCATCGAGAACCGCGTTCTGATTCGCGGCGAGAATCTTGAGGATCTGGGCACGGTCGAGAACGTCGCCTGGCCCCTGTGCGCCCAAGTACGTCGAGATCGACGACACGTTCGCGCCCATCGTGTAGCTCGACACCGCGAACTTGTCGAAGTCCGTCTGCGCGAACTCGATCATCGCGCCGGCGTCACGAAGGGCTTGCTGCGACAGTTCGACTGCGCGCGCGGCCGCGTCCACGACGCCTCGCGCGTTCTGAAGATCGACGAGAGCGCGGTTGACGTCCTCGCGCTTGATCGCGACCTCGTTGTCGAGTTGCGCGAGTTGCGCGTCGGCCTGAGCAACCCTGTTGATCAAGTCGCTCACCTGACCGACACCGACGTTCACCTGGGTGTCGGCTTGTTCGAGTTGTTCGTCGCTGGGGTTCGGTGGCGGGGGCGGCACAGCTGCCGCCAATCCCGGAGTGCTCCCGACGAGAGCGCCGACGATGCTGATTCCGACCAAGAGGCGCGCACCGCGACTTCTCGGGCGAGAGCGACTCCAGCGGTACGGCCCGCTCGGCGATTGTCGCTTCACAAATCTCTCCCTCGGTTCCGACACCGAACGCGACGAGTCGTGTCCGGTGCGGGGAGGTCCGTACCGCAGTCGGTTCCACCTGTGGCCGGATACCCCGAACCACGATCGTCGCCACATGGGTCGACAATCACCAATCTGCGACACTTCTTCCCCAAAAGCGCCAGATGCACCGTACGACACTTCCGGACGCTTTGGAAACTTTGGCCACAAATAACACAGTAGTAATTCGTCGAGGCTGAATTGGAAGTGAATTCCCCACTGCGCGGGCACAACTGCGAGTAGAGAGAAGTGGGGGGGGCGCGGCGCGCCCCGGGCGGCCCCGGGACGGGGGGGGTGGGCGGTGTTCAGCGGGGTGGGGCGGGCGGCGCGGGAGGCAGGAGCGGGAGGG
>NZ_JBHXNL010000004.1:231868-384498 GCF_042719695.1 Rhodococcus sp. NPDC058521
TTATAACCTCCCCAAAAAAAAACCTCTTTTGTTTCCGTGCGCGATTTTTTTGCACTCCCCCCCCCCCCGCCCCCCCCCCCCCCCGCCGCCCCCCCCCCCCCCCCCCCCGCCGCCCCCCCCGCCCCCCACTTCTCTGTGATGTTTCTCCGATTACCCGCTGATATCCGGAGCCGAATCGTCCGCGTTGCGCGATTGCGGCGTCGTGTCCGAATTCGACCCGGACGAACGCCGACTCTTCGCGAACAACGTAAGCGCCCCTACGGCAACGACAACGAAGATCAACACGAGGGTCATCAGAGCCCACGGCGGTCCTGGGTCGATGATCTCGTCGAGGAAGTTGTTCGCTGCGTCCACCGAACTGTCGGTGTACGTGCGGTCCTGGCCGCCCTCGAGTTGAACTCGGCTGATCGAATCACTGAAGGTGCCCACCCAACTCGGGCTGAGCACCAATACGGTCCCGCCGTCCTCGGCGCCGACTTCTGTTGCAAGATCGCGCAATTGAGAATCCCGACCCGGGTCCTTGCCGAGAACGACGATGCGCAGATCGACGTCGTACTCCTTCGCGCGTTGAACGACGTCGACCAGTTCCTTCTCGATCTTGTCGGGCGCGGAAACCGAATCGTCCGCGACATCTTCGAGAATGTCGGACAGTTCCACTTTGGGAGGAAGATCCGCCGCCATCGGCCGGACCACCGATTCGACGGGCAGCGCGAGCATCGGCGATGCGGTGTGCGCAGGGTTCACAGCACTCGTATGAGTCACAGTGGCAAAAGGGTCAGACATCTCTCATCCGGGTTGCTGTAGGAACGTCGGTCTCGCGTGAAGACTTTCGTGAAGGGTACGTGAGGCGACGTTGCTGTACGTGGTCACGGGTCATCTGCCTGGGTCTCGTTTCGTTGCCCGTTTCGTTGCGGCGTACCGACGTCTCGGTGAAGATTGTGGGTGTACGCACTCCCCGAATTCTCACAGGACAAGCGTACTGTTAGACTTGGAGCGAAGCACCGCGGCGACACGCCTCCCGCGCTGTTTCGTTCAGCCGTCGACACAGCCCCGTCGGCGGCCACCCCTCATAGACGAGTGGAGCTGACGTGAGCACCAGTATTGATTCGTTCGGCGCCAAGGGCACCCTCGAGGTCGGTGAGAACTCTTACGAGATCTTCCGCCTCTCGGCCGTGCCAGGCACCGAGAAATTGCCCTACGCATTGAAGGTCCTCGCCGAGAACCTTCTCCGCACCGAGGACGGCGCGAACATCACCGCCGATCACATCCGCTCCATTGCGGGATGGGACCCCTCGGCACAACCCAACGTCGAAATTCAGTTCACGCCGGCCCGCGTGATCATGCAGGACTTCACCGGCGTCCCCTGTGTCGTCGACCTCGCCACGATGCGTGAAGCGGTCACGACCCTCGGCGGCGACCCGAACAAGGTGAACCCGCTGTCCCCCGCCGACATGGTCATCGACCACTCGGTCATCCTCGACGTGTTCGGTAGCGACGACGCACTCGAGCGCAACGTCGACCTCGAGTACCAGCGCAACGGGGAGCGTTACCAGTTCCTGCGTTGGGGTCAGGGCGCGTTCGACGACTTCAAGGTCGTTCCCCCCGGCATGGGCATCGTCCACCAGGTGAACATCGAGTACCTGGCTCCCACCGTCATGACCCGTAACGGTCAGGCTTACCCCGACACCTGCGTCGGCACCGACTCGCACACCACGATGGTCAACGGCCTCGGCGTGCTCGGCTGGGGCGTCGGCGGCATCGAGGCCGAGGCCGCGATGCTCGGCCAGCCCGTGTCGATGCTGATCCCCCGCGTCGTCGGCTTCAAGCTCACCGGCGAGATTCAGCCCGGCGTGACTGCCACCGACGTGGTTCTGACCGCCACCGACATGCTTCGCCAGCACGGCGTCGTCGGCAAGTTCGTCGAGTTCTACGGCAAGGGCGTCGCCGAGGTTCCCCTCGCGAACCGCGCCACGCTCGGCAACATGAGCCCCGAATTCGGCTCCACCGCCGCGATCTTCCCGATCGACGAGGAAACCATCAACTACCTGCGCCTCACCGGCCGCAGCGACGAGCAGCTCGCGCTCGTCGAGGCGTACGCCAAGGCACAGGGCATGTGGCACGACCCGGAGAACGAGCCCGAGTACTCGGAGTACATCGAGCTCGACCTCAACACGGTCGTCCCGTCCATCGCAGGCCCGAAGCGTCCGCAGGACCGCATCCTGCTGACCGAGGCCAAGACCGCGTTCCGCAAGGACATCCACAACTACGTGGAGGAGAACCACCCCGCCGAGCACACCAAGCTCGACGAGGCTGTCGAAGAGTCCTTCCCGGCCAGCGATCCGGCCACCCTCTCCTTCGCAGACGACGGTGCAGTGAACGTGCAGTCGGCCGCCAACGGCTCCGAGGGTCGCCCCACCAAGCCGGTCAAGGTTCTCTCGGACACTCACGGCGAGTTCGTACTCGACCACGGCGCCGTGGTGGTCGCAGGCATCACCTCCTGCACCAACACCTCGAACCCGTCCGTCATGCTCGGTGCGGCGCTCCTGGCACGTAATGCAGTCGAGAAGGGTCTGTCCACCAAGCCGTGGGTCAAGACCAACATGGCACCCGGCTCCCAGGTGGTCACCGACTACTACGAGAAGGCCGGTCTGTGGCCCTACCTCGAGAAGCTCGGCTACTACCTCGGCGGTTACGGCTGCACCACGTGCATCGGTAACACGGGACCGTTGCCCGAGGAGATCTCGAAGGCGATCAACGACAACGACCTGACCGCTACCGCGGTCCTGTCGGGTAACCGCAACTTCGAGGGACGTATCTCCCCCGACGTGAAGATGAACTACCTGGCATCCCCGCCGCTGGTCATCGCCTACGGCATCGCCGGCACCATGGACTTCGACTTCGAGCACGATTCCCTCGGTAAGGACACCGAAGGCAACGACGTGTTCCTGAAGGACATCTGGCCGTCGGCTCAGGAGATCGAGGAGACCATCCAGTCCTCGATCAGTCAGGACATGTTCCGCAAGTCCTACGAGACCATCTTCGCCGGTGACAGCCGCTGGCAGAACCTCTCCACCCCCGAGGGCGACACGTTCGCGTGGGACGAGAAGTCCACCTACGTGCGGAAGCCACCGTACTTCGACGGCATGACCAAGGAGCCTGCCCCGGTCAAGGACATCAAGGGCGCCCGCGTCCTCGCTCTCCTGGGCGACTCGGTCACCACCGACCACATCAGCCCGGCAGGTCCGATCAAGGCAGGCACGCCTGCTGCGCAGTACCTCGAGGCCAACGGCGTCGAGCGCAAGGACTTCAACTCCCTCGGCTCGCGTCGTGGTAACCACGAGGTCATGATTCGCGGAACGTTCGCGAACATCCGTCTGCGCAACCAGCTCCTCGACGACGTCTCTGGTGGCTACACCCGCGACTTCACCCAGGACGGTGGACCGCAGTCCTTCATCTACGACGCGTCGCAGAACTACCAGAAGGCCGGCATCCCGCTGGTCGTGCTGGGCGGCAAGGAGTACGGCTCCGGATCGTCGCGTGACTGGGCAGCCAAGGGCACGTCGCTCCTGGGCGTCAAGGCTGTCATCACGGAGTCCTTCGAGCGCATCCACCGTTCCAACCTCATCGGTATGGGCGTGGTTCCCCTGCAGTTCCCCGAGGGCGAAAGCGCGAAGTCGCTGAAGCTCGACGGCACCGAGACCTTCGACATCGTCGGTATCGAGAAGCTGAACGAGGGCGTCACGCCGGAAACGATGGCTGTCACCGCAACCAAGACCGACGGAACCAAGGTCGAGTTCGACGCCGTGGTTCGCATCGACACCCCGGGTGAAGCGGATTACTACCGCAACGGTGGCATCCTGCAGTTCGTGCTACGCAACATGATCAAGGGCTAGTTCACCAGCCGAACCGACCGCGCGGCGGACTCAGCTCGAGGGCTGAGTCCGCCGCGTGCTTTCGGCACGCGAAACGAGGACGGGAAGAAGTGCCCAAGGTCAGCGAAGACCAGCTCGCAGCACGGCGCAGCCATATCTTGGCCGGTGCGCGTCGATGCTTCGCCGAATTCGGTTACGACGGTGCCACCGTGCGCCGTCTCGAAGAGGTCACCGGCATGTCGCGCGGTGCGATCTTCCATCATTTCAAGGACAAGGACGGGTTGTTCCTCGCCCTCGCTCACGAGGACGCGACCCGCATGGCCGACGTCGTCGCCGAAGAAGGCCTCGTACAGGTCATGCGCGACATGTTGGAGACGCCCGAGGATTTCGACTGGTTGGGCACGAGACTCGAGATCGCCCGTCGGCTCCGCACCGATCCCGAGTTCCGCAAGAGTTGGTCGTTGCGCTCCGCCGAACTCACGGAGGCGACCGCAGCGCGTCTGACTCGACAGAAGTCCGCCGGCAGGCTGCGTGACGATGTCCCGACGGAGGTGCTGATCGGCTACCTGGACCTCGTGATGGACGGTTTGGTCGCGAGGATCGCGTCCGGGCATGCGGGTGACAACCTGCAGTCGGTGCTGGACCTCGTCGAGGAAACCGTGCGTCGCAGCCGCTGAGCGATCACGCCGATCCGTGCCCGCTCGATGGGTGCGCTCCGCCCCTACCCCGGAGTTCGACCCCGGATTCCGCCAGAACGTTGCGGACGAATCCGTACGAGCGCCCCGTCTCGTTGGCGAGAGATCGGATGCTTGCCCCGTTGTCGTATCTGGCCCGCAGCTCCTTACGGAGATCGACACGCGAGGACCCGGTGATACGGGCGCCCTTGGCGAACATTCCGAGGTCGGCCATGGTTCCTCCAGTCGACGTGCGACGGTGATTCCAGCCTAGAACCTGCAGGTCCGCTCACGCGAGCTGAATCAGCTCCAGGTATTCCTGTGACCAGTGATCCTCGGTGCCGTCGGGAAGCAGAATCACGCGTTCGGGATCGAGAGCTTCGGCAGCTCCCGGGTCGTGAGTGACGAGTACGACCGCCCCTTTGTAGCTACGCAGCGCATCCAGCACCTGCTCACGAGAGATCGGATCCAGGTTGTTGGTGGGCTCGTCGAGCAGAAGCACGTTCGCCGCCGACGAGACCAGACCCGCGAGAGCCAATCGAGTCTTCTCACCACCGGACAGGGTTCCGGCGGGTTGCTCGAGCTGCGGTCCGGTGAACATGAACGCACCGAGCAGGGATCGCAGTTCCTGCTCCCCCGTGTCGGGTGCAGCGTGACGGATGTTCTCCCAGACGGACGCATTGTCGTCCAACGTGTCGTGTTCCTGCGCGAAGTAGCCGATCTTCAGACCGTGACCTGGCTCCAATGCGCCGGCGTCCGGCTCTTCCGTGCCACCCAGCAGTCTCAGCAGCGTGGTCTTGCCTGCACCGTTGAGTCCGAGTACGACCACGCGGGAGCCTCGATCGATCGCGAGGTCGACACCGGTGAAGATCTCCAGTGACCCGTACACTTTCGTCAGGTTCTTGGCCATCAACGGCGTCTTGCCGCATGCGGCCGGTTCCGGGAACCGGATGTGCGCCACCTTGTCCGACACGCGTTCCTCGTCGAGGTTCGCGATCAGCTTGTCGGCACGCTTCGCCATGTTCTGAGCGGCCACCGCCTTCGTGGCCTTCGCACCGAGCTTCGCCGCCTGGGCACGGAGTGCACCGGCCTTCTTCTCCGCGTTAGCCCGCTCCCGGCGACGACGCTGCTCGTCCGTCGCACGTGCATCGAGGTACTTCTTCCAGCCCATGTTGTAGACGTCGGCCTCACCGCGGACGGCGTCGAGAAACCACACGCGATTGACGACGTCGTTCAGGAGGTCGACGTCGTGACTGATCACCACGAGACCGCCCTCGTGGTTCTGCAGGAAGCCACGAAGCCACGTGATCGAGTCCGCGTCGAGGTGGTTGGTGGGCTCGTCCAGAAGCAGTGTCGTGTCGGAACGGCCTCCGCTGCCGTCGGAGGCCGCGAAAAGAATCCGGGCGAGTTCGACGCGACGACGCTGACCACCCGAGAGCGTGTGCAACTGTTGATCGAGGATGCGATCTGCAAGTCCCAGGCTGTTGCAGATCCGCGCGGCCTCGGACTCGGCGACGTATCCACCGAGGGACGAGAATCGGTCCTCGAGCTGGCCGTACTTCTTTACTGCCCGGTCGCGCGCCGAGTCGTCTACCACCTCGGCCATGAGGATTTGCTGCTTCTCCATGTCACGGAGTAGTGCGTCGAGTCCACGTGCGGACAGAACCCGGTCCTTGGCGAGGACGTCCAGGTCCCCCTCCTTCGGGTCCTGGGGTAGATAACCCAGGTCACCGGTCCTGACAACGGAACCTGCATACGGCTCGCCCTCGCCGGCGAGAATGCGCAGCGTCGTGGTTTTGCCGGCACCGTTTCGACCCACCAGTCCGATTCGATCCCCTGGCTGAATACGCAGGGCAGGCCCCGGCGCAGTGAGCAAGGTCCGCACACCTGCACGAACTTCCAGGTCGGTGGCGGTAATCAACAGAACTCCTCGTGGTTGTCGACCGGTCGATGTCAGAATGCCCGATGCCGAGCACAAGAACCACCGAGTTTACCGCCCATCGGCCCTCTCCCCGACCACACGAACCGTGACCCTGCTAACCAGGGCCCGCCTTGTCGTGGATGCGGTAGGCGAGGTCGTGCAGTTCGGTACGTGGTCTGGTTGTCTCGCCTGTGTGCGACCCGCACGTAAGAGCCGGGGCCAAGTTCCGGTTATCCAGCAGTTCCGTCGCAGTCCGAGTGTAATACGAAAGGCCGAGGGATTCTCGGCGAACCCGACTAACGTCCTGAGGATGGCCGGCGAACCTCCCCTCCCCGACGTGGCGATCGTCGGACTCGGCCCGGCAGGCAGAGCGCTCGCCCATCGATGCCTCCTCCGCGGGCTGGACGTCCTCGTCGTCGACAACTCCCCCGACAGAGTCTGGGCACCGACCTACGCCGCATGGGAAGACGAGCTACCCGAGTGGCTCGATCGGTCGTCCGTGGCTTCGCGTGTCCCCTACCCCGCCGTCCGCGCCGGACGGCCCCGCACACTCGGGCGCACCTACTGCGTATTCGATACACGTACACTGCAATCAATACTGAATATCAGCAAAGCGCACATAGTTGCAGGTAGAGCTGTTCTCCTGGCCACGGACGCAGTAGTCCTCGAGAACGGCACGGTTCTCCACGCTCGTTATGTTGTCGACGCCCGCGGCACCGAGACGCGTGGTGCGGCCCGCCAGACCGCCTATGGCGTCTTCCTCGATCGAGCCTCCGCGGCTCCGGCCCTGGAAGGCCGGACAAGCTGGTTCATGGACTGGCAAGGCGACAACGGCGCCGACTCCTCCGAGCAGCCGTCGTTCCTGTACGCCGTACCGACCGGACCCGACCGAGTTCTGCTCGAGGAGACGTGTCTGGTGGGCTCTCCTCCCCTGTCGGTCCGCGTGCTCCGAGAACGACTGTTGCATCGACTGGAAGCACGAGGGATCACCGTTCCGGACGGCGCCGAGATCGAGGTGGTGAACTTCGTGGTGGAACCGTCCGCGCGTCACGGCAAAAGCCTCGCTTTCGGTGCGCGCGGTGGCCTGATCCATCCGGGAACGGGATACAGCGTCGCAGCGAGCCTCGCGCTGGCCGATCGGATGTCTGCTGCCCTGGCGGATGGCACGGTGTCTGGGTCGACTGTGTGGCCGTTGCCCGCACGCGCGGTCGCAGCACTTCGCATGGCGGGCCTGCGGGTACTTCTCGACCTCGACACGTCGAACGCCGGTGACTTCTTCGAGGCCTTCTTCACGAGCCCCCCCGGGCAGCAACGCGCTTACCTGTCGTCGCGTGCGGATACGAGGCGGACTCTCGCTGCCATGTGGAGCGTGTTTCGCCGCTCCCCCACCCGACTTCGATACACGATCGTTCGAGCCGTATTTCGCCGACATCGGCCATGAGCCTCGCGGAACCACGCCATTGCGCTCATGATGGAACCCATGCGCTCGATATGGAAAGGCTCGATTGCGTTCGGTTTGGTGAATGTGCCGGTCAAGGTCTACTCGGCAACCGAAGACCATGACATTCGCTTTCACCAGGTCCACGCCAAGGATGGCGGACGAATCAAATACAACCGTGTGTGCTCCGAGTGCGGGAATGTCATCCAATATGCCGACATCGACAAGGCCTACGACTCGGACGACGGCGTCCGAGTAATTCTCGACGACGACGATTTCAACAAACTGCCGGCGGCCGAAAAGCACGAAATACCGGTACTGCAGTTCGTTCCCACCGACCAGATCGACCCGATCCTCTTCGAGAAGAGTTACTACCTCGAACCGGACTCGTCCTCACCGAAGGCCTATGTCCTGCTTGCCACCGCACTGGCGGAGAGTGACAGGACCGCCCTCGTGCATTTCACGCTGCGCCAGCGCACGAGACTCGCGGCGATGAGATCACGCGACGGCGTCCTCGTGATCCAGACGCTGTTGTGGCCGGACGAAGTACGAGCGGCCGAGTTTCCCTCTCTGGACGGCGCCGAGAAGCCGAAGCCGAAAGAACTGGCCATGGCCGAGACACTCGTCGAGAGCATGGCCGAAGACTTCGACCCGAGCGAGTTCACCGACGAGTACCAAGCTCAGTTGCGCGAACTCCTGGACGAGATGATCAGCTCCGGAGGCAGGAAGGTCGTACCCGTCGAGTCAGGCGACAAGCCCGAAGAGGATGCCGAAGTGGTCGACCTCGTCGCGGCCCTCCAACGCAGTGTGGAGGCCGCTGGGAAGTCGGTGGAGAGCCGCACGAAGGGAGCAAAGTCGTCGACGAAGAAATCGGGCGACGACAAGTCCGCCAAACCTGCGAAGAAGGCGGCAAGCAGCCGCCGACCCGCCAGAAAGACCGGCTAGACGGTGAAGCCGAGGGCGCGAAGCTGCTCGCGTCCGTCGTCCGTGATCTTGTCAGGACCCCACGGCGGCAGCCATACCCAGTTGATCTTCAGATCTTCGCAGATTCCGCTCCGCACCAAAGCGCCTCTCGCCTGATCCTCGATGACGTCGGTGAGCGGGCACGCAGCCGAGGTGAGTGTCATGTCCACCGTGACGACGTCGTCGTCCTCGGTGATGCCGTAGACCAATCCGAGATCGACCACGTTGATCCCGAGTTCGGGGTCGACGACGTCGCGCATCGCCTCTTCGAGATCCTCGAGCCGCGCCACTTCGGGGACTGTGCCGGTCGAACGATTCGCGTCGTATGTGGCGCCCTCCTCGGTTGTCGTGGTCTCGGCTTCCGAAGCCTGAGTCTCGCTCATGATGTGGGTCCTCCGATTCGTGCGGGTTCGTCTTCCATTATTCGAACAACCGCATCCTTGAATGCCATCCATCCCAGCAACGCGCACTTCACGCGGGCCGGGTACTTCGATACTCCGGCGAAGGCGATGCCGTCTCCGAGGACGTCCTCGTCGCCCTCCACGGTGCCACGGCTGCTCACCATCTCGTTGAAAGCGGCCACAGTCTCCAGCGCCTCGTTCACCGGCATGCCGATCACCTGATCGGTGAGAACGGACGTGGCGGCCTGGCTGATGGAGCATCCCTGTCCGTCGTACGACACGTCGCCCACGGTTCCGTCGTCGGCGATGTGGACGCGGAGGGTCACCTCGTCACCACACGTCGGGTTCACGTGGTGCACTTCGGCCCCGTAGGGTTCGCGCAGGCCTCGTGCGTGCGGATGCTTGTAGTGGTCCAGGATCACTTCCTGGTACATCTGTTCCATTCGCATCAGTCGGTCACCCCGAAGAAATCACGCGCCCGTCGGATCGCCGCTGCGAGCGCGTCTACCTCGTCGACGGTGTTGTACAGCGCAAACGACGCGCGTGCCGTGGCTGTGACACCGAAACGTCGGTGCAACGGCCAGGCGCAGTGGTGGCCGACCCGGATCGCGACACCCTCGTCGTCGAGGATCTGACCGAGATCGTGTGCGTGGATGCCGTCCACGACGAAGGACACCGCTCCGCCACGATCTTCCGTCGTGGTAGGTCCTACGATGCGTACACCCGGGATGGCGGTCAGCGCCTCCAGAGCGGCCGCCGTCAGCGCGTGCTCATGTGCGGCAACGGCATCCATCCCGATCTCGTCCAGGTACGCCACAGCAGCGCCGAGGCCCACCACCTGTGAGGTCATCGGAACGCCGGCCTCGAAGCGCTGTGGCGGCACCGCGAAGGTGGTTACCTCCATGGTGACGGTCTCGATCATCGAACCGCCTGTGATGAACGGCGGCATCGCGTTCAACAACTCACGTCGGCCGTACAACACGCCGACGCCCGAGGGCCCGAGCATCTTGTGTCCCGAGAACGCGGCGTAGTCGACACCGAGGCGGTGGAAATCCACCGCCATGTGCGGCACGGACTGGCAGGCGTCGAGAACCACCAGCGCACCGACCGCCTTGGCGCGGCGCACCAACTCTTCCACCGGGGCGACGGCGCCCGTGACGTTCGACTGGTGACTGAACGCAACGACCTTCACCGCGTCGGTGAGATCCAACGAATCGAGGTCGATGCGCCCGTCGTCCGTCACGCCGTACCACCGCAACGTAGCGCCGGTTCGGCGCGCGAGTTCCTGCCACGGCACCAGGTTGGCGTGGTGTTCGAGTTCGGTGATGACGATCTCGTCGCCCGGGCCGACCTTCAGATCGAATCGATCGTCGCCGAGAACATAGGTGACGACGTTGAGTGCCTCGGTCGCGTTCTTCGTGAACACGATCTCGTCGCCGTCGACGCCCACGAAGCCGGCGATCGCCTCACGCGCGCCTTCGTAGGCATCGGTTGCCTCTTCGGCCAGCTGATGAGCACCTCGGTGGACCGCCGCGTTACACGTCGTCAGAAACTCGCGTTCGGCATCGAGTACCTGATTCGGGCGCTGTGACGTTGCTCCCGAATCGAGGTAGACGAGAGGTTTGCCGTCGCGCACCGTGCGCCCCAGGATCGGGAAGTCCTCCCTGATCCTGGTGACGTCCAGTGCACGCACCGAGGTGGTCATCTGTGGTTACGCTCCCTGGGTTGCGGAGGCCTGGTTCGCTGCGGCAGCGGTGAACCGCTCGTAGCCGTTGGCCTCGAGCTCGTCGGCAAGTTCGGGGCCGCCGGATTCGACGACACGACCGTCGACGAACACGTGCACGAAGTCCGGGGTGATGTATCGCAGGATCCTGGTGTAGTGCGTGATGAGCAGAATTCCGCCGTGCTCACGGTCCTTGTACCGATTCACACCCTCCGAGACGACGCGAAGTGCGTCCACGTCCAGACCGGAGTCCGTCTCGTCCAGGATCGCGATCTTGGGCTTGAGCAGACCGAGCTGCAGGATCTCGTGACGCTTCTTCTCACCGCCCGAGAAACCTTCGTTGACGCTGCGCTCGCCGAACGAGGGATCGATGTCGAGCTCGGCCAGCGACTCCTTGACCTCTTTCACCCAATGGCGCAGCTTCGGGGCCTCGCCGCGCACAGCCGTCGCGGCGGTGCGGAGGAAATTGGACATCGATACACCGGGGACCTCGACGGGGTACTGCATCGCGAGGAAGAGACCTGCCCGGGCGCGCTCGTCGACGCTCATCTCCAGCACGTCTTCACCGTTGAGAGTGATCGACCCGGACGTGACCTGGTACTTGGGGTGCCCGGCGATGGCGTACGACAGGGTCGACTTTCCGGAGCCGTTCGGGCCCATGATCGCGTGCGTTTCACCCGACCGGACGGTGAGGTTCACGCCCTTGAGGATGTTGATCGGCTCTGCGTTGGCGTCGGTGTTCGCGACGTTGACGTGGAGGTCGCGGACTTCGAGAACCGAGTTCTCGGGAAGAGTGTTTTCAGGCGTAGACATTGTGTTCCTTCGAAATTTCGATGATTACCGGCCAGGTGGCGGCGTCAGGCGCCGACAGCGGCCAATTCGGTTTCGACAGCTGCCTCGAGACGCTCACGCAGTTCGGGAACTGCGATCTTGTTGATGATCTCGTGGAAGAATCCGCGGACGACGAGGCGACGAGCCTGCTCCTCCGGAATACCGCGAGCACGCAGGTAGAACAGCTGCTCGTCGTCGAATCGGCCGGTAGCGCTGGCGTGACCGGCCCCGACGATCTCACCGGTCTCGATCTCGAGGTTCGGAACCGAGTCGGCCCGGGCTCCGTCCGTCAGAACCAGGTTGCGGTTGAGCTCGAACGTGTCGGTGCCCTCCGCCTCTGCGCGGATCAACACATCGCCGATCCACACGGTGTGCGCGTCTGGCTTTCCCGAACCGGGGTCACCCTGCAGTGCACCCTTGTAGACGACGTTCGACTTGCAGTGCGGCTGCGAATGGTCGACGAGCAAGCGCTGCTCGAAATGTTGACCGGCGTCCGCGAAGTACAGTCCGAGCATTTCGGCGTCGCCACCCGGGCCGGTGTACTTCACCGTGCCGGTGAGGCGGACGAGATCTCCGCCGAGGCTCACATTGGTGTGCCGCAGCACGGAGTCGCGGCCGAGACGCGCGTGGTGAGCGGTCACGTGGACCGCATCATCGCTCCAGTCCTGAACGGCAACCACCGTCAGACGCGCGCTGTCGCCGAGGACGAACTCGACGTTCTCGGCGTAGGTGCCGCTGCCACGGTGATCGAGAACGACGGTGGCGTTCGCGAACTCTTCGAGACGAATCTGAATGTGACCGAACGCGACCTCGCCCTCGCCCGGCCCGGTGACGACGACGTTCACCGTCTCGGGTACTTCGACCTCACGACCGACCGTCACGACGGTGGCCGAATCGAACGACGAGTACGCCTGGGCCGCGATGCGATCGGCGGGAGCCCCGCCCTGTCCGAGCCGTTCGTCGGTGCGGTCGACCGTCTCCACCTTCACGGAGTCCGGGCCATTCACCTCCACGGGGGCCGCGCCGGATGCCACGGCCGTGCCGTCGTGCAGTCCACGAAGGCGACGCAACGGCGTGAAACGCCACACCTCGTCGCGACCAGCGGGAATCTCGAAAGCATTCACGTCGTACGAGGTGAAAACCTCACCTTTGTTGACGATCGGCGACCCTGTCGCAGTCCGCGTCGGGTTCTCCCCCGCGACTGCGCCCGTCACACCCAGCTTGTTGACATCGGTTTCTGGCGTGGTCACTAACCCACCGCCCCTTCCATCTGCAATTCGATCAGGCGGTTGAGTTCGAGCGCATACTCCATAGGGAGTTCCTTCGCGATGGGCTCGACGAATCCACGAACCACCGTTGCCATTGCCTCGTCCTCGGTCAGCCCGCGGCTCATGAGGTAGAACAACTGGTCGTCGCTCACCTTCGACACAGTCGCCTCGTGCCCCATCGTCACGTCGTCCTCGCGGATGTCGACATACGGATAGGTGTCCGACCGGCTGACCTGGTCGACCAGCAGTGCGTCACACTTCACGGTCGACTTGGAACCATGGGCACCCTTGTTGACCTGCACGAGTCCACGGTAGGAGGACCGTCCGCCACCGCGGGCAACGGACTTGCTGATGATCGTGGACGACGTGTGCGGCGCGAGGTGAAGCATCTTGGCGCCGGTGTCCTGGTGCTGTCCTTCACCGGCGAACGCCACCGACAGGACCTCGCCCCGCGCGTGCTCGCCCATCATCCAGACGGCCGGGTACTTCATGGTGACCTTGGAGCCGATGTTGCCGTCGACCCACTCCATGGATCCACCGGCCTCGACCTTGGTGCGCTTGGTGACCAGGTTGTACACGTTGTTCGACCAGTTCTGAATGGTCGTGTACCTGCAGTGGCCACCCTTCTTCACGATGATCTCGACCACCGCGGAGTGAAGCGAGTCCGACTTGTAGATCGGTGCGGTACATCCCTCGACGTAGTGCACCGAGGCGTCCTCGTCCACGACGATCAGAGTGCGCTCGAACTGGCCCATGTTCTCGGTATTGATGCGGAAGTAGGCCTGCAGTGGGATGTCCACGTGGACGCCCGGCGGGACGTAGATGAACGACCCACCCGACCACACTGCCGTGTTCAGAGCGGAGAACTTGTTGTCACCGGCAGGGATGACCGTTCCGAAGTACTCCTTGAACAGCTCCGGATGCTCGCGCAGACCCGAGTCGGTGTCGAGGAAGATCACGCCCTGCGACTCGAGATCCTCACGGATCGAGTGATAGACGACCTCCGACTCGTACTGCGCGGCCACACCCGCGACGAGCCGCTGCTTCTCCGCTTCCGGGATACCCAGTTTGTCGTACGTGTTCTTGATGTCCTCGGGAAGGTCTTCCCAGTTCTCCGCCTGCTTCTCGCTCGAGCGGACGAAGTACTTGATGTTGTCGAAGTCGATGCCTTCGAGGTTCGAACCCCAGTTCGGCATGGGCTTCTTGTCGAACGTCTTCAGGGCACGGAGTCGGATGTCCAGCATCCAGTCCGGCTCGTTCTTCTTCTCCGAGATGTCACGCACCACTGCCTCGGACAGGCCGCGCTGGGCTGCAGCACCTGCCTCGTCCGAGTCCGACCAGCCGTAACCGTAGTGGCCGAGCGACGCGATGGTCTCTTCCTGGGTCAGCGGCTCGGCGCCACCCTGAGTGGCATCGACCTGGTCCGAAGTGACGGTCATGCGAGCTCCTTCCGGAGTCTTGATTCTTGATCGGCGAGGGGCTGTTCGCCGGGAGGACGTTGGTGTGGATCCGTGGAGGACCTACGTGGACGGAGGTTGGGGTGGTGCGGGCCCGAGTGGAACGTGAGTTGTGCACGCACAGTCCCCGTTTGCAATGGTCGCCAGGCGTTGCACGTGGGTGCCCAACAGTTCGGTGAACGCGTCGCGCTCCGCGTCGCAGAGTTCGGGGAATTCCTCGGCGACGTGCGACACCGGGCAATGGTGCTGGCAGATCTGCACGCCGTGACCGACCGGTCTGATGGACGCAGCGAAACCGGCTTCGGTGAAGGCATCCGCGATTGCGCCCGCCGTCTTCTCGACCTCGCCCGAGTTCTGACCGTCGACCGCTTCCACGTTTCCGACGATCGCGTCCACTCGACGCCTCGCGAACTCGGTGATTGCCGAGTTGCCGCCGACCTCTCGCAGCTGGCGCATCGCGGCACCTGCAAGATCGTCGTACGCGTGTCCCAGCCGCCCACGACCGTGTGCGGTGATCTGAAAGTACTTTGCAGGTCGTCCACGACCGCGATGCCGGACCGCAACTGTCGAGGCCTCGCGGGCTTCGTCGGATTCGATGAGCGCGTCGAGGTGTCGTCGCACACCGGCGGCACTGAGACCCAGTTTGCGTCCGATCTCGGAGGCGGTGATGGGGCCTTCTTCGAGAAGCAGCCTCACGACCGCCGCCCGCGTATGGCCTTCGTGACCGATGACAACGGGCGATGACGCATGGGTAGGCTCGACCGCCGAAGGCGCTCTACCAGCACCTTCCTCGGTCACCCGTCGCGTTGCATCCGTTTTCACAACACCAGTGTGACGGAATTGATGACGCTGGTCCACTAAGGGTTACCTGCATGACATGCGGGAACAAGACCGCTGCCGGAGTTGTTCGAACTCCCAACCCGGCCCTACGGGCCACCCACGGCGTCACCCCCAACCCGGCCCTACGGGCCACCCGCCCGGGCCGACTACGCTCCCACATGTGCCGCAGACCCCCGATACCCCGGAATCCGCCGTTCCGGCGCCCGACACCGATCGGACCCCAGCGACACCACCGCGCCGAGCACCGATCGAGCTGATGCGACGATTCCTCGGCATAGACGGTCGCACGCACCGCCCTACCGTGGCCGACGCCCTCCATGACGACGCGGGCGAGCCGGCCGGCGTGAGCGAAGCGCCCGGCTTGAACCGCCACGAAAACGAGCAGTTCCGTGGCATTCGTCGCTTCGGTGCCACCGGCGCTGTCCTCATGCTGGTCGGGTCCCTGGGCGCAGGGTCACATCCCGTTCTCCAGAATCCGGTTCAGGGTCTGCGTGTTCTCGGGCTGCCTGCCCGAATTCCCAGTGCCGCCCTCACCCTCACCATGACGGGAACTGTCATGGTGGTGATCGCATGGCTGCTCCTCGGGAGGTTCGCCGTCGGCAACTTGGGTCGCCGAGGTGGTCCGGTGCGTCGCCAACTCAACCGTTCCCAACTCGACCGCACGTTGCTGCTGTGGATCCTCCCGCTGATCGTTGCGCCTCCGATGTTCAGCAAGGACGCGTATTCGTACTTGGCACAGAGCGAGATTGCGGCGCGCGGTCTCGACCCGTATGAGATCGGCCCTGCCGGTGCGCTCGGCGTGGATCACGTCCTCACCAGAACCGTCCCGACTATCTGGCGAGACACTCCCGCACCCTATGGACCCCTCTTCCTGTGGATGGGCAAAGGAATCACGGCGCTGACCGGCGAGAACATCGTCGCAGGCATATTTCTGCACCGACTTCTGGCTCTTGCGGGCGTCGCCATGATCGTGTGGGCACTCCCCCGCCTCGCACGCCGCTGCGGGGTGTCCGCGGTTGCCGCTCTGTGGCTGGGCGCCGCGAATCCCCTCGTGCTCTTCCACCTCGTCGCGGGGATCCACAACGAAGCCCTGATGCTCGGGCTGATGTTGGCGGGCATGGAACTGGCGCTGCGCGCGATCGAAAGTTCGAGGCCGCTGGGTGGCAGAGCGATGTGGCTTCTCGTCGCCGGCGCCGTCCTGGTCGCCCTCTCCTCGACCATCAAGATTCCGTCCCTGCTCGCGCTGGGATTCGTGGGTATGGCGCTGGCACGAAGATGGGGCGGCACGGTCAAGGCGGTACTCGGGGCGGCAGCACTGCTCGTCGGGATCGCGGTGCTGGTCACGGCCGCGGTGAGTGTCGGCAGCGGCCTCGGCATCGGATGGATTCACACCCTCGGGACCGCCAACGCCGTTCGCAGTTGGATGTCGATCCCCACGCTCCTGGGCATGGTCACCGGACTCGGCGGGGTACTCCTGGGGCTGGGTGATCACACCACGGCAGTACTCAGTCTCACCAGGCCGATCGCGTCGCTCGTCGCCGCGTACATTGCGATCCGGATGTTGTTCGCCGTTCTGTACGGCCGCATCCACGCAGTCGGCGCACTCGGTCTGGCCGTCGGCGCAGTCGTCCTGCTCTTTCCCGTGGTCCAGCCCTGGTATCTGCTGTGGGCGGTCCTGCCACTGGCGGCCTGGGCCACCACCAGGGCGTTTCGGATTCCCGCGATCATCTTCTCGTCGATCGTCAGCGTGATTCTCATGCCGAAGGGCGGCGAGGAACAGCCGTTCGTGATCGTGCAGGCGGCAATCGCAACCGTGTTCACCGTCGGCACTCTCATCGTGATCACCCGCAATCGACTCCCGTGGCGCGTGGAACCGCCCACCGAAAAAGCCGGGGCAGCGGATCGTGACGATCCCGCCGGGGCTTACGCTGAGTCCCCGTGACGGCCAACGCGCGCGGGGACTCGACACCCGCAGTTCATCTCGAGGGCGTGACGAAGGCGTACGACGGCAAGACCGCTGTCGCCGGACTCGACCTGACCGTGCATCGTTCCCAGGTGCTCGCGCTGCTCGGACCCAACGGTGCGGGAAAGACCACCACCGTCGAAATGTGCGAAGGCTTCGTCCGTCCGGATTCGGGACGTGTCCGAGTCCTCGGCCTCGACCCCATTGCCGAGTCGGCGCAACTTCGCAGCCGTATCGGAGTGATGCTCCAGGGCGGAGGCGCGTACCCGGGCTCCAAAGCGGGCGAGATGCTCGAACTCGTCGCCTCGTACTCGGCGGACCCGTTGGACGTCGACTGGCTGCTGCGCAGCCTCGGTCTCGACGACTCGAGGCGGACCCCGTACCGACGTCTGTCCGGTGGGCAACAGCAACGACTGGCCCTTGCTTGCGCTCTGGTCGGGCGGCCCGAACTGGTATTTCTGGACGAGCCGACGGCGGGACTCGATGCCCAGGCCCGCCTTCTCGTGTGGGAGCTGATCGACGCACTCCGTCGTGACGGCGTGAGCGTCCTCCTCACGACGCACCTCATGGACGAAGCCGAGGAACTCGCCGACGAACTGGTCATCATCGACCACGGGCGAATCGTGGCATCAGGTACGCCGGCACAGGTCACCAGCCACGGCGCCGAAGGGCAACTACGCGTCACCGCACCACCAGGTCTCGACGTCACGAAACTCGCAAACACGCTGCCCAGTGGGTTCCGAGCACACGAATCGACACCGGGGACCTACGTGGTCGAAGGATCGATCGATCCGGCGATCGTCAGCGCCGTCGCATCGTGGTGTGTAGACCTCGGTGCGCTGATCGGCGAGATCCGCGTCGACCAGCGGAGCCTCGAAGACGTGTTCCTCGAGCTCACGGGCAAGGAATTGAGAGGATGAACGTGAACACCGGAGATCGTCTGTCTGGTAACCGGTTCGACGTGGGCACGTTCATCCCGAATCCACGCCCGAATGCGCCCGCGGCGATGCTGCGCGCGCAGACGGCACTCGAGCTCAAACTCCTTCTGCGCAACGGAGAGCAACTCCTGTTGACGATGTTCATCCCGATCACCCTGCTGATCGGGCTTTGCCTGCTGCCGGTAGGAGACCTCGGAACTTCCCGCGTGGACACGGTGGTTCCGGCCGTCATGATGGTGGCGGTCATGTCCACCGCCTTCACAGGTCAAGCGATCGCGGTGGGATTCGACCGGCGGTACGGCGCCCTCAAGCGACTCGGTGCGACCCCGCTTCCGAAGTGGGGAATCATCGCCGGAAAGAGCGCAGCCGTCGTTCTGGTCGTGGCTCTCCAGGCATTACTTCTCGGTGCGATCGGACTGGCACTGGGGTGGCGCCCCACCCTCGTCGGGCTGCTCCTGGGGGCAGTGATCCTGGCACTCGGCACGATCACCTTCGCGGCCATGGGACTGCTCCTCGGAGGCACTCTGCGCGCCGAGATCGTTCTCGCGCTGGCGAATATTCTGTGGTTCATCATGGTAGGCGTGGGCAGCATGGTGTTCGTCACCGGAGATGTGCCGGCAGCCCTCGACACGGGCGCTCGGCTCATCCCGTCCGGGGCTCTCGCGCATGCGCTACAGTCCGCCCTCGGACAAGGGGTCGACTGGCTCAGCGTCTTCGTCCTCACCGTGTGGGCTGCAGCTGCGGGCATCGCGGCCACCAAGACGTTCAAGTTCGTCTGATCCGAACCATGGCCGTTGTTCAATTCCGAGCGCAGGCTCGTCCAGTGCATCGTGACGCGAAGAAGCTCGCCCATTCGAACCTTGGCGCGGCCATGGTCGCCCGTCGCGCGAGCGCCCCGATCTTCGCGGCACTCGCGGCCATCATCATGTGCGTACCAACTGCGTCCGCAGCACCGCACTGGGGACCGGCAACACCACCGAACCCGTATCTCGGACCGGTGGGAACAGCGACGATGCACGGTGACGCCGCATCGTCGGACGTCACTCCCCTGCCCGGACCCGGCGCACAGGCACACTCCGTGGACGCGCGCCCACTCGCAGCCGCCTGCCCCACTCTCCTCGAAGGCTCGGACGAGCTGGTGGTGGCCCTGTGCACCCCGATCATCGGGCGCACGCCCACGGTTCATCTTCTCGACCCGAAGTCACCCGCGCTGCTCGGCGGATCGCTGGCACACCTCGAGTTGGCGAAGGGCTCACTTCTCGGCGGCGTGTACGCGTATCTCGACAACGACGATCGACTCGTGGCGGTCGACGGGGAACGCAAACTGCAGCGAATCTCCCACTCCCGCGACGCCGAGGGCCGTTGGTCCTTGCACGTCGACGAAACGGTCAACCTCGCCGGTGCGATCGCCGAGGGCGACAACGTGACAGGCCTATCTCCGGATTGGGACGGGAACGTGTGGTTCGCCACCGCGGCCGGTGTCGTGGGGGCCGTCGATCAGTCCGGACAGGTCCGATCCCGCACCCTCGAATCGGGTGAGCAGGTACAGAACAGCATTTCCACGTCGCCGGCCGGAACGGCCGTCGCCACGACACATGCGCTGTACCAGCTACGACTCGTAGGAGGCCGAATAGAGGTCGATTGGCGACAGGCGTACGACCGGGGGCCGGCCCGCAAGCCCGGGCAGCTCAGTTGGGGCACCGGCTCCACCCCCACCTACTTCGGTCCGGCAACCGGGAGTGACTACCTCGCTGTGGTGGACAACGCGGACCCCACGGTGTCTCTTCGAGTATTCGATACGTCGTCCGGCCGTGACATGTGCACCATCCCGGTTCTGGACGGCGGTGAGCGCCCCAACGGCAGCGAGAACTCCCCGATCGGGATCGGCGATTCGGTTTACGTTGCGAGCACCTACGGCTACCCCTATCCCGCCACTCCGGATGGGGCCGGGCCCTCCGTACCCGACTCGGCCCCGTTCGGCGGTGGCCTCACCAGGGTCGACATCGACCCGGTCGGGTGTCATCAAGTCTGGAACTCACCGATCCGAAGCGCGGCCGTTCCGCACCTGTCGACCGGTGACGGCAACCTCTACACGGTCGTTCGAAGTGGCCCGGAGTCCACGACACCTCTCGACACGTTCACGTTCACGGTGCTGAACCCGGCCGACGGCAGAGTGGTCGCAGCGACTCCGCTCCCTGGAACGGTCGCGAACGACACGCTGCAGATGTCCGGGACGATCACGAAGGCAGGCTCGTACCTGCAAGGGACAATCACCGGAATGCTGCAGATCCAGTCGAAGTAATGTACCGAACCAGGGTCAACGACAAGCTGTAGTTGATCGACCACTACCATCGTTGGCGTGCTATATCGCCGCTTCCTGAGCCTGGTCGATCGACTCCCGCTTCCGTCAGTACGGCTACAACGCGTGCTGGCGTTCGTCGTGATCCTGACGCAGGGCGGCATCGCCGTCACCGGAGCGGTCGTCCGCGTGACCGCCTCCGGTCTCGGATGCCCGACCTGGCCGCAGTGCTTCGAGGGCAGCTTCACCCCTGTCCTACACGGCGAAGTCGCCGTTCTCCATCAAGTGGTCGAGTTCGGCAACCGACTCCTCACCTTCGTGGTCGTTCTCGCGGCAGCTGCAATCGTATTGGCGGTGACCCGAGCACGACGTCGCCAGGAGGTGATCGTCTATGCGTGGATGATGCCTCTCGGCACCGTTGTTCAGGCGGTGATCGGCGGTGTCACCGTCCTCACCGGACTCCTGTGGTGGACGGTCGCCGTCCACCTGCTCGCGTCGATGGCGATGGTTTGGGTTGCGACGGTCATGTTCGCGAAAGTCTGTGAGCCGGACGAGGGCGCCGTCACTCGGCCCCTGCCGAGGCCACTGCGGTTGCTGACGGCCGTGTCCGGGGTGGCGCTCGCGGCGACCCTCGTCGCCGGCACCCTCGTCACCGGTGCGGGACCGCATGCGGGAGACAAGAGTGTCGATCGAATCGTCCCCCGCCTCGGCATCGACATCGTGACACTCGTGCATCTGCACGCACAGACGCTGGTCGCCTACCTTGCGCTGCTCGTGGGCCTCACCTTCGGGGTCTACGCGGTCGGCGCCACTCGCGCCGTGAAGTTGCGGCTGAAGGTTCTGCTTGCGCTGGTGGTTTCTCAGGGACTTGTCGGAATCGTCCAGTACTTCACCGACGTGCCGGCGGCTCTCGTCACGGTGCACGTCGCCGGTGCCGGCCTCTGCACGGCGGCTACCGCAGCAGTGTGGGCTGCGGGACGAACCCGAAAGTCCGTTCCACAGCCCACTGACGCCTCGGTCGACAGCCGAAACGCGACGGTCTAGCTCTCGTTCCGCGCCTTCGGGAATCGCGTCTGCTTGGCGACCCAACCGGCCATCTGCGCGAAGTGACCTTCCCTCGGGGTGACGATGCTGGTGACTGCTCGATCCCACTCGGAGACCGAGACCTTGTCGAAGGACGCGACGACCGCATTCGCGGTGGCAACGTCGGCAACGACCTGATCGCCGAGGACACCGTCCTCACCCACGAGCGTGATCCGGACACCGGCCAGTCCGATCGGCTGGATCACCGCCTTTGCGGTTTCGCCGTGATCCGCCAGGAATTTCTCGATTGCCTTGACCGCGGTTTCCGGCAACTTCGGGCCGGAGCTTTCGGCCACCTTCTTGTCCGGTTCGGTGGTGTCGGTGCTCATGTGTCGAGAATACTGAACTTCTTGCGAAATGTTTCCACGGGGTTCGCCCTGCGCGCCGACCAACTGACGCTGACCTCACGACGCTGTCGGCGACGGTGTAGAACGGACGCCATGCGCGCAATTCAGGTGACGAAGAACGGCGGACCCGAAGTCCTCGAGCCGGTCGAGATCGACGTGCCGGTCCCGGGCGAAACCGACCTGCTCGTCCGGACCGATGCCATCGGAATCAACTTCATCGACACGTACTTCCGGACCGGCACGTACAGCCGCCCACTCCCCTACGTCCCGGGAGACGAAGGAACCGGTGTCGTCGAGCAGGTGGGTTCCGGGGTATCGGACTTCGCGGTGGGAGACCGTGTGGCATGGGCGGCGGCGCCGGGTAGTTACGCCGAGTACGTCCGAGTTCCCGCGGCGGTCGCCGTCCCTGTACCCGACGTAGTGCCTGCACCGCAGGCGGCGAGTGCCCTGCTTCAGGGTATGACGGCGCACTACCTCCTCCACTCGACCTACCCCGTCCGGAAGGACGAGACGGTCCTCGTCCACGCGGGCGCCGGCGGTGTCGGCTTGCTGCTCACCCAGATGGCGGTCTCGCGCGGCGCCCGTGTCGTCACCACGGTGTCCACCGACGCCAAGGCGGAATTGTCCCGCGCTGCCGGGGCGCACACGGTTCTGCGGTACGACGACGACATCGCCGCCCGGGTTCGCGAACTCACCGACGGCGATGGCGCCGCGGCGGTCTACGACGGTGTCGGGGCGGCAACGTTCGACGCGAGCATCGCTGCCACCCGGATTCGCGGCACCGTTGCATTGTTCGGCGCCGCGAGTGGGCCGGTGCCGCCGTTCGATCCGCAGAGGCTCAACTCCGCCGGATCGCTCTTCCTCACGAGGCCGACGCTCGCGCACCACATTCGTACCCGGGACGAACTCGAATGGCGGGCCCGTGACGTCTTCACCGCACTGTCCGACGGTTCGTTGCAGCTGACGGTCGGGGCGCAGTACCCGTTGGCGGAGGCCGAGGCCGCGCACCGCGATCTGGAAGGGCGGGCGACAACCGGTTCGATCGTGCTGGTCCCCTGAGAAGGACGAATCAGCCGAACAGGTCGGTCACCGTCTGGAGTCCCAGCACGGAATCGACCGCGAGACCGACGAACAGGACCGACAGGTAGTTGTTCGACTGGAGGAACAGGCGGAGCGGCTTCACCGTCGCTCCGCCCCGAACTCCGCGGTAGAGCTGGTGCGCCAGAATCAGGAACCACGCTCCGGAAAGCAGGGCCACCACGAGGTAGACAAGGCCGGCGGCCGGTACCAGCAGCAGGGAGGTGATCACCATCGCCCAGCTGTACATGACGATCTGTTTGGTGACCTGCTCCTCGGTCGCGATCACCGGCAGCATGGGCACACCCGCAGCCTCGTAGTCCTCCTTGTAGCGCATCGCGAGGGCCCAGGTGTGCGGCGGCGTCCAGAAGAAGATGACGAGGAACAGGACGATCGGCTGCCAGCTGAGCGAACCGGTCACAGCGGCCCAACCGACCATCACGGGCATACATCCTGCGGCACCACCCCACACGACGTTCTGCCACGTACGGCGCTTGAGGACCATCGTGTAGACGAGGACGTAGAACGCGATCGTGAGAAGGACCAGCGCACCGGCCAGCAGGTTCGCTCGCCACCACAGCCATGCGAACGAGCCGACGCCGAGCGTCATCCCGAAGACGAAGGCGTGCGACGTGGGGACCGCCTCGCGCGCCAACGGGCGGCGCGCCGTGCGTTTCATGACTTTGTCGATATCGGCGTCGACCACACAGTTGAGCGAATTGGCGCTGGCCGCACCCATCCAGCCACCGAAGAGCGTGCTCAGGATCAGCACGATGTCGACGGTTCCGCGGGACGCGAGAAGCATCGCCGGGATGGTGGCGACGAGAAGCAGTTCGATGACCCTCGGCTTGGTAAGCGCGACATAGGCCAGAACCTTCGCGGTCGCGCGCCCCAACGGGGTCTCGGACGTGACGCGTGGGGTGGGACTCGAGCTACCGAGACCGTGACCGCTCGGCTGATGCCCTGTCCGCACGTTCTCTCCTTGCACCACTTGCTCGATACCGTCGTTCCGCCGTGACACGACGGGCTCCCACTACTACAGACGATGGTAGACCGCCGATATGCGCGAACCGAATCGACCCGGATAGGACCGCACACTAGGCTGGGGACGCACAAGAGGTTCACGCATCCTCAGGCTCCACGTTCACCCATGTCAGGAGACTTCTGCCCGTGTCGATCACAGACGAGATCCGCGCCCTCACGCAACCGGTTCATCCAGAGGACTGGACAGAGCTGGACACCAAGGCCGTCGACACCATCCGTGTGCTCGCCGCCGACGCAGTTCAGAAGGCCGGAAACGGTCACCCCGGCACGGCGATGAGCCTTGCTCCCCTCGCCTACACCCTTTTCCAGCGCGTGATGCGGCACGATCCCAACGACGCGGACTGGATCGGACGTGATCGCTTCGTCCTTTCGTGTGGGCACTCGAGCCTCACGCTCTACATCCAGCTGTATCTCGCCGGCTACGGCCTCGAGCTCGAGGACCTGGAGTCGCTGCGCCAGTGGGGTTCCAAGACCCCCGGACACCCGGAGCACGGCCACACCCGCGGCGTCGAGATCACGACCGGACCCCTCGGCCAGGGACTGGCCTCCGCAGTCGGTATGGCCATGGCGGCACGGCGCGAGCGCGGTCTGTTCGACCCGGAAGCCGCACCCGGACAGAGCCCCTTCGACCATCACATCTACGTCATCGCATCGGACGGCGACATCGAGGAGGGTGTCACCTCCGAGGCCTCGTCGATCGCCGGAACGCAGCAGCTCGGAAACCTCACCCTGATCTACGACGACAACGAGATCTCGATCGAGGACGACACCGCGATCGCGCTGTCGGAGGACACCGCGGCCCGGTACGAGGCATACGGCTGGCACGTTCAGGTCGTCGAGGGCGGTGAGGACGTCGTCGCCATCGAGGCTGCGCTGAAGGCTGCCAACGAGGAGACCGGTCGTCCCTCGCTCATCCTGCTGCGCACCATCATCGGCTACCCCGCACCGGAGAAGATGAACACGGGCGCGGCGCACGGTGCAGCGCTCGGCGCCGACGAGGTTGCCGGAGTCAAGAAGGCGCTCGGATTCGACCCCGAGAAGACCTTCGAGGTTTCCGACGAGGTCATCGCCCACACCCGTAAGGCACTCGAGCGTGGTGCCGAAGCGCACAAGGCGTGGCAGGCTTCGTTCGATGCCTGGGCTTCCCGCTCCACCGAGGGCAAGGCACTGCTCGAGCGCCTCACAGGACGCGACCTGCCTGCCGGATGGGCCGATACGCTTCCCACGTGGGATGCCGGCTCCGACGACATCGCGACACGCAAGGCTTCGGCGGCCGTCCTCAACGCGGTCGGTCCGGTTCTCCCCGAGTTGTGGGGTGGTTCGGCCGATCTCGCCGAGAGCAACAACACCACCATCAAGGGCTCACCGTCCTTCGGGCCCGAGTCGATCTCGACGGACATGTGGACCGCCACGCCGTACGGCCGCACCCTGCACTTCGGTGTTCGCGAGCACGCGATGGGCTCGATCCTCAACGGCATCGCACTGCACGGGCCCACCCGCCCCTATGGTGGCACCTTCCTGGTGTTCAGCGACTACATGCGACCCGCAGTACGCCTGGCCGCCATCATGAAGACGCCGGTCACCTACGTGTGGACTCACGACTCGATCGGCCTCGGTGAGGACGGCCCGACACACCAACCGATCGAGCACCTGGCTGCGCTTCGCGCGATCCCCGGGTTGTACGTGGTGCGTCCGGGCGACGCCAACGAGACGGCGTATGCGTGGCGCGCAGTTCTCGAGAAGGGCACGGACGAGGCGACTCGGGCACCCGCCGGCCTGGCATTGACCCGTCAGAACCTGCCGGTGCTCGAGGGCACGAACTACGAAGGCGTGTCGCGCGGCGGTTACGTTCTCGCCGAGGCATCGACCGGTACCCCCGACATCGTGCTCGTCGCGACCGGTTCGGAACTGCAGTTGGCAGTTGCCGCCCGCGAGACGCTCGAAGCGGACGGGCACCCCACGCGAGTCGTGTCCATGCCGTGTGTCGAGTGGTTCGACGCCCAGGACCAGACCTACCGCGACAGCGTTCTCCCGCCGTCGGTCAAGGCGCGTGTCGCAGTGGAGGCCGGGATCGCGATGCCGTGGTACCGGTTCGTGGGCGAGGCCGGCGAGATCGTCTCCATCGAGCACTTCGGCGCCTCGGCCGACTACAAGACCCTGTTCCGCGAGTTCGGCATCACTGCCGAGGCCGTCGTAGCGGCCGCGCAGCGCTCGCTCACGCACGTAAAGGGATGATGGCATGACTCAGAACGTCAACCTGGACAAGCTCTCCAAAGCGGGCGTATCCATCTGGCTCGACGACCTTTCCCGGGACCGCATCAAGTCGGGCAATCTTGCCGAACTGATCGCCACCAAGAGCATCGTCGGCGTCACCACCAACCCGTCGATCTTCCAGAGTGCGCTCAGCAAGGGCACTGCCTACGACGCGCAGGTGCGGGAGTTGGCCGAGCGCGGCGCGGACGTCGAATCGACCATCCGCACCGTCACGACAGACGACGTCCGCGATGCCTGTGACGTACTCGCCCCGCAGTACGAAGCGAGCAACGGCATCGACGGCCGGGTGTCCATCGAGGTCGACCCACGGCTCGCGCACGAGACCGAGAAGACGATCGCGCAGGCGGTCGAACTGTGGAAGATCGTCGATCGTCCGAATCTCTTCATCAAGATCCCGGCCACCGAGAAGGGTGTTCCGGCGATCGCCAAGGTCATCGGTGAGGGGATCAGCGTCAACGTCACCCTGATCTTCTCGGTCGAGCGGTACGAGGCCGTGATCGACGCGTACCTCGAAGGTCTCGAGGCCGCCAAGACCGCCGGCCACGACTTGTCGAAGATCCACTCCGTGGCGTCGTTCTTCGTCTCGCGCGTGGACACCGAGATCGACGACCGTCTGACGAAGATCGGCACTCCGGACGCGCTGGCACTTCGCGGCAAGGCCGCACTCGCCAACGCCCGCCTCGCCTACGCGTCCTACCAGCGCGCATTCGAGGTCGAGCCGCGGTTCCAGACTCTCCTCGAGGCGGGTGCCCTCCCACAACGAGCGCTGTGGGCATCGACCGGAGTGAAGAACCCCGATTACCCCGACACGCTGTACGTCACGGAGTTGGTGGCGCCGAACACTGTCAACACCGTTCCCGAGAAGACTCTCGACGCGGTTGCCGACCACGGCGAGATCACCGGCGACACCGTGTCGGGCACCGCGGCCGCGTCACAGGTCGTCTTCGACCAGCTCGCAGAGGTCGGTATCGATCTCGCGGACGTCTTCGTCGTCCTCGAGCGCGAGGGTGTCGAGAAGTTCGAGGTTTCCTGGAACGAACTGTTGGACGCTACGGCGCAGCAGCTTCACGCAGCGGGTGGGAAGAGTTGATCCGGTGACTGACCCCGAGGTGTCGGAAGACTGGGTCAATCCACTCCGAGACAGCCGGGACAAACGGCTCCCGCGCATCGCTGGCCCGTGTGCCCTGGTGATCTTCGGTGTGACCGGCGACCTGGCGCGGCGCAAATTGATGCCCGCCATCTACGATCTCGCCAATCGTGGTCTTCTGCCACCCGGGTTCTCTCTCGTCGGGTTCGCCCGCCGAGACTGGGCGGCAGAAGATTTCGGAGACGTCGTCCACGACGCGGTTCGGAATCACTCACGCACCCCGTTTCGGGAGGACGTGTGGGATCGGCTGGCGGAGGGTCTTCGGTTCGTCCAGGGATCGTTCGACGATCCGGAGGCCTTCGCGGAACTCGCATCCACGCTCGAAACCCTGGACGCCGAGCGAGGTACCAGCGGCAATCACGGTTTCTATCTGGCCATCCCGCCGGATGCGTTCCCGGTCGTTCTCGAGCAGCTGTCGGCCGCGGGCCTCGCACAGTCCGAGGACGGTCAATGGCGGCGGGTGGTGATCGAGAAGCCGTTCGGGCACGACCTGTCGAGCGCCCGTGAGCTCAACTCGGTGGTCAATCGAGTCTTCCCCGAGGACACGGTCTTCCGAATCGATCACTACCTCGGGAAGGAAACCGTTCAGAACATTCTGGCCCTCCGATTTGCGAACCAGTTGTTCGACCCGATCTGGAACGCGCACTACGTCGACCATATCCAGATAACGATGGCCGAAGACATCGGACTCGGTGGTCGAGCTGGGTATTACGACGGAATCGGCGCTGCCCGGGACGTCATCCAGAATCACCTATTGCAGTTGCTGGCCTTCACCGCGATGGAGGAGCCCATCAGTTTCGAACCTTCGGAACTGCAGGCGGAGAAGATCAAAGTGCTTTCGGCGACCCATCTGGCCGAACCGCTCGACGAAACGACCGCCCGTGGTCAGTACGCCGGCGGTTGGCAGGGCGGCGAAAAGGTGTGTGGGCTCCTCGAGGAGGACGGCTTCGCGTCGAACTCCACCACCGAGACCTTCGCGGCAATCACCCTCGAGGTCGATACTCGCCGGTGGGCAGGTGTTCCATTCTACCTGCGAACCGGAAAACGGCTCGGCAGACGTGTCACCGAGATCGCCGTCGTATTCAAACGTGCACCGCACCTCCCCTTCGATCAGACGATGACCGAGGAGCTCGGCCAGAACGCATTGGTGATCCGCGTGCAACCTGACGAGGGTGTCACGATGCGTTTCGGCTCCAAGGTTCCCGGGTCCAGCATGGAAGTTCGCGACGTCAACATGGACTTCAGCTACGGGCAGGCGTTCACCGAGTCGTCCCCGGAAGCATACGAGCGACTGATCCTGGACGTCCTGCTCGGCGAGCCGTCCCTGTTCCCGGTCAATGCCGAGGTCGAATTGTCCTGGGAGATCCTCGACCCGGTTCTCGAACGCTGGGCGAAGAACGGCACCCCGGAGTCGTACGAAGCCGGAACGTGGGGTCCGCCGTCTGCTGACGAGATGATGCACCGCACAGGGCGCGAGTGGAGGAGACCGTAGCGATGATCATCGACATGCCTTCGACCACCACGACAGCGGTCAGCAAGAAGCTCGTGGAACTACGTAAGACGGGCGGCGCGGTCACCCTCGGGCGCGTCCTGACCCTCGTCGTCTGCACCCACGACAGCGAGAACTCGGAAGACATCATCGATGCCGCTAACGAGGCCAGCCGAGAACACCCGTGCCGTGTCATCGTCGTGGCTCGCGGCCCCCGTGAGGCTGCCTCACGACTCGACGGTCAGATTCGTGTGGGCGGCGACGCGGGAGCCTCCGAAGTCGTGGTCCTGCGCCTCTACGGCGCGCTGGCAGACCACGAGAGCAGTGTTGTCGTCCCCTTCCTGCTTCCGGACACTCCCGTCGTCGCGTGGTGGCCGGAGAACTCCCCTGCCGCGCCGTCACAGGACCCAGTCGGCAAACTCGCCATCCGGCGCATCACGGACGCGACGGGCCGCGAGAATCCCACCGAGGCCATCAAGAGCCGGCTCGCTTCGTACGCCGAGGGCGACACGGATCTGGCCTGGAGTCGGGTCACCTACTGGCGGGCTCTGATCACAGCGGCTCTCGACGTACCACCGCATCCCACCGTCGAATCGGTGACGGTCTCTGGCCTCACCGAGGAACCCGCCGTCGACATGATCGCGGGCTGGCTCGCAAGTTGCCTCGACGTGCCGGTCACCAGACTCACCGGCCATCTCTACGTCGAACTGCGGTTCGTCGGCGGCGATTCGATTCGCATCGCCCGACCCCAGACGGAGACCACCGCAACTCTCAGCAGAACCGGGATGCCGGATTCTCGTGTGTCCCTGGGGCGCCGCGAGACGAGCGACTGCCTCGCCGAAGAGCTGCGCCGACTGGATCCGGACGAAATCTACGAAGCAGCACTCACAGGACTGACCAAGGTGACGTATGAGTGATCCGATCGTCGCAGTGCACGCCGACACCGCCTCGCTGGTCGACGCGGTAGCCAAGCGGTTCGTCGACACCGTGGTGGCCGCACAACGAGCACGCGGCACGGCGTCGGTCGTGCTGACCGGCGGCGGAACCGGAATCGGGATCCTCGAGAAGGTCCGCGACGAACCCGGCGCAATCGACTGGCAGGCGATCGACGTCTATTTCGGTGACGAGCGCTTTCTCCCGACCGGTGACCCGGAACGAAACGAAGTGCAGGCGCGCGCGGCTCTCCTCGACCACATAGGAATCGATCCCGATCGAGTTCATGCGATGCCCACGTCCGACGGCATCTATGAGGGCAACCCCGATGCCGCGGCCGGGGCCTACGCTCAGATGCTGGCCGCACGAGCGGAGGGCGACGAGTCACTCCCCACCTTCGATGTCCACCTTCTCGGTATGGGCGGTGAAGGACACGTCAATTCCCTGTTCCCGCATACCGACGCGGTGCGCGAAACGGAATCGAACGTGGTTGCCGTGATCGACTCCCCCAAGCCCCCTCCCACAAGGATCACGCTGACCCTGCCGGCAGTGCAGCACGCCGAAGAGGTATGGCTCGTGGCGGCGGGCGAGGCAAAGGCGGAGGCGGTTGCCGCCGCAATGGGCGGAGCCGCTTCGGTCGACATTCCGGCCGCAGGCGCGCGCGGTCGAAAGGCGACCCGATGGCTTCTCGACGAGAGCGCAGCGAAAGACCTACCGCGTAGCGACTGACCACCGCCTGGCCTGTCCTATCTCTCCGGTCCGCGCTGTTTCTCGGATTCGGGGTCGCCGTAGTATCGGCCGAACTTCGGGCGGATATGGCGTAGCTGCTGGTCAGTGGGCGCGGGAAGCGGCCGGGGCCGATGAGGCTGGTCAGTTCGCGCATCGCCCGCGGGGATGGTTGAAGTAGCGGCGCAGGTTCTTGGCCTTGCGGTGGCGCGACTTGGCCATCAGCTCGAGCAGGCTCGCGCCGGATTCGCCGAGGTGTGTCAGGCCGGAGTGCCGGAGTTCGTGCAGGTCCCAGCCGGGCCCGTCGGTGGCGGTGGCGGTGGCGGCGTCGAGCATACTGCGGGCTTGGTCGTAGGACGGTCGCGCCTGGCCGGTGTCAGGGCAAAGGTCGCGGTCGGCGAGGTACTTGCCGGGTCCTGGGCGGGTCACGAACACCGGCCCGCGGGTGCGTCTGCGGATGAGCCGGGGCAGGAGCCGGGCGGTGCCGGCGTCCCAGCCTTGCTCGCGGCACCAGGTCAGCCATTTCGCGACCGCGGCACGGCGCGGGTTCCAGGTATTGACCGACGCTGCGCCCAGAGAGATTCGAGGGCTACGCCGATCTCGTCGTCGGAAACCGAGTCCAGGTCCCGACTCGGGCTGGTCAGTCCGTCGGGGCCGCGGGGGCGTCGAGTTGGTGTCGACGGTCTTGACGACCGCGATGCCGTAGGCGCGGCGGGTGTTGCCGGGCCCGATGGTGTCGAGGAACGCCTCGGCGGATCCGCGCAGGTTGCGGGGCGCGGCCGTGTGGATCCAGGTCACAGTCGCAGCCATCGGCCCACCTCTCATCGCTTGCTCCGGATAACAGCCTGTTATCCGGGGCTGAGCGAGTTCGGCCCGGTGGTGGTCCCGAACAGCCGGTCGAGGTGGTCGGTCAGCACCGCCAGGGCCGTGTCGGGGTCGTGCTGGCCGATCAGCACGCTGGTGCCCAGACCGTGGGCGAGCATGACCAGCCGGATCGCCTCGGCGGTGACGTCGAGGTCGCCGGAAATCTCCCCGTGTGTCTGCGCGCGTGAGAGCGCGTGGGCGAGTTGGTGTTCGAGTCGGTCGATGCCTGCGACGAAGGGGTGCTGGGCCAGGTCGGGGTCGGTCATGGCCAACACCGCATACGAGGTCCCGACGAGCTGGAAGGCGCGACTGGCGGTGTCCGTGGGCAGGGCTTCGGCGCAGAAGGCATCGATCAGTGCGCGGGCCGGTGGCGGATCGGGCAGATCGGCCAGGCGCCGGTTCCAGCGGTGGTGGCTGAGGGTTTCCAGATGGTTGAGGGTGCCGACGAGCAGTTCGGCCTTGGTCGGGAAGTAGTACTGCACGAACCGCAGCGAAACCCCGGCCTCGGCGGCCACGGCGCGGATGGTGACCGCGTGCAGTCCCGCGCGGGCGGCGACGGCCACCACAGCGTCGGCGAGCTGCGCGCGTCGGTGGGCGTGGTCCACGGTTCGGGGCACGGTCACCTCTCTCGACACCACCGCGAAGTCGGTGATACAGATGTATTGGATACAACTGTATCAACGTTGGAGGTGGGGTGTGCATCAACCCGGGACGGACGAGGAGGCGGCGGTAGCCCCGGCGCGGGCTGCCACGCTGCTGGCGGTGGTGGTGTGCGCGGCACAGTTCATGGTGGTGCTCGACATCTCGGTGGTGAACGTGGCGTTGCCGTCGATGCGATCCTCGCTGGGTTTCACCGACACCGGGATCGCATGGGTGGTCAACGCCTATGCGCTGGTGTTCGCGGGCCTGCTGCTGGTCGGTGGCCGCCTGGCGGATGTGTTCGGTCGCAAACGGGTCTTCCTCACCGGGCTGCTGGTGTTCACCGCTGCGAGCTTGGTCGGTGGGCTGGCAGCCTCGCCGGGGTGGTTGATCGGCGCCCGTGCTGTCCAGGGGGCGGGTGCGGCGGTGCTGGCGCCGGCGACGTTGACGATCCTGACCACGAGCTTCGCGGAGGGGCCGCGGCGGACCAAGGCCCTGGCGGCCTGGACCGCGCTGGGGTTGGCCGGTGGGACCGCGGGCAATCTGCTCGGCGGTGTCCTCACCGAGGTCGCCTCGTGGCGCGCGACGCTGCTGATCAATTTGCCCATCGGCGTGCTCGTGCTGGTGGTCGCGATCGGTGTCATCGCCCCGGATCGGGGGCCGCAGACCCGGGTCCGCCTGGATGTGGTGGGGGCGGTGCTGGTGACGTGCGGGCTCGCCGCGATCGCTTACGGGTTCGGCCAGGCCGCGCTGCGGGGGTGGTCGGGGCCGGCGACGGTGTCCGCGCTGGCGGCCGGAGTGGGGTTGGTGGCGGTGTTCGTGCTCGTGGAGACGAGGTGGGTGCGGGTGCCGTTGCTCCCGTTGTCGTTGTTGCGGATCCGGTCGGTGGCGGTCGGCAATGTGGCGATGCTGCTGGCCGGGGCGTGTCTGAATCCGATGTGGTTCTTCCTGGCGTTGTCGATGCAGGACGTTCTGGGCTACACCCCGATGCAGACCGGGCTCGCGTTCCTGCCGCATACATTGGTCACCATCGCTATCGGTACCCAGGTGACCCCGTGGTTGATGCACCAGGTCGAGGCCCGGGTCCTGATCGCCAGTGGGGCGCTGCTGGCTGGGGCCGGTTTCGGATGGCAAGCCCAGCTCGGCCCCGATAGCACCTACCTGACCGGGATCTTCGGTCCCGCGCTCCTGGTCGGCATCGGCGCGGGACTGCTGAACACCCCGCTCACCGCCGCCGTCACCGCGGGAGTCCCCGCTGCGGACGCGGGCGCGGCGTCGGGGCTGATGAACACCACCAAGCAAGTCGGGGCCGCCCTGGGTCTGGCGGCACTGATCACGGCAACGGCGGACTCGGTGACCGGCTACGACCGAGCGTTCTGGCTGATCGCGGCGGCCATGATCGCCGTCGCCGGGATCGCCGTGGCTCTACCTGCCCATCGGGACCGGCGCTGAGGGCAGCTCAGGTGTTGCCAACCAACGGTCCAAGAGGTGGATCGACCGGGCCGATCGACCTCGGCGACGGTGATCTGCGCGGCGGTCGGAGTCAGCGTGCCGGGTGGTGCGGCGAAGAGGATTCCGAGGCGCGCGTGGTGAGCAAGCCGGTGAACTCCTCGGCGTAGGACAGATGCCGGCGAAGCCGCTCCGCACTGTCTGCGGCCTTGTCCCGGAACGCGAGCAGATCTGCCTGCGCCGCCTTCCGTGCGGCAGGCTCGGCCGAGGCGTCGTCGAGGACCTCGATCGCGTCGAGCAACTGCTTCATCTCCGCCAGGGTGAACCCGAGGGGTTTCATCCGGCGGATCACCAGCATCCGGGCGACATCGGCCTCGGTGTAGAGGCGGAACCCGCCCGCCGAGCGGGCCGAGGGCTGCACCAGCCCGACCTCGTCCCAGTGCCGTATCGACTTGAGCGAGAGTTCGGTGCGCTCAGCGACCTGCCCGATCTGCAGGTAGCCGCTGGTGTCGGTGCCCATCTCAGTGCCCACCGGCCAGGTGCCCGGACAACCGGCCGTGACGGGCTTCCGAGGCCGGGTTCAGCTCGATGATCCTGACGTTCTTGCCCTTGGCGGCATATTTGGTGGTGATCGCGTCCAGAGTTGCCACGGTCGAGGCATCCCAGATGTGGGCATCCGACATGTCGATCACGATATTGGCCGGATCGTCCACATAATCGAACTGGTAGACGAGATCGTTGCTCGAGGCGAAGAACAACTCCCCGCGCACCTTATAGACGCGGGTGTCGATCGCGCCATCGTGGTCGGTGTCGGACTCGGAAACCTTGTCCACCTGCGTGAAATGCGCGACCCGGTGCGCGAACGCGACCATCGCGGTCAGCACGCCGGCGATCACCCCGTAGGCCAGGTTGTGCGTGGCCACGGTGACCGCGACGGTGACCGCCATGACGGTGGTTTCGGCGATCGGCATGCGCCGCAAGGTCTTCGGGGTGATCGAGTGCCAGTCCATGGTGCCGACCGAGACCATGATCATCACCGCGACCAGCGCCGCCATCGGGATCAACGCGACCACATCCCCGAGGCCGACGACCAGGATCAGCAGGAACACACCGGCCAGGAACGTCGAGATCCGGGTGCGCGCTCTGGAGGACTTGACGTTGATCATGGTCTGGCCGATCATCGCGCACCCACCCATGCCGCCGAAGAACCCAGTGACCACATTGGCCACACCCTGGCCCCAGCCCTCACGGGTCTTGTCCGAATGAGTGTCGGTGATGTCGTCGACGAGCTTGGCTGTCATCAGCGACTCGAGCAGGCCCACCAACGCCATCGCCAGCGCGTACGGGGCGATGATGCCCAGGGTCTCCAGGTTGAACGGGACGTTGGGGATGAACCAGGTCGGCAGACTCGACGGCAACTCGCCCTCATCGCCGACGTTGGGCACGTTCAGCGAGAACACGATAGTGGCGGCGGTGAGCAGCACGATCGCCACCAGCGGCGCCGGCACCACGTTCGACAGTTTGGGCAGCAGCACCATGGTCGCGATGCCGATCGCCACCATCGGGTACACCAGCCACGGCACCCCGAGCAGGTGCGGTATCTGGGCGGTGAAGATCAGGATGGCCAGGGCGTTGACGAACCCGATCATCACGCTGCGCGGGATGAACCGCATCAACCGCGCGACGCCGACCACACTGAGCACGATCTGCAACAGTCCGGCCAGGATGACCGTGGCGATCAGATAGTCCAGGCCGTGCTCTTCGACCACCGGCGCGATCACCAGCGCGATCGCCCCGGTCGCGGCGGAGATCATCGCCCGGCGACCACCGACGATCGCGATGGTCACTGCCATGGTGAACGAGGCGAACAAACCGACGCTCGGATCGACCCCGGCGATGATGGAGAACGAGATCGCCTCCGGGATCAACGCCAGCGCGACCACCAAACCGGCCAACACCTCGGTCCGTAGCCGTGCCGGGCTGCGCAACGCGGCCAGCACCGCCCCTTCGTCGGCCGGTCGCTGTGTCGTCGACACCATCAGGGGAAACTCCATTCCATGGCTCATGCGCATGCGGGCGCATCCGGCAACGCGAACCGCCGCCGGGGGAAGGTCGTCGGGAACGCGAGTAAACGACCCATCACGGGTGAGGAGGTGATCGCGTCGGCCACGCTGCCGGACATCTCACCATCAGCTACCACTTAGCGATCCAAACTCTACCCTTACGGGAGGGTAGGGTGGCAAGCGGGAACGGCCGCTCGTGTTCTACCTCTCACCGTCGCCGCACCGGCCATTACCCCTTCGTCCCAGACCGTCGCCGTGTCGGAACAGGGTGTCGCGCACCCGCAGCGGCCGATACCCGGTCGGTCCGAGCTGGGCCAGTTCGGCGTCGATATCGACCTCGATTGCGCCGAAGAAGTTGATGTTCTCGCTGTGGGCGGGGCTGATATGTGCCGGCACATCGTCATCTATCCGGCCCCGGCCCACCGCCTCTGCTCGACCGCGAGCCCGTAATACTCGGTGGTCCAAGCGATCACGGCGTTGGTGGCCAGAGTCAGACACCACGACTGCTCGGTCTGATCCTCGAGCTGGCGGGCGCGGATCATGCCCTCGTGGGCGTAGAGCATATCCCGGCGCAGGCGTGCAGGGATTCGCCCTTGTTCAGCTGGCGGGAGATCTTGCGCCCGTAGTCCGGATCCGCCAAGTATTTCGCCGCGTAGATGGTGCGGCGCACCGCCCCGTACTCCCTCGAGCGCGATGGCCAGGGTGTTCTGCCGCCCGGAGGCGGACAGCTTGCCGACCAGCAGCGAGGCGGTGGCATGCCCGAACTTCAGCGACGCGACCGCCGGCCCCAGCCGATCCGCCGGACCCCGGCCACGGCCACGGCCACGGCCACCGACCAACCTCATCGGCAGCCAAGCCGAGCACCTACCATCCGACCCCGCACCCCCAAACACGAAAACCCTGCCCTACCAGGCCGCTAGGCCGTATCCGCCCGGAACTCGGCCGATACTACGGTGATCCCGGTTCACCGGATTGCAGCGGCGGAATCCGGCCGCGGTTCCGTGGCGTTCTGGTGACCGCACACGGCCCTGGAACCGGGCCGGTGCGGCCACCCCTGCTCTGCACGCCCCTGCGACCCAACCCGCCACAGCCGTGGCGCGCTCCCCCGATCTCCTTCATGCGACCCCCTCGCTCCCGGACGAACAACCCATATGTCCAATACGACGCAGCAGCCGAGGATTCGGTTCCCCTGCGCTAACCGCTGTTTCGTAGCGCGGTCGCAAGGCCGTTCATGGTGAGTTGGATGCCGCGCCGGACCTCGTCGCTGTCGTCGCCGGCCCGAAATCGCCGAAGAAGTTCCACCTGAAGGTGATTCAACGGTTCGAGGTACGGGAATCGGTTGTGAACCGACCGCCCGAGACCGGGATTGTCCGCGAACAGCGAATCGTTGCCGGTGACCAGTTGATACATCCGCACAGTCCGTTCGTGCTCGGCAGCGATCTTGCCGAAGACTCGTTCACGCAACGCAACATCGGGCACGAGTTCCGAGTACCGGGCAGCCAGACCCATGTCGGACTTCGCCATGACCATCGCAAGATTCGACAACACGGTCCGGAAGAAGGGCCAAGTCTCGTACAGCCGGGTCAGCGTCGCAACGCGGTCCGGGTCACCACCTGCCCACTCCTCCAGCGCAGAGCCGGTGCCGTACCAACCCGGCAACATCACTCTGGACTGACTCCAGGACAGCACCCACGGGATCGCACGCAGATCCGAGATCGACTTCGTCTGTTTACGGGACGTGGGCCGACTCCCGATGTTGAGCGCACCGATTTCCGCGACCGGCGTCGACGTCTCGAAGTACTCGACGAATCCAGGAGTGTCATGGACCAGATCCGAGTAGACCCGACGCGAGGCGGCCGCCAACGTATCGAAGATCTCGTAGGCCTCGTCGGCTGATTCACCGAGTCCTTCCACGTCGAGGAGAGTCGATTCCAGCGTCGCCGCGAGTAGCGTCTCGAGGTTCCGGCGCGCCGAGCGTGGCTCAGCGTACTTCGCTGCGATGACTTCACCCTGCTCGGTGATACGCAACGAGCCCGTGACCGCGCCGGGGGGTTGGGCGAGAATCGCGTCGTAGCTGGGGCCGCCACCGCGCCCCACGGTCCCGCCCCGACCGTGGAAGAGCCGCATACGAATTCCAGATGCTCGCGCCACCTCCACGAGGTCGAGTTCAGCCCGGTAGAGCGCCCAGTTCGCGGCCAGGTACCCGCCGTCCTTGTTGGAATCGGAGTACCCGAGCATTACTTCTTGAGAATTTCCGCGAGCAGAGACCAGCGCCCGATACAGCGGCACCTCGAGGATCGCCGTCAGCGTCGCTGCCCCCTGCTGCAGATCCTCGATCGTCTCGAACAGTGGAACTATTCCTATCGGGCACGAAGGAGACGCCGCACCCACGCCCGGGTCGAGAAGACCTACCTCTTTCAGCAACACAGCGGCTTCGAGCATGTCGCTCACCGAAGTACACATGCTGATGATGTAGTTGGGCAGGGCGCCCGGACCGAAAGTACGCACCGCCTCGGCCCCGGCCCGGAGGATCGCGAGTTCCTTTGCCGTCAGCTCCCCGAACTCCGCATCCGGTGTCGACAACCGCCTCCTCGTCGACAACTCGGTGATCAGCAATTCGACTCGTTCGCTCTCGGCCAAGCCGACGTAGTTGGGATGAACTCCCGACCATGCGAACAGCTCCGCGATCACGCTCTCGTGCACATCGGAGTTCTGCCGCATGTCCAAGCTAGACAGATGAAAGCCGAACGCTTCGACGCCGTCACGCAGCCGGGCGAGCCCGTCGTCCGCGATGCTGGCATCCCCGCTGTACCGCAGCGACTCGTCGACCGTCTCGAGGTCCGCCGACAACTCTGCTGGACCGCCGTAGGGTTCGAGACCGAGATCGAGTCCGGAGGCAGGCAATTCGTCGAGCATCGCCGCCGCTGTCGCCGTCAGTCGACCACGAATCCCCCGCACCGCGCGCCGATACGGCTCGTCGGCGCGAAACGGTGACTCGTCCCCGGACTCCGCTGCCAACAGGTCCAGCGCCGGTGTCACCGCGACCAACCGTTCGGACATCGACAGTTCACGCTCGAGCCCCTCCAACTCACGCAGGTAATGCGCGAACGCCACACCAGCAGCACGCCCCGTCGCTGCCCGCACCACCTCGGCCGTCACGTTGGGGTTACCGTCGCGATCTCCGCCGATCCACGAGCCGGGGCGCAGGATCGGTTCGTCGAGTAGGTTCGCGTCCGGCCACCGCGACCGCAACGCGCGACGAACATCCGCGTTGATCTGCGGGATCACTTCGAACAGTGACATCTCGTAGTAGCGCAATCCGACGTCGATCTCGTCCTGGATCCGCAGCCGCGACAACCGGATCAACGCCGTCTGCCACAACGTCAGAATCTGGCGGCGCAGCTTCACGTCGACCTCGGCCATTTCGTCCGCATTGAGCGACGTTCGCTCCCGGAACCGCATGAGATCCGTGATCCGAGTTTGCGTCTCGAAGACCGTTCGACGGCGGGTTTCCGTGGGGTGCGCGGTGATCACCGGTGCGACGAGTGCGCCGCGCAAGGCCTCGCGCACCGTTTCCGAACTCAGATGCGCCGCGTCCAGTTTCGCGAACGTCGCGGCCAGGGTGCTGTCGGGTGGAGCCTCACCCGCATCGACGTGAACAGCGCGACGACGTTCACGATGAATGTCTTCCGCGAGATTTGCGAGCAGTGCGAAGTGGCTGAACGCACGGATGACCGGTATCGCGTCGTCGGTGGTGATCGTATCGAAGAGACGGGCGAGGTCTGCACGGTCGATCTCCGACCTGCGGACCCGGAACGATTCGACTCGCGCCTTCTCGACCAGGTCGAAGATGTTCTCGCCGGCCTGCTCACGCACGATCTGCCCGAGAATGCCGCCGAGCAAACGAATATCGTCACGCAGCGGTTCGGTAAGTGCGCGCTGTCCGTCGTTGTCGCCGGGAGCGGTCGGTATGTCGCTGTGTTCGATGTCGGTCATCTACCCAGTATCTGTGGGAGGCGACTACCTCGCATTCCGACACAGCGGAAGAAGACCGATCGATAGCGGATCAGCCGAACTTGATCTCCAGACCGATGCCCACGATAGAGATGACCCAGATCGCCGCCGTGAACACGGTGAGCCGGTCGAGGTTCTTCTCGACAACGGTCGAACCGGACAGGCTCGACTGCACACCGCCACCGAACAGGCTCGACAGACCGCCGCCCTTGGCACGGTGCAGAAGTACCAGAAGGATCAGCAACAGACTGGTCACGACCAGCAAGATATCGAGGAACAGTGCCATGTCTGTTTACGTCCACCCATCCGATAACGACAAATACGGTACGACAATCACGTCCACTTTACAGACGCGTCCCGCAGGTGCGCCGCTCCGGTCGCCCATACAACCGGAAGTCGGCGTACCCGCGGGACACGGGCTGTCAGGGCAGAGGACCGCCCGCAGCGATCGCCGACAGAGTCGAGAACTCGTCCGCCTTCAGAGATGCGCCTCCGACGAGGGCGCCGTCGACATCGGTCTGCCCGACGATCTCGCCGACGTTCTTGGCGTTCACGCTGCCGCCGTACAGCACCCGAACGGACTGTGCGACCTCCGGTGATGCCAAGTTCGCGAGCTCACCGCGAATCGCCGCACACACTTCCTGCGCATCGGCAGCGGACGCGACCTTACCGGTGCCGATGGCCCACACCGGCTCGTAAGCGACGACGACCTTGGCAATGTCCTCGGCGGACAACCCGGCAAGAGAACCGCCGAGCTGCTCGACGTTGAACGCGACGTGCTCGCCGGCCTCTCGGACCTCGAGTCCCTCGCCGATGCACACGATCGGTGTGAGGCCGTTCTTCAGGGCAGCCTTCGTCTTCGCGAGAACGGTCTCGTTCGACTCGCTGTGCAGGGTCCGACGCTCGGAATGTCCGACCACGGCGAACGTGCAGCCCAGCTTCGCCAACATGGACCCACTGATCTCGCCGGTGAACGCACCGGAATCCTGGGCGGAGACATCCTGGGCACCGTAGGTGAGCAGGAGGTTGTCGCCCTCGACGAGAGTCTGCACACTGCGGATGTCGGTGAACGGCGGGATCACCGTGACATCGACCTTGTCGAAGTACTTCGGCGGCAGCGAGAAGGCGATCTTCTGAACCAGGGCGATTGCCTCGAAGTGGTTCAGATTCATCTTCCAGTTGCCCGCGATGAGCGGTTTACGTGCCTTCCGGGCGAGCGCAGCGACGGGGGATGTCATTGTCAGCCCTCCAGAACCGAGATACCCGGAAGCTGCTTGCCCTCCAGGTATTCCAGCGAAGCGCCACCACCGGTGGAGATGTGCGAGAACCCGTCTTCGGGAAGACCGAGCTGACGAACCGCAGCGGCGGAGTCCCCGCCACCGACGACACTGAACGCACCCTTGCCGGTCGCCTCGACGATCGCCTCGGCAACACCCCGGGTACCCGCGGCGAACTTCTCGAACTCGAACACACCCATCGGGCCGTTCCAGAAGACGGTCTTCGCACTCGTCAGAATCGCACCGAAACGCTTCACCGACTCGGGGCCGATGTCCAGACCCATCCAACCGTCCGGAATCTCGAAGACGGGCACCGTCTTCGCCTCCGCATCGGCAGAGAAGGAATCCCCGATCACGACGTCCTGCGGAATGTGCAGCACATCCGCGTACCTGTCGAGCAGGTCCTTACAGGTATCGATCATCGATTCCTCGCACAGCGAGTTTCCGACCGACACGCCCTGTGCAGCGAGGAAGGTGTAGAACATTCCGCCGCCGATCACCAACGTGTCGACCTTGGGAGCCAACGCCTCGATCACGGCGAGCTTGTCCGACACCTTCGAGCCACCCAGCACGACCGCGTACGGGTGTTCGGGGTCCTCGGTCAGCTTCGCGAGCACGTCCACCTCGGCCGCGACCAGGTTGCCCGCATAGTGCGGAAGCAGCTTCGCGACGTCGTACACCGAGGCCTGAGCGCGATGCACCACGCCGAAGCCGTCGGACACGAACGCGCCGTCGTCGCCCACCAGTTCCACGAGAGCCTTCGCGAGCTTGGTGCGCTCGGCCTCGTCCTTGCTGGTTTCACGCGGATCGAAGCGGATGTTCTCCAGCAGGAGAACGTCACCATCGGTGAGCCCCTCCGAACGCGCCAACGCGTCCTGACCCACGACGTCGCCGGCGAGCTGGACGTTGCGTCCGAGCACCTCGGCGAGCTTCGCCGCCACCGGGGCGAGCGAGAACTGGGGATCCGGCTCGCCCTTCGGGCGACCCAGGTGGGCGGTGACGATGACCTTCGCACCCGCTTCGGCCAACGCAGCGAGCGTCGGCACGGAAGCGATGATGCGACCGGGATCGGTGATGTTCGGACCGTCCAGCGGAACGTTGAGGTCGGAGCGCACCAGCACGGCGCGCCCCTCGACCCCAGCGTCCAGCAGATCCTTCAGTGTCTGAACTGCCACGGTTATCGAACCTTCGCTCAGAGAGACTTGGAAACGAGGCCGATGAGGTCGGCCAGGCGGTTGGAGTAGCCCCACTCGTTGTCGTACCACGACACGATCTTGACCTGGTCGTCGATGACCTTGGTCAGGCCCGAGTCGAAGATCGAGGAATGCGGGTCGGTGACGATGTCCGAGGAGACGATCGGCGCATCGGTGTACTTGAGGATGCCCTTCAGCGGGCCCTCGGCAGCAGCCTTCATCGCTGCATTGATGTCCTCGACCGAAGCGGACTTCGTCAGGTTCGCAGTGAGGTCGGTGACCGAGCCGGTGGGGATCGGCACACGCAGCGCGTAGCCGTCGAGCTTGCCGAGAAGCTGCGGGAGGACGAGGCCGATGGCCTTGGCTGCGCCGGTTCCGGTAGGCACCACGTTCAAGGCCGCTGCGCGAGCACGGCGCAGATCGCTGTGGGGGCCGTCCTGGAGGTTCTGGTCCTGGGTGTAGGCGTGGACCGTCGTCATCAGACCCTTGACGATGCCGAACTCGTCGTCGAGGACCTTGGCAATCGGGCCGAGACAGTTGGTGGTGCACGAAGCGTTCGAGATGATGTTCTGGCTGCCGTCGTACTTGTCGTCGTTGACACCCATCACGATGGTGATGTCCTCACCCTTGGCAGGTGCCGAGATGATGACCTTCTTGGCGCCCGCATCGAGGTGACCCTTCGCCTTGGTGGCGTCGGTGAAGATGCCGGTCGATTCGACGACCACGTCGACGCCCAGGTCGCCCCACGGAAGCGCGGCGGGGCCCTCACGCAGCGACAGCGCCTTGATCTTCTGGTCGCCGACGACGATGGTGTCGTCACCCTCGAGAGAGACGTCGTGCGGCAGACGACCCAGGATCGAGTCGTACTTCAGCAGGTGAGCCAGCGAAGCGTTGTCCGTGAGGTCGTTGACCGCCACAATCTCGATGTCGGTGGTTCCCAGCGCCTTCTGCGCGTCCACCGCCCTGAAGAAGTTACGTCCGATACGGCCGAAACCGTTTACGCCAACCCGGACAGTCACAATTAGCTCCTTTGCCCATCATCTGTGGTGCAGCTCTTTCGTGCCCGCACACCGAACCACGTGCGAGTGATCGGGCGGACACGGTTCATCGGTCGATGTGTTCCATACCCTAATGTGCGACCCCGAGCAGTGCGAAGCCCACCCTGCGGGGCTCCCGTTCAGGCGTCGTCGAGCAGATCCGCCGTCACGGCGGACTCGGTGTCGGGGACACCCGTTTCCTTCGCCTTACGGTCGGCCATCGACAGGAGTCGGCGGATGCGACCTGCCACGGCGTCCTTGGTCATCGGCGGATCCGCCAATTGACCCAGTTCTTCGAGCGACGCCTGCCGATGCTCGACGCGCAAGTGTCCTGCGGCCGCCAGGTGGTCCGGCACGTCCTCTGCCAAGATCTGCAGTGCACGCTCGACCCGCGCCGCTGCCGCAACAGCCGCTCGCGCGGACCGGCGCAGGTTCGCATCGTCGAAGTTCGCCAGGCGATTCGCCGTCGCTCGAACCTCACGACGCATCCGTCGTTCTTCCCAGGCCAGACGAGTGTCCTGGGCACCCATTCGTGTGAGAAGCGCACCGATCGCCTCGCCGTCACGGATCACCACCCGGTCGGTTCCACGAACCTCCCTGGCCTTCGCCGAGATACCCAGTCGCCGGGCCGCACCGACGAGAGCGAGTGCGGCTTCCGGACCGGGGCAGCTGACCTCGAGCGCCGACGACCGTCCCGGCTCCGTCAGGGAGCCGTGCGCGAGAAACGCCCCACGCCATGCCGCTTCCGCGTCGGCCACGCTCCCGCCGACGACCTGGGCGGGAAGACCACGCACAGGGCGTCCACGCAGGTCGAGCAAACCGGTCTGACGAGCCAGCGCCTCCCCGTCCTTCGACACCCGGACGATGTAGCGCGAGGACTTGCGAAGTCCACCCGCGCTCAGGACATGTACGTCCGAACTGTAGGTGAACAGATCGAAGATCTCCCGGCGGAGCCGGCGCGCCGTGTTACCGAGATCCACCTCCGCCTCGACGACCACTCGGCCACCGACGATGTGCAGCCCCCCGGCGAAACGTAGCAGGGAGGACACCTCCGCCTTCCGGCAACTCACCTGGCTGACCACCAGACGGCTGAGTTCGTCCTTGACTTCCGCTGTCATTGCCACGACGGAACCTCCGGTGTCATTGCCACGAAGCGCTCTCCCTTTCGTTCACCGCTCGCTCGTCGCCGGCACCGTCCGGAACCCCCGAAGTGGTGTCGGACCAGAGCCGTTCGAAAACTGCGGCCAATTTGTCTGCATGGTGCGTGTGGGTGCCGTTTTTCGCCACGTCCGCGTACATCGTCCGGGCACCGAACTTACGTGCGGCGCGGTCGAGATGCTCACGTTCGCGCCCAGCAGGCACCGAGCCGGAATCGACGACCACGTGATCGACCGAGAGGTCCGGTGCGTGTTGGGAGAGTACGTGCAAATGGCGTTCGGCAGAGAATCCCGCAGTCTCCCCCGGCTCCGGAGCGAGATTCAGAACCAGCACCTTACGGGCGCCGGTTGTCGACAGCGCTTCGAGCACCTCGGGTACCAGGACGTGTGGAATCACGCTGGAGAACCAGGAACCCGGACCGAGGACGACCATGTCCGCGCGGCCGATGGCGTCCACGGCATCCGGACACGCCGGCGGGCCGGACGGGAGCAGTCGAACACGGCGTACCTTTCCGGGCGTGGTCGCGACGGCCACCTGACCTCGAATACAACGACTGACCCGCGGGTCCGCTTCGAGACCTTGTACGTCCGCCTCGATGTCCAACGCGATCGGAGACATCGGTAGCACTCGACCTTCGATCCGCAGAAGACGCGCCAGCTCGTCGAGCGCCGCCACCGGGTCTCCGAGAACCTCGGTGAGTCCTGCGAGCATCAGATTGCCGACCGAATGGCCCGCCAGCGCTCCGATGCCGCCGAACCGGTGCTGAATCGTCGCGGTCCAGTCGGCGACGTCGGAGTCCTCCGCAGCCAAGGCCGCGAGCGCCATGCGGAGGTCGCCGGGTGGCAGAACGCCGAGTTCGGACCGAAGGCGGCCGGATGATCCGCCGTCGTCGGCCACCGTCACCACGGCCGTCACCTCCCGGCTGAACCGGCGAGCGGCACTCAGGGTCGCGAACAATCCGTGCCCGCCCCCCAGAGCCACCGTGCGAGGCGCAGAGGCTACAGAATCGATCGCCGTCATTCGCGCCCCAGATCACGATGTACGACGCGAACATTCAGCCCTGCGTCGTCCCCCAGTCGCCCCGCAAGGGCCTCGGACATGGCAACGCTCCGGTGTTTACCACCGGTGCATCCCACCGCAATCGTCATGTAGCGCTTTCCCTCCCGCCTGTAGCCGGCAATCGTCAGCTCCATCAGATGATGATAGGTAGTGAGGTAGTCGAGAGCACCCGACTGGGCCAACACGTAGTCGCGCACACCGGCCGATTGCCCGGTGTGCTCACGCAGTTCGGGAATCCAGTGGGGGTTCGGCAGGAAGCGCACATCGCACACCACGTCCGCGTCCATCGGCAGACCGTACTTGAACCCGAACGACTGGACGGTCACCTGGACCGTGCTGTTCGCGTCGCCTCCGAACGCATCTTCGATCTTCTGTCGCAGGTGATGGGCGGCAAGCGCCGATGTGTCGATCACCAGATCGGCGGCAGCTTTGACCGTCGCCAGCTGATCTCGTTCGGCCGCGATCCCCTCGGAGAGGGTGCCGTCGATTCCGTCGTTCTGCAGGGGGTGGCTGCGCCGAACCTGTTCGAACCGACGCACCAGCACATCGTCGGAGGCGTCGAGGTAGAGAACCCTGGTGTGAATCGGTTTCGACGACAACTCGGCGAGCACCCAACCGAAATCACCCGTGAACAACCGGCTCCGCACGTCGATGACGACCGCAAGGCGCTCGATACGCGAGTCAGACTCCAGTGAAAGATCGACCATCCGCGAGATCAGCTCGGGAGGGAGATTGTCGGCGACGTACCACCCGAGGTCCTCGAGTACCTTCGCGGACGTCTGCAACCCTGCTCCGGAGAGGCCGGTGACCAGGAGGAACTCCATGGTCTTTCCCGCTACGTCTGCCTGCACATCCACATCCCGATCTGCTGCGCTTCGCCCCTGTTGATCGCTCACTCGACACTCTGCCCTGTTCGTTGTGCTCGGGTGTGTAGATCGTCCGTACCGGATGGCCCGTCGATCGGCCCTTCGGCGCCTTCATCATCCCTCACGTTGGGCGAGGACGCACTCGACTCCTCCGGCGAGGAGGTTCGATCTCGGCCCTGTACCTGGACCGACTGCTCCGCGCCGGAACCCAGTGCGTCGAGCACCGCACGGGCAGTGGCAACCCCGACCCCCGGGACCGCCGTGATCTCGTCGACCGTGGCTTCCTTCAACTTGGCCACCGACCCGAAGTGGCTCACCAGCGCATTCCTGCGGGTTTCCCCCAGACCGCGCACGGAGTCGAGGGCGGATGCCGTCATACGGCGCGAACGCTTGCTGCGGTGGTAGGTAATGGCGAATCGGTGCGCTTCGTCGCGGACGCGTTGCAGTAGGTACAGCGACTCGCTCGCCCGCGGAAGAATGACGGGGTCGTCCTCGCCCGGAACCCACACCTCTTCGAGGCGCTTCGCCAGCCCGACGACGGCAACATCCGTCACACCGAGGTCGTCCATCACTGCGGCAGCGGCATTGACCTGTGGCAGGCCTCCGTCGACGACATAGAGATTGGGTGGATACGCGAATCGCCTCGGTCTACCCGTTTGTGGGTCGATGGCTGCTTCGGGAGCGAGGTCACCACCGTCCCCTCCTCTCGCTGCTTCGTTCGCGAGGTCCTTGTTGTGGCGAAGAAACCTGCGGCGAGTGACTTCGGCGATGCTCGCAACATCATCCGAGCGACCGTCGCCCGCTGCTTCCTTGATTCCGTAGTGCCGGTAGTCCGACTTCTTGGGCAACCCGTCCTCGAACACGACGAGGGATGCAACGACATCGGTGCCCTGCACATGACTGATATCGACACATTCTATCCGCAACGGGGCCGAATCCAGGTCGAGTGCTTCTTGAATTCCTTGCAGGGCAGCCGACCTCGAGGTGAAGTCGCCTGCCCGCCGCAGCTTGTGCTGGGCGAGCGCCTCGTGCGCGTTCCGCTGCACGGTTTCGGCCAGCGCCTTCTTGTCACCGCGCTGCGGAACCCGCAACTGAACCGCCGAACCACGCAGTTCCCCCAGCCATTCCTGGATCTCGGGGGCGCCATCCGGAAGCACCGGAACGAGGACCTCACGCGGAACCGCGTTGGTGGTCGAGTCCGACGCACTCTCACCCGAGAGCGCAGCCTGTTCGCCGTAGAACTGCGTGAGGAACTGCTCCACGAGAGCGGGCAGATCCGACTCCCCGCGGCGTTCGTCACCTGCCGCATCGGCCACGTCCCCGGACTTCTCGACCACCCATCCACGCTGACCCCGCACCCGGCCGCCACGAACGTGAAACACCTGTACGGCTGCTTCCAGTTCGTCGGAAGCGAACGCCACGAGGTCGGCGTCGGTGCCGTCACCCAGCACCACGGCCTGCTTCTCGAGGGCCTTCTTCAACGCTCCGAGGTCGTCCCGCAGACGTGCGGCCAGCTCGAAATCGAGCTCTTCGGCCGCGTCCTGCATGCGGCGTTCGACCTCGCGCACGAGCCGGTCGGTGCGCCCGGCGAGGAAGTCACAGAAATCCTCGACGATCCGCCGGTGCTCGGCGGCCGACACCCTGCCCACACACGGTGCCGAACACTTGTCGATGTACCCGAGCAGACAGGGCCTGCCGATCTGGTTGTGACGTTTGAAGACGCCCGCCGAGCACGTTCGGGCGGGAAACACCCGCAGGAGTAGATCGAGGGTCTCGCGAATCGCCCACGCGTGTGAATAGGGACCGAAATAGCGAACGCCCTTGCGCCGCGGACCTCGATACACGAAAAGCCGGGGGAACTCCTCCCCCAGGGTGACGGCCAATACCGGATACGTCTTGTCGTCGCGATACCGCACGTTGAAGCGCGGATCGAATTCCTTGATCCAGTTGTACTCGAGCTGAAGTGCCTCGACCTCGGTGCTGACAACCGTCCACTCCACGCTCGCAGCCGTCGTCACCATCTGGCGGGTGCGTGGGTGCAGCGAGGTTATGTCGGCGAAGTACGAATTGAGCCTCGAGCGGAGACTCTTCGCCTTGCCCACGTAGACGACGCGGCCGTGCGGGTCCCGGAACTTGTATACCCCCGGCGCAACAGGGATGGTTCCGGTTGCAGGTCGGTAGGTCGAGGGATCAGGCACACCACCACGTTAGCGGGAGCCACCGACGCGACCACCCGCAGGAGCGCCTACCTCCGCCATCAGGAACGGGTGTATTCGGCCTCGACGGCCCGGAAGCGACGAACCGCGTCCACCGCGTACTCACGATCGTTCGCCTGAATGGCCATGACCGGGATGTATTCGTCGTCGGGGAGTTCGATACGGGCCCAGGCAGCGCCATCGGGAAAGGACAATCCGCGGGCCAGATCCCAGTCGACGATCTTCTCGCTCAGGACGTTTCGTACCGCGATACCCGAGGGCCCGACTCGCAGGCGCGGGCGGGTGAGAAGAAGCACACCGGCCGCCAGGATGCATCCGAGTCCTGCCATCGCGAGCTGATCCGACCGCTGGAAGAACACCCCGGTCTGCTCGGTGCGCAGAAGGATGCCCAGCGTCACGTGAACGACGACCAGGAGCACCGCGACCGCGATCGCAGCCCTCCGAGACTTGCGTGGTCGCGCGATCAGCTCCCACTGCCGGTCGGCGTCACGGCTCTCGCTTGCGGCGGTCACCGGAACGAATCCTCCGTCCACGGCTGCCGTAGGTGCTTCAGCGTCACTGCCGCGTCCAATGCCGCAGCGCACGCTTCGGCACCCTTGTCCTCCTTGGAGTCGGCAAGGCCTGCACGATCGAGTGCCTGCTGCTCGGTGTCGGTCGTGAGAACGCCGTTTCCGACGGGAGTGCTCTCGTCGAGAGAAACCCGCGTGAGTCCGGCAGTCACCGCGTCGCACACGTACTCGAAGTGCGGGGTTCCGCCCCTGATGACCACACCGAGCGCCACCACTGCGTCGTGGGTCCTCGCCAGGGCCTGCGCCACCACGGGCAGCTCTATCGCGCCGGCGACCCGCACGAACGTCACGTCTTCTATCTCGGCTTCCTCGGCAACCCGGTGAGCTCCGGCGACGAGGGCATCCGAGATCTCGGCGTGCCAACGGCCGGCGACGATCGCCAGCTTCAGGTCCTTGGCATCCGACACCGACAGATGCGGCACTCCCTCAGCGCTCACCGCACTTCACCGGCCTCGTAATCGTCGAGACCGATCAAGTCGTGGCCCATGCGGTCACGCTTGGTGCGCAGATAGGTCAAGTTCTCCGCGTTCGCCCTCAGCGGCATGGACACGCGTTCGGTGATGTGCAGACCGTAGCCGTCGAGACCCACCCGCTTCGCGGGATTGTTCGTGAGCAGTCGCATCGACGAGATACCCAGATCGACGAGAATCTGGGCACCGATGCCGTAGTCACGTGCGTCGGCTGGAAGACCGAGTTCGAGATTGGCGTCCACGGTGTCGGAACCGGAGTCCTGCAACTGATATGCCTGCAGCTTGTGCATCAGACCGATACCCCGACCCTCGTGACCCCGCATGTAGAGGACGACACCGCGACCTTCCTCCGCGACCATGTCGAGTGCGGCATCGAGTTGCGGCCCGCAGTCGCAGCGCAGCGAACCGAACACATCGCCGGTCAGGCACTCCGAGTGGACCCGCACGAGAACGTCGCTCCCGTCCTTGTCCGGTCCCGCGATGTCCCCACGCACGAGAGCCACGTGTTCCACGTCGTCGTAGATGCTCCGGTAGCCGACCGCGGTGAACTCACCGTGCCGGGTGGGGATGCGGGCATGGGCGATGCGCTCGACGTGCTTCTCGTGTTTGCGGCGCCACGCGATCAGATCGGCAATCGAGACGAGAGCAAGATCGTGATCGTCGGCGAACACGCGAAGCTCGTCCGTCTGCGCCATCGCGCCCTCGTCCTTCTGGCTGACGATTTCGCAGATGACTCCGGCGGGACGCAGGTCCGCCATCCGTGCGAGGTCCACGGCGGCCTCGGTGTGTCCGGGGCGGCGAAGGACGCCGCCGTCCTTCGCGCGCAACGGAACGACGTGGCCGGGCCGGGTGAAGTCCTGAGCGCCGGTCGACGGATCTGCCAGCAACTTCATCGTCGCGGCACGGTCAGAGGCCGAGATACCGGTTCCGATACCTTCACGGGCATCGACGGTCACCGTGTACGCGGTGCCGTGCTTGTCCTGGTTCGTCGCGTACATCGGGGGAAGTCCGAGACGGTCGCAGTCCGCACCGTCGAGCGGAACACACAGGTACCCGGACGTGTAGCGAACCATGAATGCCACGAGTTCCGGCGTTGCCTTCTCGGCCGCGAAGATGAGGTCACCCTCGTTCTCACGGTCCTCGTCGTCCACGACGACGACCGCTTTGCCTGCGGCGATATCGGCGACTGCGCGCTCGATGCTGTCGAACCTGGTCACGTGCTCGGTCTCCAACGTCTTCACTAGAGCAACTACGAATACCTGCGGATGCACCTCGAGGATGCAACCCAACAGTACGACCTAACCCGATGCGCCATTCAGGCGCTCCACGTACTTTGCGATCACGTCCACCTCGAGGTTCACCGGAGAACCGACTTCGGTGCCACCCAGTGTCGTCATCTCGAGCGTGGTGGGGATCAACGAGATCTCGAAATACTCGTCGCCCTTGTCGCCGCCGAGCGCGGATACCGTCAGCGACACTCCGTCGACCGTGATCGACCCTTTTTCGACAACGTATCGAGAGATGCTGTCGGGTAGAGCGATTCGGACGACCTCCCAGTTCTCGGAAGGACTGCGGCTCACCACGTGCCCGGTGCCGTCGACGTGCCCCTGAACGAGGTGTCCACCGAGCCTGCTCCCCAGGGCCGCGGCGCGCTCGAGATTCACCCGACTGCCGACGCCGATCCGGGTGAGGCTCGATCGGTCGAGTGTCTCCTTCATCACGTCCGCGGTGAACGACCCGTCGGCGAGAACGTCCACGACGGTCAGACAGACGCCGTTGACAGCGATGGAGTCGCCGTGCGATGCGTCCGACGTCACCAGCGGGCCACGAACCGTGAAACGCGCGGCGTCGGTCAGGTCCTCCCTTGCGACGACCTCACCCAGTTCCTCGACAATTCCTGTGAACACGTCCGCTACTCCTGTCTTCCCACACCAGGACCCGAGTCCCGAATCAAGCTCAACAAGATGTCGGGCCCGATTGTTTCCACGGATTCGCGGCTGAACCGGCGAGCCTCCGCGATGGTCTGTACTCCCGCGTCGCCGACGGCCGCGGCACCCGCACCGAGGATCGCCGGAGCAACGAAGGCCTGAATTCGGTCCACCGCGTCGGCAGCCAGGAAGGCGCCGGCCAGGGTGGGGCCACCTTCGATCAGTACGTCGGTGAGATCGGTGAGGGTGTCGATCACCTCGTGGACGTCGCGCGTTCGCAGGTGCAGGGTCGGTGCAGCATCGTCGAGGATCCGCGAACTCGCCGGAATGTCGCGGGTGCCGACGACCACACGCAGAGGTTGCCTGGCCGCGAGCGAGCCGTCCGGCATTCGCGCAGTGAGCCAGGGGTCGTCCGCGACGACCGTGCCCGTCCCCACCACCACGGCGTCGAGCTTCGCGCGGTCCTCGTGCACACGGCCACGAGCGGCGGGCCCGGTGATCCACTGGCTGGTGCCGTCCGCCGCCGCACTGCGACCGTCGAGAGTGGCGGCATATTTCCACGTGATGTGCGGCCGACCGGTGCGCTGCTTGTGCAACCATGCCCGCAATGCCCCGCGCGATGCCGCCTCGGACCCGATTCCGCCGGTGACTCGGATCCCGGCCGCCTGCAAGGTTGCCGCCCCACCGGCCGCAGCCGGATTGGGGTCGTCGACGGCATAGTGCACCGTCGAGACCCCGGCGTCGATCAGCGCCTGCGAACACGGGCCGGTTCGCCCCTGGTGATTGCACGGTTCCAGCGTCACGACGGCCGTTCCACCGCGAGCTGCGGCGCCGGCCTGCCGGAGCGCGACGATCTCCGCATGTGGCCCGCCCGGCGGCTGGGTCATGCCGACACCCGCGATCGTCCCGTCCGTCGCCAGAATCACCGCTCCCACAGCTGGGTTGGGGGTGCTGAATCCGCGCGCCGATTCCGCGGCTTCGATCGCGATCGCCATCGTGGCCTCGATGTCGGCACGACTGTTGGTGTGGGCCACGGAGGTATCAGTTCGCCAGAGTCAGGTGCGGTGACGCCTTCGCTGCCTGCTCGCGAAGCGAGCGGACGGCAGCATCGGGATCCGCTGTCCCGTAGACCGCAGACCCAGCCACGAAGCAGTCGATACCGGCTTCGGCCGCCTGTTCGACGGTGTTCGCGTTGATACCGCCGTCGATCTCCACGAGAAGTGTCAACTCACCGGAGTCGACCAGTTTGCGGACGGCACGCGCCTTGTCGAGCACCTCGGGCATGAAGGACTGACCACCGAAGCCGGGCTCCACACTCATCACGAGGAGTGTGTCGAAGTCTTTCAGAATCTCGAGATACGGCTCGATCGACGTCCCCGGCTTCACGCTCAGGCCGGCCTTGCCGCCCGCCGCCCGGATGTCGCGAGCAACCGCGCGCGGATCGTCGGTCGCCTCGGCGTGGATCGTGACGTTGTGCGCACCCGCCTCGGCGTACGGCGGCGCCCACCGGCCGGGGTTCTCGATCATCAGATGGCAGTCGAGCGGGATGTCGGTGGCCTTCAACAGGCTTTCGACCACGGGAAGACCGAGTGTGAGATTCGGGACGAAATGGGCGTCCATGACGTCGACGTGGAGCCAGTCGGAGCCCGCGACGGCGGCGGCCTCGTCCGCGAGACGCGCGAAATCGGCGGACAGAATGGACGGTGCGATCATCGGATGTGCCACGCGGCGGAGTTTAGTCGGTAACACCCACACGGTCGGTGTCGCCACCGCGATAATCGACGCATGCCGATGTGGGAACAGGTAGTGGAAATCGCAGAGAACCTGCCGGAGGTCGCGGAATCCACGTCGTACGGAACACCTGCGCTGAAGGTTCGAGGCAAGACCTTCGCACGGCTACGGACGGAATCCGACGGTGGATTGGTGGCGATGTGCGCCCTCGACGAGAAGCAGGCACTTCTCGCCGAGGGCGCACCGTTCTACACCACACCCCATTACGACGGTTACGGCGCGATCCTCGTCGATCTCGAACAGGTCGAATCCGGGCGGCTGGCCGAAGTTCTCGAGGACGCGTGGCGAACGAAAGCCCCCAAGCGTCTGATCGCGACGTTCGACGAGGAGTCGCCCGGCGCCGGATAGGTCAGACGCCCAGCTTCAGCCCGGCACCGGCGTCGACCCGCAGTTGCTGGCCTGTCACGAATCGTGATTCGTCCGACGCCAGGAAGACGACGGCGTGCGACACGTCCGACGGTTCGACCCACGGGGTGGGCATGGCCTGCATGAACGGGAAGGTGACCTTCGCGTCCTCCGCGGTGGGGTTCGGCAGGTCCGGACGGAACGTGCGGTACATCGGCGGACTCTGCAGCATGTCGGTGTTGCAGTTGGTGGGGTGTACGGCGTTGACCCGGATCGACTTGGGGCCGAGGGTCAGCGCGAGCGAGTTCGTGTACGTCCAGATCATCTTCTTCGCGAGCCCGTAACCGTCACCGCCAGGCCCCTGTAGCGCCTGCTGACCGTTGAGACCCGTTTGCGGAACGAGTCCCGCAACCGAGCCGGTAGCGATGATCGACGCACCTTCCTGGAGGTGCGGAATGGCCACGTGGATGGTGTTGATCACGCCCACGAAGTCGACGTCGAATGCATCGACGAACCCTTCGACGGGGACCTCGGGCCCGAGCGGGGCTATGCCCGCATTGGCAACGACGACGTCGAGTCGACCCAACTCGGCCACGGCCGAATCCAGCGCGGTCTTCAGAGCCGCCCGATCACGCACGTCGACCTTCGCGGTGACCACCCGCTGGCCGGACTTCTCGACCAACTTGCGTGTGTCCTCGAGATCCGCCTCCGTGGCGAGCGGGTACTCGTTGGAGTCGATGTTCTCGCACAGATCGAACGCAATGACGTCTGCGCCCTCGTCGGCGAGCTGCACGACGTGACTACGCCCCTGTCCGCGGGCAGCTCCGGTGACGAGAACGACCTTTCCGGCAACGCGATTCATCGAAATCCTCCAGTCGAGTGTGATGCATGACACAACTGAAAGTAGAACACGTTTTAGTCAGTCCTGGAACACGTTATAGAGATTCCGGGTCGACCGGCCGTCAGTCGTTCGGCTTACGCAACGCTGCGAGGAACATCGCGTCGGTGCCGTGCCTGTGCGGCCACAGCTGCACGCCGGGACCCGCACCGACGTTCGGCACGTTCGGCAGCAAACTCGGAGTGTCCAGTTGGGTCATCCCATAGCGCCGAACCGCGTCGGCCACGACCGTCACCGTTTCGGACAGATGCGGCGAGCAGGTGGAATAGAGCACGACACCACCCGGACGCACCAGGTCGATCGCGGCGGCGAGCAGTTCGCGCTGCAACTTGGCCAAATCTGCAACATCCGACGGCTGTCGACGCCAACGCGCCTCCGGACGCCGCCGAAGTGCGCCGAGTCCCGTACACGGGGCGTCGACGAGGATCCGGTCGTAGCCGGGTTCGAGCCCGGACTCCCGGCCGTCGACCACCCGGACGTCCACCGGTAGCTCTCGCGTCGTCTTGCGGATGAGCTCGGCGCGATGCTCCACCGGTTCGACCGCGTCGAGACGTCCACCTTCGATCCCGGCCAGCGCGCCGAGAAGCGCAGCCTTGCCGCCGGGGCCCGCGCACAGATCGAGCCAGCGGCCGCCATCCACGCCCTCGACGGGTGCCTGGGCGAGAGTGCGGGCGACGAGTTGGCTACCTTCGTCCTGAACGCCGGCAAGACCTTCGCGAACCGCGTCGAGCAATCCGGGATCTCCGCCGTCGAGATACACCGCATACGGCGAGTAGCGGCCGATCTCCCCGCCTGTGACGAGTGCGAGTTCCTCGGCCGAGATCTCTCCCGGGCGGGCCACCAGGTGAACAGCCGGACGAGCGTCGTCCGCGAGGAGCGCGTCCTCGAGCTCACCGGCATCTGCACCCAGGGCGTCGGCGAACGCCTGCGCGATCCACGTGGGGTGTGCGTAATGGAACGCAACTCTCCCGACCGGATCTTGCGGGGCCAGGCGGTCGACCCACTCCTTCTCCGAACGCTCCGACACACGCCGCAGGACGGCGTTCACGAAACCGGACTTTCCGGGGCCTGCCTCGGCCCGGACGAGATCGACGGATGTCGCGACCGCCGCATGTGGAGCGACCCGGGTCCGCAACAACTGATAGGTACCGAGACGCAGAACGTCGAGCAGTTCGCCGTCGACCTCCTCGATCGGCCGTCCCGCGCAGTCGGCGATCACCGCGTCCAGCAACCCCTGAGCGCGCGAGGCGCCGTAGGCCAGTTCCGTTGCGAGTGCCGCGTCACGGCCGTCGAGGCGACGTTCCCGAAGCAGCCCGGGAAGAACGAGGTTCGCGTAGGCATCGCGTTCACGTACCGCCCGCAATACGTCACGCGCAGCGAGGCGCGGCTGGTCCAGGTTCGCCTGCGCCGCGTCGGGGCGTCCCGGCTGCTTCGGCCTGTTGTTGCGAGACCCGGCACCGCGCGCGCTCCTGTCGCCGCGAGGCGGTGGGGAGTTCCTGGAATCGGAACCGGAGCGACTTCGCCGCGACGGTCTTCTGGATTCGCTCACTGTGCTCGTACCTCCACGTCGAGTCGTGCTCCGCGCGCCCAGTCGGCTGCGGCCATCTCCTTCTTGCCCTGCGGCTGGACGCGGTCGAGTCGTACGGCTGTCGTGCCCGTTCCCACCGACATACCCGACTTCGACACGGCCATCTCCCCCGGCTCGAGGTGTTCGTCGGTATGCGCCACCGGCCCGAGCTTCACGCGGAGGTCACCGATGGTCGTCCACGCGCCCGGCGCCGGGGTCACCGATCGGATGTGCCGGTCGACCAACGCAGCCGGTCGATCCCATCGAATGCGAGCGGCGTCGACGGTGACCTTCGGTGCGTACGACACACCGTCGGCAGATTGCGGGACGGCGGAAAGTGCGCCGTCCTCGATTCCGTCCAACACCGAGTCGAGAAGGATCGCACCGCCGGTCGCCAGTCGCCCCAACAGATCGCCCGACGTATCGGTGTCCCGAATCCGTTCCGTGACGACCCCGTACACCGGCCCCGTGTCCATCCCCTCCTCGAGACGGAACGCACTCGCGCCGGTCATGTCGTCGCCGGCACCGATGGCAGCCTGAACCGGCGCTGCACCGCGCCATGCGGGCAACAACGAGAAGTGCAGGTTCACCCATCCATGGGTAGGGATGTCGAGCACGTTCTTCGGTAGCAGCGCACCGTAAGCGACGACCGGCGCGCAGTCCGGAGCAAGAGCCTCGAGGCGCTCCACGAAATCGGGTTCGGACGGACGACCCGGGGTCAGTACTTCGATGCCGTGCGAGTCGGCGAGGGCCCCGATCGGTGATCGCACCAATTTGCGGCCACGTCCAGCGGCGGCATCCGGCCTCGTCACGACAGCGACGACCTCGTGCCTGGTCGACCCGATCAGGCGCTCGAGGGAGGGCACTGCGGCATCCGGGGTGCCGGCGAAGACTATGCGCATTCGGACCACACCGTCGCGGCGGCAGTGAACGCAGCCAGATACTCCGACACCAAGAAATCTCCCTCGCAGACAGCGCCGGACTCCCCGGCGCGACCACCAGTCTAAGGAGTCCGTGCACGCCTACTTACCCGCCGTTACGAGTTGCTGTCGAAAATCACCTGTGGGATGTCCGCACCGAGAGGCACGAACTCACAGTCGGCTCGCGGCTGCGCATCAGGGTCGAGCGCGCTGCGAACGAGATCCAGCGTGAAGGGATCGTACGGCGCCCGAAAATGCCCGGACGCGTTCTGCGGGCACACGTCCGAAACGATGATGTTCGTAGCTCCCGGACCACGCAGCGCCTGATTCGTGTACGGCTGGATCATCTCGTCGTAGCGTGATCCCACGGTGGTGTACGCGACCCCCGCAACCGTGTCGACCGGGTTGTTCAGCTCGTTCAGGAACGGTGATCCCTGCAGCTGCTCCAACACCGCCGTCGACGTGGCCCTCCTGACGAAGTCGTCGCCACCGGGTAGTCCATGAAGGGCTGGACCCAGCCCGTACATCGTGCCGCCGTAGGTGGGTGACGCGAGTCCGACCCATTTCCGTACCTCGGCCGAACCGCCGAGTTTGTTCACGTAGTACCGTGTCACATTGGCTCCTTGCGAGTATCCGACGACGTCGACGTGTGTGGCCCCGGTCGCCGAGCGGACCTTGTCGACGAATCGCCCGAATTCGTTCGCGCTCGCAACGAGATGACCCGTGCCGAACGATTCTTCACCCGATCGATCGTCGGGATCCGCTCCGTAGTCGAGCGCGAAGACGCAGTAACCGTCCTCGGCGAGCATCGGCGCCAGCTTCGCCCAGTCGCGGTACGCGCTGGAGTCGGTGCCGTGCGCGAGTACGACCGGCTCGCGATGCTCCACCGACGGTGTGCAATCGAAATCGTTGGAACCACTCGGCGAACTTCCCGGATGCGCCTGCGCGTAGGCGACCGCCGCGCTGCGAGCGCCCTGCGGTGGGCCGGCCGCACCGGGATCCGCCGCCACGTGACCACTACCTGCGATCACCGCGCCGACACACAGGCACAGGGTGCGAACCACGCATCCGGATGTTCGGTTCCGATTCATCCCGCACCACGATCCTCTCCGATTCGTACCGGCTGGTCTTGTTCAGAGCCTGCCCGCGGGAGGGAGGTGGGGTACCCGCGCCACGGTCACGTTTACCGAACGGATTCGCCTACATTCGATGTCGACAGAACTTCGCCGTTATCGATCGGAGTCACCTGGCCCGGACTCGCCGCCGGCGGAGTCGTCCGGCGAAGGAGCGTCCGGTTCCTCCGCGAGAATCCGGTACAGCGAACGCCGTGCCTCGACCAGCACGTCGGCTGCGCGCCGGTTCTGCTCTTCGTTACCCACTGCGGCCACCTGCCCTGCAGCGCCCATCAACTGTCCGATAAGGCCCCGCAGATCCTGCGCCGAACGCCCCACTGTGTCGCGGACGTCGTCCCACGGCGAACCCAACTCACTACGGTTCGTCTCGACGTAGGCGGTTCCCTCCTCGGTCAATCGAGCCGTCTTCCGGCCCTTGACCTTTTCGATCACGACCAGGCCCTCGTCTTCGAGTTGCGCCAGAGCTGGATAGATCGAACCGGGGCTCGGCTTCCACACCCCCTCGCTACGTCCGACGATCTGCTGGATCAGCTCGTAACCGTGCATGGGATTGCCCTCGAGCAGCAGGAGAATTGCAGCACGGACGTCGCCGCGCCGCCCTCTCCCGCCTCGCCCACGACCGCGACCGAAATGCCCACCAGGACCGTACATGCCGTCGTCGAAACCGAATCGATCCCGCCTGGGTCCGCGTCGATGCGGCCCTTCGGCGTAAGCGAATCGGCCGCGTCCGGCTCCATGACCGGTTCGCGGCCCACGGCCGCGTTCGAATCCTTCCATCACAACCTCCTAGGTTGAACTATTGATGATGCATCGACGATATATCGTCAATAGTCTTCTGGCAAGGCAGGGGAACGATGTCGTTGTTCTCAGCCGATGCGGGAAGGGTCGATCTGAATGCGCACAGGCTTCGTCGACCGGCGCGCGCTGCGGGCCGCCTGAGCAGCAGAGAGTGCTCTGGCCACTTCACGTCCTTGCGATCGCGGAACGCGCACCAGCATCCGCAGAACTTCGTCGGGCTCGGGTGTGTCACCGGCGAACGGAAGCCTTGCCCCGACGGGAAGGTCGACGGGACCGAGTACCTCGGAACCCGGCGGCAGATCCGCCGCCGCCACCAACTCCCCTATCGCCTCGGAACTGCCGTCGATCGCGGCCATGTGCACCATCGGCGGAAACCCGACTTCGGCGCGTTCGGACACCTGGGAGTGGGCGTGCCCCACCGGATCCCAGCGGACCAGCGCCTGCACAGTCGGGATTCCGGAATCCGCGACGACGACAACCTGCCCGCCGGCTTCGAACGGTACGACGAGGGCAGCAGCCGACATCCACCGGCGCATCGTTTCCTCCGCGGCACGCAGATCCGCACGGCCCAGCAATGCCCAACCGTCCAGAAGCAACGCAGCACCGTATCCGCCATGCGCAACCGGCTCTGCACCTACCGTCGCGACCACGAGCGCCGGCCCCTTCGGAATCTCCGACAGAACTTCCGATCCACCGGACATTCGCACGGTCACACCCGGAAACGCCCGTCCGAGTTCCTCGGCGGTGCGTCCTGCACCGACCACGACCGCTCGCAGTTTTCGGGCTCCGCACGCGTGACATCGGTGCGCTGCGTCGGAGACACCGCACCACTTGCACGCCGGGGTGACAGCACCGTCGTCGTTGGCAGCCGCCGGCAGTGCAAGTGGACCGTTGCAGCGGCGACAGCGCGCAGGCGCCCGGCACTTCCCGCAGGCCAGACTCGGGACATAGCCGCGCCGCGGTACCTGAACCAGCACGGGCATGTTCGCTTTCAGGGCCTCCCGCGCGGCCGCGAACGCAATCGCCGGCAGACGCGCCGCCCGCGCAGCAGGGTCACGGGCAAGAGCCTGGTCACTGTCCGCCAAGGCAGTGATCTTCGGTGAACTGGATCGAATCGTGTCGCGCGAAGCAACCAGGTCGTGCGCCCAACCGGAGTCGACGAGCGCCTGCGACTCCGCCGTCCTCGCGTGGCCGCCGATCACCAGTGCGCAGCCGGAACCGTGCGCACGTAGAAGCGCGACCTCACGCGCATGCGGATACGGCGCCCGCGGCTCCGACAGATTGTCGTCACCGTCGTCCCACAGCACGATCAGTCCGATGTCCGGAGTCGGTGCGAAGACTGCAGCCCGAGTGCCGACCACGATTCTCGCGGTACCCCTCAACGCGGCAAGCCAGCGACGGTAGCGCGCGGCCGGCCCCAACCCGGCCGAAAGACCCACGACGTGATCACGACCGACGACCGACGAACACGCGTCGACGACACGATCGAGATCGCGTTGATCCGGGACCACCAGCACCGCACTTAGCCCGGACACCGCGATGACAGCGGCCAGTTCGGCGAGACGCCCCGGCCAGTCCTCCCCGGGCAAGGCCTGCCACACCGCCCGCGGCATCCGTTTCTCCGACAGTGCGTTGACGAAGGCACCGCCGTGCACGTAGCGATCCCAGGCCGACACGTCCACCGGACCGACAATCGCCTGACCGGCGTCGTCCGCCGCCTTCTCGGACTCCACCCTCGCGTGTCGGGGCGGGATCGCCAAACGCAGCACGTCGGCGCGGGTTCCGGCGTAACGGTCCGCGACCGCGTCCACGAGCTTCGCTATCTCCGGAGTGAGAACGATCTCGGGAGACACGACCCTCTCGATCCAGCCGAACTTGCCCTGGTGGTCGCTGGTCGCCGTTCTCGCAACGACGAACCCGTCCACCAGCCGACCCGCGAAACGCACCCGAACGCGAGCACCCGGCTGCGCGTCCGCGCTCGCTTCCTCCGGTACGAGATAGTCGAACTCGCGATCGAGGTGAGCCAGAGGAAGCAGCGGCAGAACCCTTGCCACCGGGTTCTGTTCGGCTGCCGTCTTCTCCTTGCTCACCTTCGGGCGGGCGACGGAATTGCCCGTTCTAGAGTCCGGCTGCGGCGCGGAGCTTCTCCGCACGATCGGTGTTCTCCCAGGGCAGCTCGATGTCCGTGCGTCCGAAGTGTCCGTATGCGGCCGTCTGCGCATAGATCGGGCGCAGCAGGTCCAGGTCCCGAATGATGGCGCCCGGCCGTAGGTCGAACGTGTCCGAGATGGCCTGCTGAATCCGGGCAGGGTCGGTGTGCTCGGTCCCGAACGTCTCGACGAACAGACCCACCGGCGCTGCCTTGCCGATCGCGTAGGCGACCTGGACCTCGATACGGTCCGCGAGTCCCGCCGCCACTGCGTTCTTCGCGACCCAGCGCATGGCGTACGCCGCCGACCGGTCGACCTTCGACGGGTCCTTGCCGGAGAATGCGCCGCCGCCGTGACGAGCCATGCCGCCGTAGGTGTCGACGATGATCTTGCGACCGGTCAGGCCGGCATCACCCATCGGACCACCGAGCACGAACTTGCCCGTGGGATTGACCAGGAGTCGAACCTCCGAGGTGTCCAGTCCCGGGATGTTCAGTTCACTCAGCACCGACCCGAGCACCTTTTCACGAAGATCCGGGGTGAGCAGGTTGTCGAGATCGATGTCCGCAGCATGCTGAGTGGAGATGACGACGGTATCGAGCCGCACCGGCTCGTCGCCGTCGTACTCGATGGTGACCTGGGTCTTGCCGTCCGGCCGCAGGTAAGGAAGCACACCCGACTTGCGGACCTCTGTGAGCCTGCGTGAGAGCCGGTGCGCGAGCGCGATCGGCAGCGGCATCAACTCCGGGGTGTCCTTGGTCGCGTACCCGAACATCAGGCCCTGATCGCCCGCGCCCTGACGATCGACTTCGTCGTCGCTGAGTTCGCCGGTTCGTACCTCGTGCGAGTGGTCGACGCCCTGTGCGATCTCGGGTGACTGCGCACCGATCGCAACGTTGACACCGCAGGAGTTGCCGTCGAAGCCCTTCAGTGACGAGTCGTACCCGATCTCGAGGACCGTGTCGCGCACGATCTTGGGAATATCCGCCCACGCCGTGGTGGTGACCTCACCGGCGACGTGAACCTGACCGGTGGTCACCATCGTCTCGACTGCAACGCGGGCGCGCGGGTCGTCGGCGAGGAGCGCATCGAGAATCGAGTCGCTGATCGCATCACAGATCTTGTCCGGGTGCCCCTCCGTCACGGACTCACTGGTGAATAGCCGACTACCGGACTTGCTCACAGACATACCCTCTCGACGACGTGTTTCATTGGAAACGGTCAGTGACGGGAAGCGATTCCCGACCCTCACGACCCAGCTTAGTCACGAGGGATCGCGAACGACCCTAGCGCCCACGTCCGACCGGCAACATACTTACTTGCAGCTGGAGATCGCAGGCTACCGAGCTTCTGCGAGACGTGGGGCGAGCGAATCGAGCACGCGACTCGCCATCAGTGCCTTGGACCCGTGTTCGAGTGCCGACTCGGAGCCGTCCGCACCGAGCAGCCAGCCGTCGTTGTGATCGACCTCGAACGCCTTGCCCTCTCCCACCGCATTGACGACCAGCAGGTCGCAACCCTTGCGGCGAAGCTTTTCCCGAGCGTACGACAGGACGTCCCCGTCCGCGTCGCCGGTCTCGGCGGCGAACCCGACGATCACCGTCGACGCATCGATTTCTCCGGAGGTGCGAGATTGGACGAGGCCCGCCAGGATGTCCGCGTTTCGGGTGAGGCCGATGGAATTCGGTTCGTCGGCCCCCTTCTTGATCTTGCTTGCCACCACTGTCGTCGGGCGGAAGTCGGCCACAGCCGCGGCCATGATGACCGCATCGCACGCCGATGCGTGCTTCGCAACGGCCACACGCATGTCCTCGGCCGTCTTCACATCGACGACGTCGACCGCGGCAGGTGCATCGAGTCCGGAGGTGTACCCGGCGACGAGGGTGACCTGGGCACCACGTTGGGCCGCGAGCCGGGCGATCGCATACCCCTGCTTCCCGGAACTGCGATTACCGAGAAAGCGGACAGGATCGAGGGGCTCACGGGTCCCACCTGCCGACACCACGATCCGCCTACCGACGAGGTCCTGCGGAAGTGCTTCGGCCCGTTCCAGCAGGAGCGACGCCAGGCCGACGATCTCCTCCGGCTCCGGAAGCCGTCCGGCACCGGTGTCCTTCCCGGTCAACCGACCGGAAGCGGGCTTGATGACGACCGCTCCCCGGTCGCGCAGGGTGGCGACATTGGCAACTGTTGCGGGGTGCTCCCACATCTCGGTGTGCATCGCAGGGGCGAACACGACCGGACACCGTGCGGTGAGCAGGGTCGCGGTCAGCAGGTCGTCTGCCCGCCCGCCGGCAGCGCGCGCCATCAGATCTGCGGTGGCAGGAGCGATGACGACGAGATCGGCTTCCTGGCCGAGCCGAACGTGGGGAACCTGAGGCACGTCGGTGAATACCCCGGTGTGCACCGGATTCCCCGACAGGGCCTCGAACGTCGCCCGTCCGACGAACTCGAGCGCCGATTCCGTGGGGATCACCCGTACGTGGTGCCCGTCCTCGGTGAAGCTCCGGATGATGGCACAGCTCTTGTAGGCCGCGATACCGCCGCCCACACCGACGACGATCCGTTTACCGACAGTCGGCGACGGTCCCGCAGCACGGGATTCGAACGAGTCGGATGCGTGCTCGGGCACCGCAGCTCCTCCGCTCACTCGCCTTCGGTGTGCTCGAGAAGATCGGAATGGATCTCGCGGAGTGCGATCGAAAGCGGCTTCTCCTGCAGTCCCGGCTCGACGAGGGGTCCGACGTACTCGAGGATGCCGTCACCGAGCTGGTTGTAGTAGTCGTTGATCTGGCGCGCTCGCTTCGCCGAGTAGATCACCAGCGCGTACTTCGAGGAGGTCCGGTCGAGGAGCTCGTCGATGGGCGGGTTGGTGATGCCGAGCGGTGTGTCGTAAGCAGGCAGACCGTGGGCCTCGACTGCGGACGCTGCTGCGGGGGTGCTGCTCACTCGGTATCTCCTGAATTTGGATCTGGTTTCGGTTGTTCTACCTGCGAATATCGCTACTCGATGCAGGTGAACAGTGCTTACAGGGCGGCGGTCACGGCCGTCCAACCAACAAGGATACCAACTCGTCGCACGAACGGCCGACATCCTCGTTGACTATCACCTGGTCGAACTCGTCTCGGGCCGCCAATTCCACGCGTGCGGTCTCGAGTCTCCGTTCGACCACCTCGGGCGGTTCGGTGCCTCTGCCCGTCAGGCGATCGACGAGAACCTCCCAGCTCGGCGGTGCCATGAAGACCGATACCGCTTCCGGCATGGCCGCACGCACGGCTCGGGCTCCGGCCAGATCGACCTCGACCAGCACCGGCCTCCCGGCACGGAGAGCGTCCTCGACCGGTTTGGCTGGTGTCCCCGACCGCTGTAGGCCACCGTGAATCTCCGCCCACTCGAGCAGTTCGCCGTCGTCGATCATCCGCTGAAACTCTGCGGCCGAGGTGAACCGATAATCGATGCCGTCGACCTCGCCCGGCCGGGGGTCACGCGTTGTCGCGGACACGCTGAACATCAGGTCCGGGAGCCGCTCGCGCAGCATCCGCACCACACTCGACTTGCCGACAGCCGAGGGGCCGGCCAGAACAACCAGCCGACCCCTCTGCACTGCGGTCTTGCACTCTGACACTTGTGCGTCAGCCACCACTGTCGTACTCAGGCCTCGAAATCGAACCTGGCGAGCAGAGCCTTGCGCTGCCGATCACCGAGGCCACGAAGGCGACGGGTCGGAGCGATCTCCAGCTCGGTCATGATCTCCTGCGCCTTGACCTTGCCCACCTTGGGCAGGGCCTCGAGCAGCGCCGACACCTTCATCTTGCCGAGGATCTCATCCTTCTCGGCGTCGGCCAGAACCTGCTTCAGGTCCGTGCCGCCGCGCTTGAGGCGATCTTTGAGCTCAGCCCTGGCACGACGGGCAGCAGCCGCCTTCTCCAAAGCAGCGGCGCGCTGCTCATCAGTCAACTGGGGAAGGGCCACGGTTCCTCCGTCTCATCGTTGGCAAACAGTCCAAACCACTGGTTAACCAGCGGCGATAGCGACCGTACTCAGGCTTGCCGCCGATTGCGAACCCACCCCCCAAGGTCAGACGCGGATTCGGGTGGGCTATGAGAGCCCGGCCTCGATCTCGTCGCGAACCTTCATCGCCGCGTCACGCAGTGATTTCACAGCCGGTCCGTGCCGCAGAACACCCCGAGATGTGTTGGGCAGCAACAGTTTTCGCGAAGTAGGGAAAATCTCCGCGAGATCGGCGACAGTTGCGCCCTGGGCTCCGAGTCCGGGCGCCAGAATCGGTCCGGAAAATTTCGACAAATCCAAGCCGTGTCCGCGTGTCGCGCCGACTACCAGCCCCGCAATGTCCGGTTCACCGGCATTTACGGCCGCCGATTCGTCGACGATCGACTGCGCGACGCTCACTCCGGTGGCCGTCTCCGACCGCTGTACGACACCACCATCGGGGTTCGAGGTCCTGGCAAGTACGAATAGCCCACGACCGTTCCCCCGGGCCAGCGACAAAGCCGGATCCAGCGAGCCGTACCCCAGGTACGGCGACACGGTCACCGAATCCGCCGACAACGGCGAATCCTCACCCAGCCAGGACTGCGCGTACGCGGCCATCGTCGAGCCGATGTCACCACGCTTGGCGTCCGCGACCACCAGCGTTCCGGCGTCACGCAGAACCGAGATCGTGCGTTCGAGCACCGCATACCCGGCCGAACCGTAGGCCTCGAAGAACGCTACCTGCGGTTTGACCAGAGCAACCTCACCGACGAACGCCTCCACACAGATCTCGGCGAAGGTCTCGAGTCCGTCCGCGGACAGCGGCAGACCCCACGCCCGCATCAGTTCTGGATGAGGGTCGACCCCCACACACAGGCGACCCCGGTGAGAAACGGCCGCGCGCAGCCGCTCCCCCCAGGTGTGCCCGGCCGTCACGACTTCGCGGCCTTCACCGGCTCACGGAGCCGTGCGTGCAGATCCTGCAGCGATTGCACGCCGATGTCTCCGCGGATGGCAGCCTCGATACCCTGCACGGCCGCCGAAGCGCCCTGCACGGTCGTCACGCACGGGATGGTGGCCGACACCGCTGCACTGCGAATCTCGTAACCGTCCACACGTGGGCCCGAGTTGCCGTACGGGGTGTTGATCACCATGTCGACCTCGCCGTCGCGAATCTGCTCGACGATGGTTCGGGCCCCCTCCTCGAGTTCCTCACCGGAGTGCTTGTGGACCTGTTCGCACGCGATCCCGTTACGCCGGAGCACGTCCGCGGTCCCCTCGGTGGCCAGAATCGTGAATCCGAGGTCCGCGAGACGCTTCACCGGGAAGATCAGCGAACGCTTGTCCTTGTTGGCGACGGACACGAACACCGCCCCTGTCGTGGGCAGCGAGCCGTAGGCGGCAGCCTGACTCTTGGCGAAGGCCGTGCCGAAGTCGGCGTCGATACCCATCACCTCGCCCGTCGACTTCATTTCGGGACTGAGCAAGGTGTCGACACCCGTCCCGTCCGCACGCCGGAAGCGGTTGAACGGTAGGACCGCCTCCTTCACTGCCACCGGTGCCCCCGGGGATACGGTGCCACCGTCACCCTCGGCCGGCAGCACCCCGCTCTTGCGGAGGTCGGCGATGCTCTCACCGAGCATGACCCGTGCGCACGCCTTGGCCAGCTGCACGGCGGTCGACTTCGACACGAACGGAACCGTGCGGCTCGCGCGGGGGTTCGCTTCGAGGACGTACAGAACGTCGTCCTTGAGCGCGTACTGGACGTTCAGCAGGCCCTTGACGCCGATCCCCTTGGCAAGCGCTTCCGTCGAGCGACGAACGTTCTCGATGTCGGCCCGACCCAGGGTGATCGGCGGCAGCGCACACGCCGAGTCACCGGAGTGAATACCGGCCTCCTCGATGTGCTCCATGATCCCGCCGAGATATACCTCGGTGCCATCACACAGTGCGTCCACGTCGATTTCGATGGCGTCTTCGAGGAACCGGTCGACCAGCACGGGACGGTCGTCGGAAATCTCGGTCGCCCGCGAGATGTAGCTCTCGAGGGAAGGCTCGTCGTAGACGATTTCCATCCCGCGGCCACCGAGAACGTACGAAGGACGGACCAGAACCGGGTAACCGATCGAGCTCGCGATGTCACGAGCACCCTCGAAGGATGTCGCGGTTCCGAACTTCGGGGCCGGTAATCCTGCCTCGACCAGCACCTTGCCGAACTCACCGCGATCCTCGGCCAAGTCGATGGCCGCAGGGGTGGTCCCGACGATCGGAACGCCCGCATTCTCCAGAGCGTGCGCGAGGCCGAGTGGGGTCTGACCACCCAGTTGCACGATGACGCCGGCCACGGTTCCGGATTCCGATTCCGCTCGGTAGACCTCGAGGACGTCCTCGAAGGTCAACGGCTCGAAGTACAGACGATCCGCCGTGTCGTAGTCGGTCGAGACCGTTTCTGGGTTGCAGTTGACCATGACGGTCTCGTATCCGGCCTCGGACAACGTCTGCGCCGCGTGCACACACGAGTAGTCGAACTCGATGCCCTGACCGATGCGGTTGGGGCCCGAACCGAGAATCAGCACCTTCGGACGCTCGGTCTGGGGCGCGACCTCGGTCTCTGCCTGCGGATCGAGCTCGTAGGTCGAGTAGTGGTACGGCGTCTTCGCTTCGAACTCGGCGGCACAGGTGTCGACCGTCTTGTAGACGGGATGCACTCCGAGCGACTCACGCAGGGTGCGAACGGCGGTTTCGGAACCGAGTTCCGGACGCAACGCGGCCAGCTGGCGATCGGACAGCCCGTGGTGCTTCGCGCGGCGCAGCAACTCGCCCGACAACTCGTCGGCAGTGCGAACCCGCTCCCCCAGTTCGTGTATCTGAGCGAACTGATCGAGGAACCACGGGTCGATCGCGGTGGCATCGAACAGTTGCTCGACGGTGGCGCCGAGAGTCAGAGCCCGCTCGATGCCGTAGAGCCGACCGTCATGCGGTGTCCGCAACGACTCGAGCACCGACTCGAGATCGCCCTCGACGGGGGCGCCCGTCCAGAATCCCGACTTCTTGGTCTCGAGCGAGCGCATCACCTTGCCGAGCGCCTCGGTGAAGTTACGCCCGATCGACATGGCCTCACCGACCGACTTCATCGTGGTGGTCAGCGTGCCGTCGGCACCCGGGAACTTCTCGAACGCGAAGCGCGGAGCCTTCACGACCACGTAGTCGAGCGTCGGCTCGAAGCAGGCCGGCGTCTCCTTGGTGATGTCGTTGACGATCTCGTCGAGCGAGTAGCCGATGGCCAACTTCGCCGCCATCTTCGCGATCGGATATCCGGTCGCCTTGGATGCCAGGGCGGACGAGCGCGACACTCGGGGGTTCATCTCGATGACGACGAGGCGACCGTCGGTGGGGTCCATCGCGAACTGGATGTTGCAGCCGCCGGTGTCGACTCCGACCTCGCGCAGGATGTCGATCGAGAGATCGCGCATCTTCTGATACTCACGGTCGGTCAAGGTCATGGCAGGAGCAACCGTGACGGAGTCACCGGTGTGCACACCCACGGGATCGACGTTCTCGATCGAACAGACGATCACGACGTTGTCGCGCCCGTCGCGCATGAGCTCGAGTTCGTACTCCTTCCACCCGAGGATCGACTCCTCGATGAGCACGTTCGCGGTCGGCGACGCGGCGAGACCGCCACCGGCGATGCGGTCGAGGTCGGCATCGTCGTAGGCCATGCCGGAACCGAGGCCGCCCATCGTGAACGACGGGCGGACGACGACCGGGAAACCGAGATCCGAGACGGTGTCTCGCACCTCGTCCATCGTGTAGCACACCCGCGAGCGTGCGGATTCTCCGCCGACCTTCGCGACGATGTCCTTGAACTTCTGCCGGTCTTCACCGCGCTGGATGGCGTCGAAGTCGGCGCCGATGAGCTCGACGTCGTACTTCTCCAGGATCCCCTGCTCGTGCAGAGCGACCGCGGTGTTGAGAGCGGTCTGGCCGCCCAGCGTCGCGAGCACCGCGTCGATCGGGTGCCCCTTCTCGGCCTCGAGGGCGATGACCTTCTCCACGAACTCGGCGGTGATCGGCTCGACGTACGTGGCGTCCGCGAACTCCGGGTCGGTCATGATGGTCGCGGGGTTGGAATTGACCAGGCTGACCCGCAACCCCTCCTCGCGCAGTACCCGGCAGGCCTGGGTTCCGGAGTAGTCGAACTCGCATGCCTGTCCGATCACGATCGGACCGGATCCGATCACCAGGATGTGCGAGAGATCTTGACGGCGTGGCATTACTTCTTTTCTCCCTCGAGCAGGCTGGCGAAACGATCGAACAGGTAGGCGGCATCGTGTGGTCCCGCGGCCGCTTCGGGGTGGTACTGCACCGAGAACGCACTGCCGTCGAGCAGCCGAACACCCTCCACGGTTCCGTCGTTGGCGCAGGTGTGGCTGACGACGCCTCGTCCGAACGGTGTGTCGAATTCCTGGCCGGCCTCGCCTTCCAGTGCGAACCCGTGGTTCTGCGCCGTGATCGCGATCCTGCCGGTGTCGTGCTCGACTACCGGGATGTTGATGCCACGGTGTCCGAACTTCATCTTGTACGTACTCAGCCCGAGTGCGCGGCCGAGAATCTGATTACCGAAGCAGATGCCGAAGAGCGGCAACCCCTTGCCCAGGATCTCCTTGGTCAGGTGCACTGCTCCGTCGGCAGTGGCCGGGTCGCCGGGGCCGTTGGACAGGAACACGCCGTCGGCCTTCAGATCGACGATCTGCTCGAGCGACGCATTCGACGGAAGGACGTGCACCCGGATGCCGCGCTGGGCGAACATTCTCGGCGTGTTCGTCTTGATGCCGAGGTCGATGGCGGCGACGGTGAACCGTGCCTCGCCACCGGTCGGCTCCACGACGTATCCACTACTCGTGCTCACCTCACCGGCCAGGTCCGCGCCGAGCATCGACGGCTGGCGACGCACCCGATCCACCAGCGTCTCGGTGTCGACCGAGTCACCCGACCAGGCGATGGCGTCGCCGGAGAACACACCGGCGCGCATCGACCCTCGCGAACGAAGGTGCCGTACGAGCGCCCGGGTATCGATCTCCGCGATCCCGACGACGTTCTGACGAACCAGCTCGTCGTGAAGCGATCCGGTCGCACGCCAGCTCGAGGTACGCCGCGCGGGGTCGCGGACCACGAAGCCGGCCACCCAGATCTTCGCCTCTGCGCTGTTGCCCGTGGGTCCGACCGATTCGTCGTCCTCGTCGTTCCAGCCGGTGTTGCCGATCTGGGGCGCCGTCGCGACCACGATCTGCCGGTGGTAACTCGGATCGGTCAGTGTTTCCTGGTACCCGGTCATTCCCGTGCTGAACACAGCCTCGCCCAGGGTCTGTCCCACAGCGCCGAATGTGGTTCCACGGAACGTCCGCCCGTCCTCGAGGACGAGAACCGCAGGCCCGGTCCCGATCGGTGTGTTCGTTGTCGTCGCTGCGCCGCTCACGCACTCTCTCCGTTCTGCTCGGCCTGGCCGGAGCCCGCCGAGTTCGATGAATCTTCACTGTCGGTGCCGGTGTCGGTGCCACGAATCCAGTTCGGGTACACCGACTTGTCGTCGGCACGAAAACCTGTGTCCACTTCGGTGCCGGTGGGCAGTTCCCAGCGGACGACGAGCAGCCCGTCCTTCGTCATGACCTTGCCCGCGAGACCCCGTTCGGTTCGGGCCGCCCGAATGGACGCTTCCGGAATCCAGATCGGGTTGGCGCCGTCGCGTTCGAGCAGGATTCCGGCGGTATACCGGGCGATCTCCCCTGCGGCACGGAAGCCCAGGTCGCCCACCGCGATCCGATCCTGCCAACTCGGCGCGATGGTGCTTCCGACGTACAGGCCCGTCACAGGGGCGACGGTCTGTTCTCCCAACTCCTTGGGGACCGGAGGCAGATCGCCGATTCGGTCGCTCTGACGCTTCGCTCGTCCGCGCCAGCCCCAGTACATGAGACCGATCATCGCCACCCAGAAGATGACCAGACCTATGATCCACAACGCTCGCTCCATGCCGATCACGCTCCTTCGCGTTGCTGCGCCACACCGTCGCGAGCAGTGATTCGGCCCCGAAGGAACGTGGTGGTGACCTTGCCGGGCAGAGTCATCGATTCGAAAGGCGTGTTCGAAGCGATACTGGCCAGGTCGGGGCCGTGCACCGTCCACTCCACATCGGGATCGACCAGCGCCAGGTTGGCCGGTTCGCCCACGGCCAACGGCCGTCCCTGGTCCGCGAGTCCGACGATCTCGGCCGGGCGTTCACTCATCACTCGCGCAACCCCGCGCCAATCCAGGAGGCCGGGGCGGACCATCGTCGAGGCGATGATCGACAGCGCGGTCTCGAGTCCCAACATTCCGGGGCGCGCCACCGCGAATTCGCAGCACTTGTCCTGCTCGGCGTGCGGCGCGTGGTCGGTGGCAACGCAATCGATGATCCCGTCGGCAAGACCGCGCCGCAGCGCTTCGACGTCACTCTTCTCACGGAGAGGCGGATTGACCTTGTTGATCGCGTCGTAGGTTTCCAGGCGTGAATCGTCGAGCAGCAAATGATGGGGTGTCACCTCTGCACTGATCGAAATACCTTGCTCCCTGGCCCATTTCACCAGTTCTACGGTGCCGGCGGTGGAGGCGTGACAAATGTGAACCTGCGCACCTGCGTCTCGGGCCAGCAGCGCATCCCGCGCGACGATCGATTCCTCGGCCGCCCGCGGCCATCCGGCAAGCCCCAATCTGGCTGCGGTAGGGCCCTCGTGTGCGACGGCACCAACCGTGAGCCGCGGCTCCTCGGCATGCTGGGCGATGAGCACACCCAGCGAGCTCGAGTACTCGAGAGCGCGGCGCATGATCAGTGGGTCGTGGACACAGTGTCCGTCGTCCGAGAACATGCGGACTCGACCGACTCCCCCTGCCATTGTCGCCATCTCCGCGAGCTGCTTGCCTTCGAGGCCGACCGTAACCGCGCCGACAGGGTGGACGTCGACGAGTCCGATCTCCTGGCCGCGGCGCCACACATGATCGGTCACCACGACGGAATCGGCGACAGGGCTCGTGTTCGCCATGGCGAAGACTGCCGTGTAGCCACCGATCGCGGCTGCGGCCGAACCCGAATCCACCGTCTCGGTGTCCTCGCGTCCGGGCTCGCGCAGGTGGGTGTGCAGATCGACGAAACCGGGCAGGAGAATCTGTCCGCCACCTTCGACGACCCGAACATCCGACGCGGCGAGTCCCGCGCCGATCTCGGTGATCACGCCGTCGCGCACCAACACGTCGGTGGCGTTGCCCTCGCCGTAGAGCAGGACGTTCCGGATCAATACCGTGCCGCTTCGGTCAGCCACCCGCATATCTCCTGTTTCAGTGTTCTCGTTGGGATTCGCGTCGAGACTTCCGGTGCTCATCCGTCTGCATCCTCCGAGCCCACGAGTAGTCCGAACAACACGGCCATGCGCATGTGCACACCGTTGGTCACCTGCTGCAGGACCGCCGTGCGCGACGAATCGGCGACCGCGGACGCGATCTCCATCCCGCGCAGCATCGGTCCCGGGTGCAGCACGACGGCGTGCTCGGGAAGCAGCGCCATGCGGCGCTCGGACAGGCCGTAGTTGATCGAGTACTCGCGTTGGGACGGAAAGAAACCGCCGTTCATACGTTCGGCCTGTACTCGCAGCATGAGAACCGCGTCCAGCCCGGGAAGTTCCGCGTCGAACGAGTGCGCCACCGTCACCGGCCACGTCGACACGCCCACCGGCAGAAGAGTGGGCGGCGCCACGAGTACGACTTCCGCGCCCAGCATCGACAACAGCAGAGCGTTGGAACGGGCAACGCGGCTGTGCAGGATGTCCCCCACGATCGCGACCCGCTGACCCTCGATGGTGCCGAGTCGCTGGCGCAGCGTGAGCGCATCGAGAAGGGCCTGGGTCGGGTGCTCGTGCGTTCCGTCGCCCGCATTGATCACGGCGGGGCCGCCGTCTTCGTGCGCTCCCGTCCACGCGGCGATCTGATGTGCAGCACCCGAGGCCGGATGGCGAACGATCAGTGCGTCCGCACCTGCCGCGCGCAACGTCATCGCGGTGTCGCGCAGGGATTCACCCTTCGAGACCGACGAACTCGACGCACTGACATTGATGACGTCCGCACTCATCCATTTGCCGGCAACCTCGAACGAGACTCTCGTCCGTGTCGAGTTCTCGAAGAACACCGTCATCACGGTGCGTCCCCGCAAGGTGGGCAGCTTCCGTACCTCGCGTCCGAGAAGCGCCTGCTCGAATCGTTCCGCCTCGTCGAGAAGGGCGATCGCATCCTCTCGGTCGAGGTCTGCAATCGACAGCAGGTGCTTCACAGGTGCTTTCCCCCGGAGATCATGACCGCGTCGCGGCCGTCGTGTTCGTCGAGCAACACATTCACGTCCTCGCTGCGGGCAGTGGGCACGTTCTTACCGACGTAATCGGCGCGCAACGGAAGCTCGCGGTGGCCGCGGTCCACGAGCACTGCGAGCTGCACGGCCTTCGGCCGACCGAGGTCCCGCAGGGCGTCCAGTGCGGACCGGACGGTGCGCCCGGAGAACAACACATCGTCGACCAGCACGACCAAGGAATTGTCCACTCCACCCTCGGGCACCGAGGTGCGTTCGAGCGGGCGGTGAGGTTTGTTCCGCAGATCGTCGCGGTACAGGGTGATGTCGAGTGATCCCGTGGACGGTCGCACACCGGAGAACTCCTCGATCCGGTCGCGCAAGCGATACGCAAGCGTGGTGCCACGAGTGGGAATGCCGATGAGAACGACGCGCGCGTTGTCGCCGTCGACCGAGTCGAGTGCAGTCTTCTCGATGATCTGATGTGCGATGCGGGCGATCGTGCGGCCTACGTCCGCTGCGGAAAGCAGCTCACGGGCCGATTCGTCGACGGGGCGAGACCCTTCGGGTTCGCTCATTCAACGACCTCCTTCTCCGCCTCACGGGACGGATCGTTAAAGGATGTCTGACCACCACACTTTAACAGCGGTGCGGACACGACCCGAACACGTTTCTCCGTGACCGTGCACACACGGAGCCCGAGCCCACCCGGCAGGCCCACCTCGGAGAAGGACATCGCACCGACCACCGTGACGGTGATCGGTGCGATGTACGGACGAACGAGCTATTCGGCGGACTCGGAATCCTCGCTGGAAACATCCGGCGCCGCCTCGGAACTGCGTGAGGAGGTGGCAGCCGCGGCGGACCGAACCTGGGGCGCCACCAGCACGACCTGACCGAGCACGCCGTTCACGAATCCCGGCGAATCGTCGGTAGACAGCTGCTTCGCCAACTCGACGGCCTCGTCCACGGCAACCACGGGCGGCACGGCCACCGCATGGAACAACTCCCACACCGCGATGCGCAGAATCGCGCGATCCACCGCGGGGAGACGTTCGAGGGTCCAGTCCTGAAGGTGCGAGGCGATCACCTGATCCAGCCGGTCGAGATTCTCGGCCACACCCGTCACAACGGTGATCGTGTACGACGGCACCGGTGCGACGGTGTCGTCCTTGCCGGCCAGCTCGGCCCGCTCCGAGGTGAGATTCACCGGGTCGAGATCACGAGCCTCGGCTTCGAAGAGAAAGTCGACCGCCCGCTTGCGCGCCTTGTGGCGCGCACCGAGCTTCTTCTGCGTACCGGACACTCAGGAATTCACACGCCCGAGGTAGTTGCCGTCACGCGAATCGACCTTCAACTTGTCACCGGTGTTGATGAACAGCGGAACCTGGATCTCCGCATCCGTCTCGAGGATCGCGGGCTTGGTACCACCGGTCGAGCGGTCACCCTGCAGTCCCGGATCGGTCTGCTTGACGACCAGTTCGACGGTCACGGGCAGTTCCACGAACAGCGGAATATCGTCGTGAACCGCGACCTGGACAGCCATGTTCTCGAGCATGAACTTCGCGCCGTCGCCGACGACCGCAGCCGAGATCGGGATCTGGTCGAACGTCTCGCCGTCCATGAACACGAAATCGGAACCGTCGTGGTAGAGGTAGGTCATGTCGCGTCGGTCGACAGTGGCGGTTTCCACCTTCACTCCGGCGTTGAAGGTCTTGTCCACGGTCTTGCCCGAAACGACGTTCTTGAGCTTCGTGCGCACGAATGCGGGCCCCTTGCCCGGCTTCACGTGCTGGAACTCGATGATCGCCCAGAGCTGTCCTTCGATCTTCAGGACAAGTCCGTTCTTGAAATCGCTGGTGGAAGCCACTTGCTTCGCGTCTCCTCAGATACGTTCGGTTCGAAACCGTCTAGACGACAGTCAGGTCTTTGGTGGTGAGAGTGAGCAGCTCCGGCCCCTGCTCACGAACCACGAGCGTGTCCTCGATCCGCACGCCACCGCGTCCGGAGAAATACACGCCCGGCTCGACGGTCACCGCCGCACCGCACAGAAGTGTACCGGTGCCCAGCTTGCCGATTCCCGGTGCTTCGTGGATTTCCAGTCCGACGCCGTGTCCGAGGCCGTGCAGAAACAACTCGCCGTACCCTGCATCCTCGATAACTCGGCGGGCCGCGGCATCGACCGACGCAACCTCGGCGCCGGGTTCCAGCGCTGCTCGACCAGCCGCCTGCGATCGCGCTACCAGGTCGTACACGTCGCGCTGCCAGTCCGAAACCCGGTCCAGAACGAACGTGCGTGTCATGTCCGAGTGGTATCCGGCCACCTGTGCACCGAAATCCAGCTTGACGAAATCGCCCGAGGCGAGCACCGCATCCGTCGGCCGATGGTGCGGAACCGCGGAGTTCGCCCCGCACGCCACGATCGTCTCGAAGGCTATCCCGTCCGCCCCGTGATCGAACATGAGCGACTCGAGACGTCGGCCCACTCGGCGCTCCGTGAGGCCGGGACGCAGGCCGCCTTCCTCCACGAGCGCGGCCAGAGCTGCGTCCGCGGCGGCACACGCCGACCGAAGCAGACCGATTTCGTGCTCGTCCTTCACCATCCGCAACTGTTCGACCAGACCCGAGGTCGCGACCAGCGGACGCTGTGGCGCCACCTCGGACCACACAGTGTGCTGCGCGACCGTCACGACGTGACTCTCGAAACCGAGGTCCGGCACCTCGGCCGATTCGACGAGGTGACGTGCGCTCGCACGATCGATCACGGCTTTCAGGTCCGGGACCTGTTCCGCCACCTGGGTGAGGTATCGGCCGTCCGTACAGATGACGGTCCCGTTCTCGGCATCCACGCTGTCGCGCGCATCCACCAGGAGCGCCGCATTCGAACCTGTGAATCCGGTCAGGTACCGAATGTTCAGCAGATCGGTGACCAGAAGGGCGGAAATCCCCTCCGAAGCGAGCGATGCACGAAGCGCCGCGCGGCGAGGTGCGTGGTCGGCAGACATGACGTCCAACCTACCGCTCGCCTTCGCCGGCCCGAGCACGTACACACACCTCGCCACACGCCGGTCTGTGGGGTAGGCCACACGGAGCCGGAGCGGTCTGGCTACGCTGTGCCCATGAATGCGTGGGTGGTGCGCGGCCTCGGGATGGCCCTCATACATATTGTTCTTCGTGCGATTCTCGGGATCGCGATCACACAGTGGCCGCTGCACGGCAGTTCCCTGCGAATGGTTGCCCTTGTGCTCGTCGTGATCGCAGCACTGGTGTGGGGTTGGCTGGACGCGGCGCGAGACCGTAAGAAGAACCCCGATCCGGACACCGGTGCCGATCTCACGATGCTCTGGTTGAAGGCTTCGATTCTCGGTGGCCTCGTTGCCGGACTCGGTAGCTGGATCGTCAACTTCGTCCCCGACTTCAACGTCACTCAGAACTCACTCTTCTTCGAGCTCACGTCCGGCGCCGCGTTCACCGTTCTCCTGATCTTCGTGCCCACGATGCTGGCAGTCGGCGTCGACAAACTGCTCCGCCGCCGCACGGACTCCGATCAGAACGGCGGGGGCAGTGAACAACGAACCGCTGCGGCCGCACCCGCCGCCGTGGCGAGTCGACCGGTCGGAGACTCCGGCCTCGGAAGCGAAGTTCTCAGCCTCGACCAGCAACACCCGAACGCCGGATCGGCCCAGGAGTACACCGGTTCCGACTACACCGGTCCCGACTACTCCTCCGGCGATGCCGATGCAGACACGACAGTGTTCGATGCGGTTCCGGGCACCTACCGCGAAGACACCTCCGACCTCGAACCGGAGTCGGAGACATCGCAGTTCACCGACCCCGAGGACGTTCGCGGTCGGGACTGATCACAGACAAATGCGGGGCGTGGTTTTCGTTCGAAACCACGCCCCGCATTTTCTTGCTCGCACTTCGTGCGAGGGTGACGTCGTCAGAGCAGCACGCCGCTGCTCGGGGTCGGCTCGTCTCGTGCGATCGCCGAATACGCCGCTGCCAACAGCGACGGATCGGGCCCTTCCAGTCGTCCCGGCTTCGCGATGCCGTCGAGCACCACGAAGCGCAGCAGCCCCGCTCGGTTCTTCTTGTCCGTCTGCATACCTTCGAGCAGTTGCGAGAACGCGTCGCCGTCGTAGGTCGTCGGTAGCCCGACAGCCTCGAGGATGGTTCTGTGACGGGCGGCAGTCTCGTCGTCCAAGCGGCCGGCGACCCGGCCGAGTTCGGCAGCGAACACCAGTCCGACGGACACCGCGGCGCCGTGGCGCCAGCGGTACCGCTCACGCCGTTCGATCGCGTGCCCCAAGGTGTGCCCGTAGTTCAGGATCTCCCGCAGATCGGACTCACGCAGGTCCGCCGCCACCACCTTCGCCTTGACCCGCACCGACCGTTCGATCAGCTCGGGGAGCACGGTGCCGGCGGGATCGAGCGCCGCTTCCGGATCCTGCTCGATCAGATCGAGAATGACCGGGTCCGCGATGAAGCCCGTTTTGATGACCTCCGCCATTCCCGCGACAATTTCGTTGCGCGGCACCGTTTCCAACGTCGCCAGGTCCACGAACACTGCGGAAGGCTCGTGGAACGAACCCACCAGGTTCTTACCCGCCTCGGTGTTGATACCCGTCTTTCCACCGACCGCTGCGTCCACCATCGCCAACAGCGTCGTGGGGACGTGAACCACTCGCACACCACGCATCCAGGTCGCCGCCACGAACCCTGCGAGGTCGGTCGCCGCGCCACCCCCGAGACTGACGACGGTGTCGCTTCTCGTGAGACCGATCCGTCCGAGAACCTCCCAGCAGAACCCGGCCACCGCAAGGTCCTTACCGTCCTCCGCGTCGGGAATCTCGATCCGGTGAGCGTCGATACCCTTCTCCGCCAACGCCTCCCGCACGGCCTCTGCGGTGACCGCCAGAGGTGGTTGATGGAAGATCGCCACGGTCCGCGTTCCGGCGAGCTCCTCCACGAGGTCGCCCAGCAGTCCTCGGCCGATCACGACCGGGTAGCGATCGGCCGTACGTACATCCACGCGCACCGGTTCGGTCACTTCGTTTGCTCCGCTCCGTCGTCACCCGACTCATCGAACTCGGCACTCATTTGCCGAGTTTCGCCACCAGCTGTTGCACCACACGTGCGGGACTCCGCCCGTCCGTTCTCATGCGAATGGTCGCAACCTTGCGATACAGCGGCCGCCGCCGCCGCATCAGTTCTTCGTACTTCGCCTTCGCATCACCACCGGCCAACAATGGCCTCGAGGTGTTGTTGCCCGTGCGTTTCAACCCTTCCGCGACACTGATCTCCAGATAGATCACCGTATGCCCCCGAAGCAACGCACGGGTCCGCTCGGAGAGGATCGCGCCGCCACCGAGCGAGACGATTCCCGTCTCGTTCTCCAGGGCCCTGGCAACCACATCTTCTTCCATCGCACGGAAGGTCGGTTCGCCGTCCTGCGCGAAAATGTCCTTGATTGCGCGCTGGGACTCCTGCTCGATCGCCGCATCCGTATCGAACAGTGCGACGTCGAGAGTCTGTGCGAGCCGCCGACCTATGGTCGACTTACCTGCGCCCGGCGGACCGACGAGCACGGCGACTGGCGCCACCGTCAGCGCGGCGGACGGACGGCGATGCCGTCACGGTAGCGCCGGTAGTTGTCGGCGGTCTCGGCGATGGAGTCGCCACCGAACTTCTCCAGAGCCGCCTGAGCGACGACCAGCGCGACCATCGCCTCGGCGACGACACCGGCAGCCGGAACCGCGCACACGTCGGACCGCTGGTGGATCGCGACCGCTTCTTCGCCCGTCGACATGTCCACGGTCGACAGTGCCCTCGGAACGGTCGAGATCGGTTTCATCGCTGCACGAACACGCAGTGCTTCACCATTGGTCATGCCGCCTTCGATGCCACCGGCACGGTTGGTCGAACGTTCGATTCCGTCCGGTCCCGGCAGAATTTCGTCGTGCGCGCGACTGCCGCGACGCCTGGCGGTCTCGAACCCGTCCCCTACCTCGACGCCCTTGATCGCCTGAATCCCCATCAGCGCAGCGGCGAGTCGTGAATCGAGCCGGTCCGCACCCGACACGAACGAACCGATCCCCACGGGAAGCCCGTGCACCACTACCTCGACCACGCCACCGAGAGTGTCGCCGTCCTTCTTCGCCGACTCGATCTCGGCGATCATCGACTCCTCGGCTGCCTTGTCGAACGCGCGTACCGGGCTGGCATCGATCGCATCCAGATCGCCGGCAACAGGCTCCGGGCCGACGTACGGGTCGGATGCACCGATGGAGATCACGTGCGACAACACCTCGACGCCGAACACCTGGCGGAGGAAGCCGCGAGCAATCGTGGCTGCGGCCACCCTGGCCGCCGTCTCTCGCGCACTCGCACGTTCGAGCACGGGCCGCGCGTCGTCGAAGCCGTACTTCAGCATTCCCGAGTAGTCCGCATGACCCGGGCGGGGGCGCGTGAGTGGTGCGTTGCGGGCCTGGTCTGCGAGCTCGGCAGGATCGACCGGGTCCGCGGACATGATCGTTTCCCACTTGGGCCACTCGGTGTTGCCCACCTCGATCGCGACCGGACCGCCGAGCGTGTGTCCGTGACGGACTCCGCCGACGATGGTCACCTTGTCCGCTTCGAACTTCATCCGCGCGCCGCGCCCGTATCCGAGACGACGACGCGCAAGTTGGGTCGAAATGTCCTCGGACGTGATTTCGACGCCCGCGACCATCCCCTCGAGCATCGCAACGAGGGCGGGACCATGAGATTCTCCGGCAGTAATCCAGCGCAGCACACCAATATCCTTCCATGCCGAGCGTCGGTGGTCGGACAGTGGTAGGTGTCGCCGTGCTCCGTCACCGTTCCGGCTCGTCCCGTTCACACGGCAACCACAAGCACCGAGCACACTGTTGCCAGGCACATCGAGGCACCGTGCGGAAGCGACGTGGACATCGATCGCGACCGCAATAGCGCGAAACCCGCTCCGACGAGAGCCGTGATCAGTGGCGCGCCTGCGCCTGCCGCAAGCCAACAGTCGGCGCCCCCGAAAGACGCGGCGCCGCCGGTACCGAGCGCCAGTTTCACATCCCCCGCGCCGACCGAACCCGGCGCACACAGATACGCAGCAAGATACGAAGCCGACAGCAGAGCCGACCCCATCACCGGGGTCGCGGCTGCCCCGGTGACGACCCCATACCCGACCGCAGCCGCGAACCCTGCGCAAGTCAGAACGTTCGGCAGACGTCGAACCGCGATGTCCACAGCACTTGCCGCGATCGACCACCCGACAAGAGCCGTCACGGCAATCATCGAGACGAGCACCTCGGCCGTCACCTGGTTGGTGGCGCCCCACCAACCGATCCCGGCACACGATGCTGCACCGGCCGCCTCGCACCATCCGAAAGAAATCGGATGCGCCATCGCAAATCTGTCCGCAATCCCCCGCGCGATTCCACCGATTCCGATTCCGACGCCGACACCCCACGCGACCCCGCACAACTGAATCCACCCCATGAGGCGAGCATGCACGGCCGAACCCGCTCCATTGCCCGAAAAGGCTGGCGCACAGTCGGCCTGTCGATACCGGTCCTGTCTGTGGACAAGTCAGTCGAGCGCGGCCCTCATCACCTCGCGCGGCGCGGCCATCCCTGTGAACTGGGCAACTTGGTCGTAGGCCTGGTTGAGCAACATCTCGAGTCCGCCGACGACGATGCCGCCCTTACGCCGCACGGCTTCTGCCAGCGGCGTCGGCCACGGATCGTAGATCGCGTCCAGCACGAACGGGGCCGAGCCGAGCACGTCCGCGTAAGGCTCGGCGCCCACGGCGGGCACCGTGCTCACCAGCGCGGCGCAATCCTTCACGACCGCACCGAGACGTGGGTCGTCGATCTCGACGAACCTCATCTCCAGACCGGCGTCGATGCCACATTGCACCGCGCCCACCGCCCGATCGCGACTCCGCGCAACGAGCGTGACCTCGCGAACATCCATGCCCGCCAGCGCCACGAGGGCGGGTCGAGCCGTGCCGCCCGCTCCCACCACCACTGCCGACGTGTTCGTCAGGTCGCCCACGCCACCGTCCGTCAGCGCCCCCTGGACCCCGTCGACGTCGGTGCAGTCGGCCCGCCACCCGCGATCCGTCCTCACCAGAGTGTTCGCCGACCCGACCGCTACTGCACGGTCGGTTCGCTCGTCCGCGAACGCCAGAGCAGCCAGTTTGCCAGGCATCGTCACCGAGAGACCCACCCACTCGGGTCCGAGGCCCGATACGTATCCGGGCAACTGCTCCGCGGTGCAGTCGACTCGCTCGTACGTCCAGTCCGTCAGGCCCAACGTCCGATACGCGGCCAGGTGGAGCTGCGGTGATCGAGAGTGCTCGACGGGACTCCCGAGAACGGCAGCCCTGCGCCCACGATCAACGACCACTTGTCAGAATCCCGCTGCTGAGAGCCTGGTCGATGTTCGACAGATGCTCTTCGTAACTCTTCGTGAACAGGGTCGTACCCTGCGCATCGACCGTCACGAAGTAGATCCAGTCGCCGGGTTCCGGAGCTTCGATCGCCTCGAGCGCACCGATACTCGGAGACGAGATCGGAGTTGCCGGCAGGCCGGGGCTCGCATATGTATTCCACGGCGTCACCTGTGCGCGATCCGCATCGGTCGTCGCCAACTCGGTCGTGTCGAGCGCATAATTCACCGTCGAGTCGAACTGCAGCGGCTGGTCCACCTCCAGTCGGTTCACGATGACACGCGCAACCTTCGCGAAATCGTCGGGCATCGCCTCGCGCTCGATCAACGACGCCGCGATCAGCATTTCGTACGGCGACAAGCCGACCGAATCACCGGCGGTTCGGATACCGGTGTCCTCGTAACTCGAGGCGCTCTGCGTGACCAGGTGCTTCAAGATCTCCGTGGGACCGGCACTCGGGTCGAAATTCCAGCTACCGGCAGCGATGAGGCCCTCGAGCTGACGATCGCGGTCGGGCACGCTGGCGACCTCGCTCTTGGCCCAGTCGGGCACGCCGAGCGAGTCCAGATCCGTACTCGCTCCTGCTTTGTCCAGATCTTCGTACGAAATGCAGGATTTCGTCGCGCCGGCACCGGTGCAACTCGCTTCCGAGATCAGCGAATAGATGCCCTTCTTCACCGCACTCGTCTGGACGTCGCTGTTGTCGTGCAGTTGGCGGCCCTCGGAGATCACCATCTGACCGACGCGCGAGGTCGGATCGACCAGTTGCGACACCGCATCGACCCCGGGAATCTCGGTGGAGATGCTGTAGAAGCCCGGCTGCATCGAGTTCATTCCGGTGTTCTGCACCGCGGCGTTGTAGAACGCGGCCGAACTGGCAACGACGCCCTTGTCGACCATGGTCTCGGCGATCTCTTCGGCGGTGTCACCGGACTTGACCTCGACGACCACGTCTGGACCGCCGGGTCCCGCCTCGTAGTCGTCGGGCAGACTCGGTCCACCGAAGAACGCCTTGCCGCCGACCACGACGAGGCCTGCAAGCACGACGAGAACCACTGCGGCGGCGGCAAGACCGAACCACTTCCCCCGTCGTGCGCGTCGGCCCCCGGCACTGCGGCGCCGTGATTGCAGCCTGGTGCCTGCGGCCGGCACGACCTCGGGCTCCGCGCGATCGAACCTGTTGTCGATCGGCTCTTCTTCGTATCGGGAGTCCCCGTAGCGGGAGTCCCCGTAATGCGGATCGCCATACTGCGAATCCTCGTAGCGGGGGCGCTCGTAGAACTCCGCATCGTGGTAGTCGGGCGCCGCGTACCCGTGGTCGGCGTACTGGGGTTCCGGGTAGTCCGATTCACCGCTGTAATGGGCTTCGTCGCCGTAGTGCGGATCCTGGTACGCGGGCTCCTGATACCGGTCCCCGTATCCGTCAGGCGCATAGGAATCCTCACCGTAAGGATCGTGACGATATCCATCGTGATCGTCGTGGTCCGGGTTGCCGCGTTGGGTGAATCGGGATTCGGCGAACCTGCTCTCCACGAATCCGCCGTCACCGAACGGGCGTCTGTCGTCACTCACTGGCCGACCTCCGGCTGCTGCTCTGCATCCCCGCTTGCATCCGTAGCCATCCCCGATCTGCTCCGCTCGTCCAACCAACCCTGCAAGATCGCCACCGCCGCGGCCTGGTCGATGACCGGGCGTTGCCCTCTCGCGCTGACACCACTCTCACGAAGCGCTCGTGCCGCGGTCACGGTCGTCAGACGTTCGTCCGCCAGCCGTACCGGTATCGGATCCACCTGTCGACCCAACCGTTTCGCGAACGCCGCAGCGATCGAGGCTGCCTTTCCACGTTCACCTCGGAGCGTTTGCGGCAGACCGACGATAACCTCAACAGCCTCGTACTCCGCGACAATGGCGGCAATCCGCCTGATGTCGGGCGCGTCGGGACCCCGCTCCTTGGACCGTGGGACCGTTTCGACCGGCGTTGCCAAAATGCCGTCCGGATCGCAGGAGGCGACTCCGATCCGCACACTTCCCACGTCCACACCGATGCGCCGACCGCGGCCCGGATCGCCCTCGCCGGGGCGGTCGGGGCCGCTTTCTGTCCCCGGCACCGCTACTTGGTCCCCACAAGTTCCGCGACCCGATCACGCACCGCGGTGAGAGCGGCAGCGATGCCACTCGGGTCCGAACCGGAGCCCTGAGCCATGTCCGCCTTGCCGCCGCCTCGGCCGCCGATCGCCGGCCCGAAGCTCGCCACGAGTTCTCCGGCGCGGATACCGGCCTCCTGCGCACCCTTGTTGGCTGCGACCACGAAGGGAACCTTGCCGTCCACGTCACCGAACAGCACGACGACGGCAGGATCGCTACCCAGCCGGCCGCGCACGTCCTGAACGAGTGAACGCAGGTCGTTTCCACCGACGCCCGCGGGTGCAGGTTCGGCGACCAGCCGCACCGCACCGATGCGATGGGCCTTGTCGACGAGCGTCCCGGCCGATGCCAGAACTGCCTGCGCGTTGGTCTGCTCGAGTTCTTTCTCCGCGGCCTTCAGTCGTTCCACGAGCGCCTCGACACGAGCAGGCACTTCCTCGGAGGGAACCTTCAGGCTCGACGAGAGCCCGGCCAGCAGTGCACGTTCCTTCGCCAGGTAACGGTAGGAATCGAGTCCGACGTACGCCTCGACGCGGCGTACTCCGGAGCCCACCGACTGCTCGCCGAGCAAAGTGATGTTCCCGATCTGCGCCGAGCTGGCCACGTGGGTGCCGCCACAGAGCTCCATCGAGAAGGGCCCGCCGATCTCGACGACCCGCACCTCGTCGCCGTAGTTCTCACCGAAGAGCGCCATCGCACCCATCGACTTGGCCTTCTCGAGGTCCGTGACGAAGGTGTTCACCGCGAAGTTTTCCGCGACTGCTTCGTTCGCGACGGCTTCGATGTCCTGCTTCTGGGTATCGGTCAGGGCTCCCTGCCACGAGAAGTCGAAGCGGAGGTAGCCCGGCTTGTTCAACGATCCGGCCTGGACGGCATTCGATCCGAGCACCTGACGCAGCGCTGCGTGGACCATGTGTGTTCCCGAATGCCCCTGGGTGGCGCCCTTGCGCCATTCCGGGTCGACCTGGGCGAGGACGACGTCTCCCTCGGCGATCTGCCCCTCGTCCACCGTTACCTTGTGGACCCACAGCTGCTTCGCGATCTTCTGGACGTCGTTGACCTTCGCCCGCATACCGGCGGCCGACAGCGAACCGAGGTCGGCGATCTGTCCGCCTGCCTCCGCGTACAGCGGCGTGCGGTCGAGAACGATTTCGACGTTCTGGCCCGCTGACCCAACCGGGACCCGCTGTCCGTCTGCCAGCACCGCGATCACGTGTGCTTCGGAGACCAACTCGTGGAACCCGGTGAACTCCGTCGGCCCTCGGTCGATCAGTTCCTTGTAGACACTGAGGTCTGCGTGCGCGTGCTTGCGGGCCTGCGCGTCGTCCTTCGCGCGTTTGCGCTGCTCCGCCATCAGATTCCGGAATCCGTCCTCGTCGACGGTGAGACCGGCTTCGGACGCCATCTCGAGGGTGAGATCGATCGGGAACCCGTAGGTGTCGTGGAGTGCGAAGGCCTGATCGCCGCCGATCACGCTCTTACCGGAAGCCTTCACCGATTCGGCTGCACCCTCGAACAGCTTCGAACCGGAACTCAGGGTCTTGAGGAACGCCGACTCCTCGCCCACCGCCACGTTCTCGATGCGGTCGAAGTCGGTAGCGAGTACCGGGTAGGACTCGGCCATGGTGTCCCGGACGACGACCATGAACTCCCGCATCGTCGGCTTGTCGGCACCGAGGAGTTTCGCCGACCGCACGATGCGCCGCAGCAATCGCCGCAAGACGTATCCACGCCCGTCGTTGCCCGGGTTCACCCCGTCCGAGATCAGCATCGCAGCGGTACGGGCATGGTCTGCGATCACGCGGAATCGAACGTCGGGCTCGTGGTCCTCGCCGTACTTGCGGCCGGAGAGCTCTTCCGCCTTCTGGATGACCGGGCGAACCAGATCCGTTTCGTAGACGTTGTCGACACCCTGCAGCAGAAACGCGACACGTTCGACGCCCATACCCGTGTCGATGTTCTTTCTCGGCAGCGGGCCCAAAATCTCGTAGTCGTCCTTGCTCGTCCCGAGACCACGCTCGTTCTGCATGAACACGAGGTTCCAGATCTCGATGTATCGATCCTCGTCGGCCTCCGGTCCACCCTCGATGCCGTACTCGGGGCCACGGTCGTAATAGATCTCGGAACACGGACCACACGGGCCGGGAACGCCCATCGACCAGTAGTTGTCGGCCATACCCCGACGTTGGATGCGGGTCTCGGGTACGCCGACCTCGTCACGCCAGATGTCGCGCGCCTCGTCGTCGTCGAGGTAGACGGTGACCCAGATTCGCTCCGGATCGAACCCGTACCCACCGTCCTCGACGGAGCCGGTCAGAAGCGTCCACGCGTGCTTGATGGCGTCACGTTTGAAGTAATCGCCGAACGAGAAGTTTCCGGCCATCTGGAAGAACGTGTTGTGCCGCGTGGTGATGCCGACGTTCTCGATATCGAGGGTGCGCACACACTTCTGCACGCTCGTCGCCGTCGGGTACGGCGGTGTCTGCTGCCCGAGGAAGAACGGAACGAACTGCACCATTCCGGCATTCACGAAGAGCAGATTCGGGTCGTCGAGAAGCAGCGAGGCACTGGGCACCTCGGTGTGGCCGGCCTTGACGAAATGGTCGAGAAATCGCCGACGAATCTCGTGAGTCTGCACGTCTGGTCCTTCACATATGGACGAATTGGGCAATCGGCGACACCTGGTGCTCGGTGCGCCGACCGCCTTCCAGCTTATAGGCCCGTCACAATTCGATTACTCAGCCCCGGACGATCCGGCGCAGCTTCGGGACGCGCTGGGAGAGCTCCCTCTCGCCGCCGTGTGCGGTCGGCTCGTAGTAGTCGACGCCCACGAGTTCGTCGGGCGGGTACTGCTGGGTGAGCACGCCGTCCTTGTGGTCGTGCGGATAGCGATATCCGACCGCGTTGCCGAGAGCCTCCGCTCCCTTGTAGTGTCCGTCACGCAGATGCGGCGGGACCAGACCCGACTTTCCAGCCGCTACGTCCGCCATGGCAGCGCCGAGGGCAGCGACGACCGCCCCCGACTTGGGCGCGGTGGCCAGGTGAATCGTCGCCTGAGCAAGGGCGAGCCGGGCTTCGGGCATTCCGATGAGCTGCACGGCCTGCGCGGCGGCCGTCGCAGTCTGCAGCGCCGTGGGGTCGGCCATCCCGATGTCTTCGCTCGCGTGCACGACGAGTCGCCGTGCGATGAAGCGCGGGTCCTCACCCGCTGTGATCATCCGTGCGAGGTAGTGCAGCGCCGCATCCACGTCCGACCCGCGGATCGACTTGATGAAGGCACTGATCACGTCGTAGTGCTGATCGCCGTCCCGGTCGTAGCGAACTGCAGCCTTGTCGACGCTCTCCTCCACGGTTTCGAGGTCGACCACGGCAGGTTGTTCACCACCCCGGGCGAGAGCACTTCCTGCCGCCGCCTCGAGAGCGGTCAACCCGCGCCGTGCGTCTCCCGCCGCCAGGCGCACCAGATGTTCGAGCGCGTCGTCGGTGATCGTGATCGCGCCGTTCAATCCGCGTTCCTCGGTGCGGGCACGTTCGATCACTGCCTCGATGTCTTCCGAGGTCAACGATTTCAGCTGCAGGACGAGCGAACGCGAAAGCAGCGGCGAGACGACAGAGAAGGACGGGTTCTCGGTGGTCGCCGCAACCAGCAGGACCACCCGGTTCTCGACGGCGGCGAGAAGCGCATCCTGCTGGGTCTTGGAGAACCGATGCACCTCGTCGATGAACAGGACGGTCTGCTCCCCCGCGAGCAGTCGACGTCTCGCGAGTTCGATGACTCCGCGTACTTCCTTCACACCTGCGGACAGCGCCGACAGGGCCTCGAACTTACGGCCCGTGGCTCCCGAGATCAGCGAAGCGAGCGTCGTCTTGCCCGTCCCGGGCGGACCGTAGAGAAGTACCGATGCTGCGCCCGATCCCTCGACTAGTCGACGTAGCGGAGCGCCCTGACCGAGCAGGTGCTGCTGACCGACGACCTCGCCGAGCGTGCGAGGCCGCATTCGCACAGCGAGCGGGGCATCGTGTGTGCGAGTTCGCGCCGCGGCAGCCTCGTGGAGCGGCACCGCCTCGGCGGCGTCCGCATCGTCGCTCAGTTCCGAACCGAAGAGATCGCTCACCCGTTCGACGCTACCGTGTCGCGTCCCAGGTAGCGCCCACAGGAGATTCTCCTGACTCGGAGGCCGACAATTGAACATTCGGTGAACTTGCCTCGATGAAGCGAGTCGGAGTTGAACGGTTGACCGACTCGAGTTCTGATCTACGAATGACCACAGAGCGACAGCGCATCACCCGGACTTCGGAAGAATTCACAGTGCCTCGGCGGACTGTGCTTCGGGCGAGCGCGACCGTCGCCGGTGTTGGCATTACAGCCGGGGCTGGAACCTTCGCTGCGGCCACGGCAGGCGCACAACCAGCCGGTCGTACTCCGCGATTCGTGCACGGCGTCGCCTCCGGAGATCCGTTGCCGGACGCAGTGATCCTGTGGACTCGCGTTTCCCCCACCCTCGATGCGACCCCGGGCTCCGGTGTCGGCCCGACGGTCACCGTCGCCTGGGAAGTTGCGACCGATGCGAGCTTTGCGAACGTCGTCCGCTCGGGTTCCGTCGAAGCGTCCGCGGCGTCCGACCACACAGTGAAGATCGACGCGACAGGTCTGTCGCCCAGCACTCGTTACCACTACCGATTCGTATCGGAGACTCAGACGTCACCGACCGGAATCACCCACACGGCACCCGCAGCGGACGCAGACCTCGATCGACTTCGATTCGGTGTCGTCTCGTGCTCGAACTGGGAAGCAGGCTATTTCGGTGCCTATCGCCATCTGGCGGCACGCGGGGATCTCGACGCGGTCATTCATCTGGGCGACTACATCTACGAATACGGAACCGGCGAGTTCGCGGCCGGATCGAAGGTGATCCGCGCGCACGAGCCGACACACGACATCGTCACCCTTTCCGATTATCGGCAGCGGCATGCGCAGTACAAGACGGATCCCGACCTGGCTGCACTGCACGCGAAGCTCCCGTGGATCGTCACCTGGGACGACCACGAGACCGCCAACGACGCGTACGACGGCGGCGCAGAGAATCACGACCCGGCAACGCAGGGTGCGTGGCAGGAACGGCGCGCGGCCGGGATGCAGGCGTACCTGGAGTGGATGCCGGTGCGGGCGGGCGGCACCATGTCGGAGCCACGCCTCTACCGACGTCTGCAGTTCGGCAATCTCATGGAACTGTCGATGCTCGATCTCCGCTCGTATCGCAGCCGGCAGGTGTCTCCCGCATCTCGAGAGGCCGATGCGTTCGAGCGCTCCATCACCGGACCCCAACAGATGGACTGGCTTCGAAAGGGACTGGTGTCTGCCGACGCCACGTGGAAAGTGGTCGGCAACCCGGTGATGATCACTCCGTGCCTGTTCCCGCCGCTCGAGCCGCAGACCACTGCGGCGGTCACCGAGATGCTGGGCGTCCCTGCCGGTGGCCTCCCTTACAACGCCGATCAATGGGACGGCTACACAGCGGACCGACGGACGCTCTTCGACGCGCTGCACGGTAGCGACGTGCGCAATGCGGTGTTCATCACCGGCGACATTCACTCTTCGTGGGCAGCCGATCTTCCCGTCGACCCAGCCAACTACCCGGCTTCTCCAACGGTCGGGACCGAGTTGGTCGTCCCTTCGGTGACCTCGGACAACGTCGACGACATCGTCGGGGCTCCGCCGCGCACGATTGCCGTTGCCGCCGAGGAAGCATTTCGAGCAGCGAATCATCACATCAAGTACGTGGAGCTCGATTCGCACGGCTATGCCGTGCTCGAAGTAAACAGACAAGCGGCGCAGATGGACTGGTTCTACCTCGACGACCGCACCAATCCAGCGACCGGTGTGCGCCGGGCCGTCGGTTACCGTGTCGTCGCCGACGGCGGACGGGTCGAAATCGCGCCACCGCTCCCCTGATTCACTCCTGCCAGTTCTTCACTCCTGCCAGTTCGCCAACCCTCACCGATCGGATGCCCATGACCTCACGCCAGCCGAACCGCCGCCAAGTCCTCATCGGAAGCGGTGTCGCGCTGACAGCGGGCGTGCTTGCCGGTCCGCCGCGCGCCTTCGCTGCCCCCGCAATTCCCGATGTGGACGTTCACGTTCTCGTGATCGACGGGATGCGCCCGGATGAACTGACGGCGGACCTCACACCGACTCTCGACCGGCTCGCCGCGGAAGGCACCGCCTATTCGGACGCCTCGGCAATCATGGTTGCGGAGACTCTCCCGAACCACGCGGCGATGATGACCGGCGTGCTGCCGTCGCGCAGCGGGGTGCCGTCCAATGCGATCTTCGATCCTGAAGCGGGTGGCACCCGCGACCTCGATCGCCCCACCGACCTGAAGGCATCCACCGTTCTCGATCGAGTGCGCGACGAACTCGGCCTCGTGACCGCGAGCGTCCTGTCCAAGAGGTACCTGCACGGTCTCTTCGGCGACCGGGCCTCGGTCGTGTGGGATCCGGCTCCGCTGATGCCCGGCACCGAGCACGCGCCCGACATCTACACGATGCGCGCTCTCATCGACACGCTCGACGGACAGTCTCCTCGTCTGACGTTCACCAACCTCGGTGACGTCGACCGTGTCGGCCATCTCGATCTGTCCGGGGTGTCCTTGCGTATCGCCCGAACCGAGGCCCTGCGCAACACCGACCGGCAGGTCGAGAAATTGGTCGAACACCTTCGAGGTACCGGGGCCTGGTCGCGGTCGGTGCTGATCGTGCTGGCAGACCACTCGATGGATTGGTCGGAGCCTTCGAAGCTGATCGGGCTGACCCGTCCACTGAACGCCGATCCGCTGTTGGAGGGAAAGGTCGAGATCTGCCAGAACGGCGGCGCCGACCTGATCTATTGGACCGGCGGACCCGCCGCACGCGATACGGCCGTTGACCGGATCCGCCAGATCGTGGCAGGTGTCGAGGGAGTGGAGTCGACGGCACTCCCCGCCGAGCTCGACCTGGGTTCCCGCGCCGGCGACGTCATCGCGTTCTGCCTCCCGGGTTGGCGATTCAGCGACCCGACCCCGTTGTCCAACCCCATCCCCGGAAATCACGGTCACCGATCGACGCAACCGATTCCGTTCTTCGTCACCGGCGGACACCCCCAGGTGCAGAAGAGGAAGACGGTGTCCGAGAAGGTACACACCATCGACGTCGCTCCCACGGTCGCGGCACTGTTCGGTCTGCCAGCGCCCGCCGGAGGCTGGGACGGCAAGGCCAGGTTGCAGGCTTTCAGCCTGCAATGACAGCCAGTTCGTCTGCCACGGCGCGGGCGTGATCGGCAATCACCGCGTTGCCGGCGCCCGCCGCCGAGCGCGCGAGCTGTTCCCACCGGCGGTGTAGCGCGACGGTCCGAGGCACCGACAGTGCATGATCGCGCACCGCCCCGATCCGGGTGTAGTTCTCGGGCATGAACAGGTAGGTGCTGATCCATACCCAGATCAGTTGGGCTTCCACAACTCGTGCCGCCAGGACGGAATCGTCCGCCAGCGTCGGCCACATCCCCACCACCTCGGCACGCCACGCCTCGATCATCGCCTGGGTGCGTTCCTCGGAGAGGTCGATACTGCACAGGCAGCCAGGGAACGAGACGAGTGCGTAGGCGACGTCGAGCATCGCGTCCCGGAATCCGCCCCACTCGTAGTCGAGAAAGCGCACACCCTCGTCGTTGACGATGATGTTGTCCGGACAGAGGTCGGAGGGGCTGAAGGCACGGAACCGGCCGCTCTCGAACAGCCGGGCAGCCTGCGTGACCTGTTCCTCGACCTCTTTCGACACCTCGATACCGAGATGCTCGGCCAGCAACACGGGAACCCCGGGAACGGCACGATCGACCTGCTGCGACACGTAATCGTCGCACTGCGCGACCTCGGCTCGCCTGAGCAGAGCGGTGAAATCTTCCTCGCGACCCACCGTCGCCGCATGCATACGTCCCAGCGCCTGCGCCATCGCCATGAGCGTGTTGGTGACCGTATCGGAATCCGACCGTTCCAACAGGTGACTGATCGACGTGGAGTCCCCCAGGTCACTCAACACCAGCAGACGCGCATCCAGATCGGAGGCGATCAATTCTGCACCCGGCCGCACGTCCGTGTGGAGTGCGGTCGCGAACTGATACGACACCGCTTCCCGAAGGAACGCGCCGCTCGACGCATCGCCGTCCGAGTCCACGTCGAACAAGGGTGAATCGGCATCACCCCTGTCCTCGCGAACCTGCTTGACGATAAGAGTCCGCGGAAGCGAGAACGGGTTCTCCGCGACCCGCACACGCAGCACGATCGTGCGCCCACTCCCCCCGAGATCCACGGGATCGACCAAGGTCACCGGTGCACCGGTACGGCGAGTGAGCAGCTTCTCGGCTGCGGCAACGACCTCGGACACGGGGTCTGCCAGAATTGCGATCATCGGCTACCAACCTACCCGTTCGCGACGCACGTCATCGACCTTCCCTCACCGCATAGCGGACTCCTGGTCGTGCCGTGGCATCAACGGGTTGCGGCTTCCCCCACATCCTTGGTCCCGGTTGCCTCTCCGACCTCGGTCGTTCCAGCATCCCCCGAAGGGGCGCCGGTCGAGTCGTCCTTGCGTACCGGCTTGGCATCGATTCCGGACTCCTTGCGTTGCTGCTTCGTGATCGGAGCAGGCGCATCGGTCAACGGGTCCACGCCGCCACCGGACTTCGGAAAGGCGATGACCTCTCGAATCGAGTCGACGCCGGCGAGCAGCGCGGTGATGCGGTCCCAGCCGAAGGCGATTCCGCCGTGCGGCGGTGCTCCGAAGGCGAACGCATCGAGCAGGAACCCGAACTTCTCCTGGGCCTCGTCTTCCGAGATGCCCATCACCGAGAACACTCGCTCCTGCACGTCCTTGCGGTGAATACGAATGCTTCCGCCGCCGATCTCGTTGCCGTTGCAGACGATGTCGTACGCATAGGCGAGTGCCGAACCGGGATCGGTGTCGAACGTGTCCATCGACTCGGGCTTCGGTGACGTGAACGCGTGGTGCACCGCAGTCCAAGCGCTGTAGCCGAGCGCGACGTCACCGCTGGCGGTCGCGTCCGCAGTGGGCTCGAACATCGGGGCGTCCACGACCCAGACGAAGGCCCACGCGTTCTCGTCGATCAATCCCTGCTTGCGCGCGATCTCGCCACGAGCTGCGCCGAGGAGTGCGCGCATCTGCTTGGTGGGACCTGCGGCGAAGAAGATGCAGTCGCCAGGCTTCGCACCGACATGAGCGGCAAGCCCCGCACGCTCCTCGTCCGACAGGTTCTTGGCGACCGGGCCGGCCAACTCGCCGTCGTCTCCGACGAGAACGTAGGCGAGTCCCTTCGCGCCACGCTGCTTCGCCCATTCCTGCCACGCGTCGAGCTGGCGGCGAGGCTGGCTCGCGCCGCCCGGCATGACGACCGCGCCCACGTACGGTGCGCGAAACACACGGAACGGGGTTTCGGCGAAGTACTCGGTGCACTCGACGAGCTCGATGTCGAACCGCAGGTCCGGCTTGTCCGAACCGTAACGCCGCATCGCTTCTTCGTAGGTCATCCGCGGAATCGGCTCGGTGATCTCGTGACCCACCACACGCCACAACGCGGCGAGGATCTCCTCGGCCAGGAGAATCACGTCGTCTTGACCGACGAAACTCATCTCGATGTCGAGCTGGGTGAATTCGGGCTGTCGGTCCGCACGGAAATCTTCGTCGCGGTAGCAGCGCGCGATCTGGTAGTACCGCTCGATGCCCCCGACCATGAGCAGCTGCTTGAACAACTGCGGGCTCTGCGGAAGGGCGTAGAAGCTGCCCGGCTGCAAGCGTGCGGGAACCAAGAAGTCGCGGGCGCCCTCGGGCGTGGATCGCGTGAGGGTAGGTGTCTCCACCTCGACGAACTCGTGGTGAGCCAGCACACCCCGGGCAGCCGCGTTCACCTTGGACCGCAGCCGGATCGCCTGTCCCGGCCCTTCACGGCGCAGGTCGAGGTAGCGGTACTTCAGTCGCGCTTCCTCACCCGCCTGATCGTCGAGCTGGAACGGAAGGGGCGCGCTCTCGTTGAGAACCTCGAGCTCGGTTGCGTTGACCTCGATGGCGCCGGTAGGAATCTCGAAGTTGCGGTTGCCCTCGGGGCGTACCTCGACGACCCCGGTGACCTTGACGCAGTACTCGGCGCGCAGACGGTGTGCCTGCTCTGCTGCAGCACCCTCACGGAACACGACCTGTGAGACCCCGGACGCGTCACGCAGGTCGATGAACACCACTCCGCCGTGATCGCGGCGCCTGGCAACCCACCCCGTCAGGGTCACGGATTGCTCGGCATGCTCGGGCCTCAGAGAACCGGCGAGATGTGTGCGCAGCACGAGATTCCTTTCGAAACATAAAGCAAGCTACTTCGTTGGCTGCGATCCTACGGAGACACATGGTGAGAGTGGAAACGCGCACCCTGTTCGTGTGCAAAGCTCGTGCAGAGCATGTGGGGTCTCTCCGGCTCGATCAGCGTTGGTTCCACCGAAGGGATAGCGAACTCCCATGACCTTCAACGAGGGCGCCCGAATGGATCCAGGCCGGGTTTCTGTCGGCGGTGGAGGCGGAGGCGGCGGCCGACTCGCCATGGGAGGCGGTGCCGGCGGCCTGGTAGTGCTCGTCCTCGCACTGCTGCTCGGAGGTGATCCGGGCAGCCTCCTGGGCGGCCTGAGCGGCACCACCGAGTCCTCCGGTCAACAGGGCGGAACAAGTTTGGAAGGGTGCGAGACGGGCGCCGACGCCAACCGGGACGTCAACTGCCGGGTGGCGTTCACTGCCGAGAGCCTCGATGCCGTGTGGGGCCAGGAGTTGGCAGCTCAGACCGGAACCGAGTACGTGGAACCCGGGATAGTCCTGTTCTCCGGGTCGGTCAGTACCGGGTGTGGAAACGCGACGAGCGACGTCGGCCCGTTCTACTGCCCTGCCGATTCGAACGGGTACTTCGACACCAGCTTCTTCCAGCTTCTGGTCGACCGATTCGGATCGAGCGGTGGCCCGCTGGCACAGGAGTACGTGGTCGCACACGAGGTGGGACACCACATCCAGAACCAGCTCGGCGACATCGGTCGGGCTCAGGCAGATCCACAGGGGGCCGAGTCCGGCGCGGTGCGTACCGAACTCCAGGCCGACTGCTACGCGGGAATCTGGGCGCACTACGCGGACAGGACGCCCGGACCCGGAGGCGGGGAACCAATACTGAATCCCCTCACCGACGGGGACATCCGCGACGCACTCTCGGCCGCGTCTGCCGTCGGAGACGACCGCATCCAGGCATCTGCGGGTGGCTCGGTCAACCCAGAGGGTTGGACGCACGGTTCCTCGGACCAACGTCAGGCGTGGTTTCTCACCGGGTATCGGACCGGTCAGGTGGACGCATGCAATACCTACTCGGCGCGCGACCTGAACAACCCGCCTGCCCTGCGCTGAAACTTCAGAACAGGGTGAGCGCCTCCGCGCGGGAGGCAGTCGACTCGTCGCCCGTTCGGGACGGCTCCGGATCCGGTCGGTGCGACTCACGGCCCAGCCCGTGCCGCTCGATCAGCGGGTCCACCCTTCGTTTCAACCAGGCCTTGTAGTCGGGACTCACGTAGGCGCCGCGACCGTACAGCTGCCGGTACCGGCGGATCAGTGCAGGATGCTCGTCGGCGAGCCAGCTGAGAAACCATCCTTTGGTGCTCCCCCTCAGATGCATCGGAAATGCGGTCACCGAGTCGGCCCCGGCATCGGCCACTGCCTCGAGTAACCCGTCCAGGTGGCGTTCGGAATCGGTGAGGAACGGAATGACCGGTGCCACCATCACGTTGCACGGCAGACCTGCATCCACGACGGCACGAACGAGGTCCAAGCGGGCCCGGGTGGACGGTACTCCGGGTTCGACCGCCTTCCGCAGTTCCTCGTCGTGCACCGCGAGCGAAATCCCGATACCGACCGGCACCTGTTGGGCAGCGAGAGCAAGCAACGGTAGATCGCGTCGCAGCAGCGTGCCCTTGGTGAGGATGGAGAACGGCGTCCCCGAATCTACGAGTGCCCTGATCACACCCGGCATGAGACGGTATCGTCCCTCGGCTCTTTGATACGGATCGGTATTGGTCCCGAGCGCCACGTGCTCCTGTCGCCAGGACCTGCGGCCGAGCTCCTTCTTCAACACGGCCGCCACGTTCGTCTTCACGACGATCTCTCGATCGAAGTCGACTCCCGCGTCGAGATCGAGATACTCGTGGGTCGGCCGGGCGAAGCAGTACTTGCATGCGTGTGAGCAGCCGCGAAACGTGTTGACCGTGTACCGGAACGGTAGTGCAGCCCCATCCGGAACTTCGTTCAGCGCGCTCTTGCAAAGGACTTCGTGAAACGTGACACCGTCGAAGTCGGGCGTACGGACCGTCTCGACGAACTCGGAGCGGCCGAATCCGGGCAGCGCACCGTCGTCGACGCCCAACATCTGCCCGTTCCATCGCATACACCAATGCGAACATGTGTTCTAACGGCTGTCAACACGCGGACCGTTCGCCCTACTCGTGCCCTCACTGCCGGCACGTCCGCGGCACGCCGTGCGGTACTCGCGTACCGATCACATCCCGGTGCGATAAAGTCGCTGCGAACGCTTACCACCTCGGGGGGTCAACTTGAGCGAACTGTTCGTCGTCACCGACGGCATCCGAAATTATGGCAACACCGCTGCGCAGGCTGCGGAACAAGTCGGTGGCGCGGGGGCTATCGACCTCGCTGCGAATCTCGCGGCGCTCGCACCGGTCCTCGGACCGATCGGCGCCGATTTCCTCGCCTCGTTCGCGACAGCGCAATCCAATCACGCCAAATCTGTTGCCGCGCTGGCGAATCACTACGCACAGACGGCTGTCGCAGCACACACTGCCGCCGACTCGTACGACTCCACCGATTCGAGCACGGGTGCCGCACTCGGGTCGGTCGGACAGGGAATCGGAGGAACACTGTGAGCGACCCGAATTCCACTCCCCCGCAGACGGTCATGGATCTGCTTCAGGGAAGTCCGGTGGCCGACGCACTCGACACTCCGTTGCCTGCAACTCCCATGGAGGCGATCCAGAACTCGCCTCTCGGCCCTCTTCTGAACGCACCCGTGGACGGAACGCCCGCAGGCGAGGGCTTCCCGCAGCTTCCGGAGCTGCCGCCCCTGCCGTCCCTGCCTCCACTGCCACCCAATCCGATCGATGCAATCCTCCAGGGTCAGCCGCTACCCGGGCTCCCCGGAATCGACGAGTTGTTCAAACCACTCGCCGACCTCGCGGGATCGTTCGGGACCGGGTCACTGGGCGCATTCGATCCGACAGCGATCCTGAGCGCGTCGTCGGGAATGATCGACCAGGCCATGTCGATTGGCATGAGCGGACTCAAGGTGCTCGATCAGGTCTGGCAGAGCGATGCCGCCCAGCAAGCTCAGTCGCAGGGTCAGCAGGCGCAGACCTCGGGTGCAGAGCTGAGCGAGCGCGGCGACAACATCTCGACCACGACGCAAACGGCCGCCGCATCGGTTGCCCGCGGCAATGCCAACCTGGCCACCATTTCCGAGTCCTTCGCTGCTACCGCGACGGCTGCGGCTCCGATGGTTCTCACACCGCCCGGACAGGCAATGCTCCTCGCCTCGGCAGCAGAACACATCAAGGCCGCCATCGGAGTCGTGACCAATACGCGAACCGAACTCAACGAGCAGACGTTGACGATGAACGGACTGGCCGCCGAGGTCCCGGTTCCACCGCCACCGGCAGGTGCGGGCGCCGCGGCCGGTACCTCGCCGTTCGCAATCGCCGGTAGCGTCATCGAGAATGTCGGCGCGCCGATGATGTCCACAGTGACGGACGGCATCGGCAAGATGGTGGCCTCCACTCAGGCGGCGGGAATCTCGGGTGACTTCGCGGGTGGATCCGATTCTGCGGCGAAAACATCACCGTCCTCGGCAGGCTTCTCCGGGTCGGGAGGAGGCGGCGGTGGCGCGGGAGCCATGGGGGCCGGCGGCATCGGCGGCATGATTGCCGGCGGCGGAGCGGCTGCCGGCGGCAATGCCGGTATGCGGGCACCCAGCCTCGGCGCACCCGCGGCCCCGACACCGGGTTCCGCTGCCGCGGGCGCACCGACCGGCACCGGCAGCACTGCGCCCGGATCCACGCCAGGCGGCGGACCTATGGGAATGGGCGGCATGGGCGCGATGGGCGCCGGTGCTCGCGGTGGTGGCGACGACGAATCCGGCCGCAGCACACCGAGTTACCTCGTCAACGCCGTCGACAAGAACGCATTCGTCAGTGACCTACCGATGGTGGCGCCCTCTGTGATCGGTGGCGAAGACCTCGACGAGGATCCGTTCTCCGCACCGAGCTGAACAACGAAGAGTCATCCGAACGACGAAGACGCTGCGGGCCGATACCCGCAGCGTCTTCGTCGTTCGGCGTGGCGACCTATCGAATGGACAGCCTTGTCACGAAGAGAGCTGCGACACCTCGTGATCGGTGAGGGTTGTTCTCGGTGGCCTCCCTGTCGACTTGACCAGGGAGACAGCTCGATACAGCGGACGTTCGAGCAAGCCGGCACCTCTGGCCTCTGCTCGCAACTGGTCGATGAGAACCGAGGCAATCGCCACAGCCGCGACGGATTCACTCCGTGACAGCGCGTCCGCCAATCCCCGCAACCCCAGGATCTCGAGTTCGCGCCCACCGTCCTCGGTGTACAGCGCGAGTGGCACCGCCACCGCACCCGACTGCGTCGTGACCTTCACGCTAACCTCACTGACACGGCCCGAGCGAACGAGTATCTCCGCCCCGACCGCGGCACTCACATCCACATGCTTCTCACGCAATCCACCGGTGGATCGGATGACGTTGCCCTCGAGCGCAATCCCCCTTCGAAGGGCGATGAGCGCCGTGGCAGCGGTGGGAACCGCCACCACGACGAAAACTGCGACGCCCAACCACAGGTCGGTGAACAGTCCGACCGCGATCCCGATGATCGATCCGAGTATCACCGCTCCCACGGCGACGCGCTTGAGGCGCGGCGCGATGAGCGAAATCGGGACGAGGTCGAGCGGGACCCGTGCCTGTCCGTCAGACACCGACGATTGCCTTCACGTCGGCGGCGACGTCGGACAGCGACCGCGTTTCCTGTTCACCGCTTCCGAGGTTCTTGAGGACGATCGTCCCGTCTGCGAGCTCGCGCTCCCCCAGCATCAGCGCGACCTTTGCGCCCGAGCGATCCGCGAGCTTCATTCCTGCCTTCGCACTGCGATCCCCGTACACCATGTCCACCCGGATGCCTGCCGCGCGCAACTGCCCCGCGACGGCCACGAGCTTCGTCTTGGCCTCGGGCCCCAGGGGCACCCCGTAGACGTCGCAGCGTGCGGGAGTGACGGCAGTCTTGCCTTCTGCGGCCAGTGCCAGCATGGTCCGATCGACGCCGAGTCCGAATCCGATGCCCGACAACTCCTGGCCACCGAGCTGGGCCATGAGTCCGTCGTAACGGCCGCCGCCGCCGATCCCCGACTGCGCGCCGAGACCGTCGTGAACGAACTCGAACGTCGTTTTGGTGTAGTAGTCGAGGCCACGCACCATTCTCGGATTGACCACGTAGTGCACGCCGAGTGCGTCGAGGTGCGCGAGAACCTCGTCGAAGTGGGCTTTGGCCGAGTCCGACAGATGGTCGAGCATCAACGGTGCGTCCGCCGTCATCTCGCGTATTGCCGGACGCTTGTCGTCGAGTACACGAAGCGGATTGATCTCGGCCCGCTTCCTGGTCTCCTCGTCGAGCGGCAGCGTGAACAGAAATTCCTGTAGACGTTCGCGATACTGCGGGCGACATGTCTCGTCGCCCAGCGAGGTGATCTCGAGCCGGAAGTCCTCGAGTCCCAAAGTGCGAAATCCCGCGTCCGCAACGGATACGACCTCGGCATCGAGGGCAGGGTCGTCGACGCCGATCGCTTCGACGCCGACCTGCTGCAGTTGACGATAACGCCCTGCCTGTGGCCGCTCGTATCGGAAGAAGGGGCCGTTGTAGCTGAGTTTGACCGGAAGTTGCCCGCGGTCGAGGCCGTGCTCGATCACCGCACGCATCACCCCCGCGGTGCCCTCCGGTCGCAGAGTCACCGACCGGTCGCCACGGTCGGCGAATGTGTACATCTCCTTGCTCACCACATCGGTCGATTCACCGACGCCGCGAGCGAAGAGCCCGGTGTCCTCGAAGATCGGCAACTCGATGTGTCCGTAACCGGCCAGTCTCGCGGCACGCGTCAAACCGTCTCGTACTGCGACGAACTCGGCCGACTGCGGCGGTACGTAATCAGGAATGCCCTTCGGGGCTGAGAACGAGCTTGCTTTACTCACGATCGTCTAGTTTCCCTTGTTCGCACTCTGGATGTCGAGCAGAAACGGATTCGACTGACGCTCGGCCCCGATGGACGTGGATCCACCGTGCCCCGGCAGGACCGCAGTCGAGTCGGGCAGCGGCAGCAACTTTTCCGCGATCGAGTCGAGCAATTGCTGGTGGTTGCCGCCCGGCAGATCCGATCGCCCGATCGAGCCCTGGAACAGCGTATCGCCCGTCAATGCCACATCCAGTGGTCCGTCCTCGGTAGGCGCAACCGTCCTGAAGGCCACCGAACCGCCGGTGTGTCCCGGTGTGTGGACCACGGTGAAGCTCATGCCGGCGTGATCGAGTACGTCACCGTCCTTCAGTTCCACGACCGTCTCCGGTTCGGTGAACTCGATACCGTCGATGAACTGCTTCATCGTCGGACCGATGCCGCGGCCCGGATCGGACAGCATGTACCGGTCGTCGGGGTGGATGTAGGCCGGGACGCCGTACTTGTCACACACCGGTTTGACGGACCACACATGGTCGAGATGGCCGTGTGTGAGGAGCACCGCGGTGGGCGTCAGATTCGACTGCGTCAGGAACTCGACGAGAGGTTCCGTCGCATCCTGGCCGGGATCGACCACCACGCACTCGGTGGTGTTCGGTAACGCGAGGATGTAGCAGTTGGTCTGAAACATCCCGGCCGGGAATCCTGTGACGAGCACCAGTGTCGCTCCTAATCGGTGGTATCTCTTGCGGTCGCTACAGCCTATGCTGCCGCCCGCGCAGCCTCTTCTCAGGTTGGGGTGGCAAACTCGAGAGCCGAATATGCCGCGGCCGAGGCGACACGGACTCGACGCCGCTCATGTACATCGAACCATCACGGGAGGACCACGCTGTGCCGAGCAACGAGCAACGCAGAGAAGCTGCCAAACGGAAACTCGAGCGCCAGCTCGAGAACCGCGCACAGCGGGCACGCAAGCGCAAGCAGTTGGCCATAGCAGGATCCGTGGTCGGCGTCGTTGTCGTCGTTGCCATCGGTGCGATCGCCTTCACCGTCACCCGCGGCGACGACGCCGACCCTGCGACCACTGCGGCACCGGAGGCAGGCGTAATGCCGGCCGGTCGTTCCGAACCGCTGCCGGACAAGGTGTCGTGCACCTACCCGCCGGCTCAGACGCCCGCCGCCAAGGAGGTGGACCCGCCGCGCACCGAAGACATCGACACCAATGTCGAGAACGTCAGCGTCAGCATGGAGACCACCCAGGGAAATGTCGGACTCACCCTCGACAACGCCCAGTCGCCGTGCACGGTCAACAGTTTCCTGAGCCTGGCCGGTCAGGGGTACTTCGACAACACGCCATGTCACCGTCTCGTCACCGAGGGCCTTAAACTCCTCCAGTGCGGCGATCCCTCGGGCAGCGGGACAGGCGGCCCGGGCTACGGTTTCGACAACGAGTTCCCCACCGATCAGTACGACCCGTCCGATCCGGCGGGGCAGCAGCCTGTCACCTACCCGCGCGGCACGATCGCCATGGCCAACAGCGGCCAGCCGGGCAGTAACGGTAGCCAGTTCTTCCTGGTGTACGGAGATTCTCAGCTCCCGCCGCAATACACGTCCTTCGGAACGATCGACGAGACCGGACTCGAGACGCTGGAGAAGGTCGCCGCAGGCGGTGACGACGGCTCGATCCAGGCGGGCGGCGGCAAGCCCAACCTTCCGATCGACATCACTTCTGTGAGGATGGACTGATGAAACGCACCCCACTGCTGGTTGCCGGGATCAGCCTGGCTCTCGCCCTCACTGCTTGCTCGGACGATTCGGGAGACAGCGCGTCCGCCACCTCCGAGGATGCCGCGTCGACCACGGCATCGTCCGCGGCCGAGGAAGCTCCGATCGACACGTCGCAGTTCGCGGCACTCCCCGAGGTCCCCGCCGGGGCCGCTACGGTTTCCTGCGCATACCAGCCCGGTGGTCCGGCAGCGAAGGACGTGACCCCTCCGGCTGCCGACAACGTTCCCGGACAGGGCACGGTGAACGTCGACCTCGACACCAGCGCTGGACCGATCGGCCTGGAGCTGTCCCGCGACCAGGCGCCGTGCACCGTCAACAGCTTCGTCAACCTGACCGAGCAGAAGTACTTCGACGACACACCGTGCCATCGTCTCGTGACCAGTCAGGGACTGCAGGTATTGCAGTGTGGTGATCCCACCGGCAGCGGCAGCGGCGGTCCCGGCTACCAGTACGCCACCGAATACCCCGAAACCACCTACGCCCAGGGCGATCCCGCCTTGCAGCAGCCGATGGTGTACCCGAGGGGCACCATCGCGATGGCGAACACCGGGCAGCCGGAAAGCAATGGCAGCCAGTTCTTCCTGGTGTACGAGGACTCGATCCTGCCACCGACCTACACGGTCTTCGGCACCATCTCCGAGGATGGACTCGCGACCATCGAGAAGGTAGCCGCAGACGGTGACGACGGCTCGATGCCGGCGGGCGGCGGAACGCCGAACACTCCGGTACAGATCGAAACCGCCATCGTGGCCTGACGGCCCACACACGAAAGGGCTGCCCCCGAATACTTTCGGGGGCAGCCCTTTCGTGTGTCCGCTGGTTCTGGATCAGGCGGCTGACGTGACGCGATACACGTCGTATACACCCTCCACGTTTCGCACCACGTTGAGAACATGACCCAGATGCTTGGGGTCGCCCATCTCGAACGTGAACTTACTGATGGCAACGCGATCGCCCGAGGTCGTCACCGACGCCGACAGAATGTTCACCTTCTCGTCGGCGAGCGCCTTCGTCACGTCGGAGAGCAATCGATGCCGATCGAGCGCCTCGATCTGTATCGCGACGAGGAACACCGACGACGGAGACGGTGCCCACTCGACGTCGATGATACGTTCCGATTGTCCTTGCAGGGAGCCGGCATTCGTGCAGTCCGTGCGGTGCACACTCACCGCACCGCCCCGTGTGACGAAACCCATGATCTCGTCGCCCGGAACCGGCGTACAGCATTTGGCAAGCTTCGCCACCGTTCCCGGGGCTCCGGGAACCAGAACTCCGGCATCGCCGGCCGTGCGCGGCTTCATCGGAATGGTCGACGGGGTCGCCCGCTCCGCCAACTCCTCCTCGACGTCGCCCACGCCCCCGAGATGCGCAACGAGACGCTGCACCACATGCTGCGCCGAGACGTGGTTCTCCCCCACCGCGGTGTAGAGCGCGGACACGTCCGCATACCGCAGTTCGTGCGAGATCGCCGCAACCGACTCCGCACTCATGAGTCGCTGGAGTGGGAGCCCGACTCGCCGAACTTCCTTGGCGATCGCCTCCTTGCCGTGTTCGAGTGCTTCCTCGCGACGCTCCTTGGCGAACCACTGACGGATTTTCGTCTTAGCACGCGGGGACACGACGAACGTCTGCCAATCCCGGCTGGGACCGGCATTGACCGCTTTGGAGGTGAAAACCTCTACGACCTCACCGTTGTCGAGCTTTCGTTCGAGCGCTACCAGCCGACCGTTGACCCGTGCACCGATACAACGGTGACCGACTTCGGTGTGCACGGCGTAAGCGAAATCCACCGGCGTCGACCCGGCAGGCAACGTGACGACATCACCTTTGGGAGTGAAGACGAAGATCTCCTTGACCGCGAGGTCGTAACGCAGTGACTCGAGAAACTCACCCGGGTCCGCTGCTTCGCGTTGCCAGTCGAGCAATTGCCGCATCCAGGCCATGTCGTCGACTTCGGTGACGTCGCTGGGGTGCCGACCCTTGGTTTCCTTGTACCGCCAGTGCGCTGCAATGCCGAACTCGGCGGTGCGGTGCATCTCGTGGGTACGGATCTGCACCTCGAGCGGCTTACCCTCCGGCCCCACGACCGTAGTGTGCAGCGATTGGTACACCCCGTAACGCGGCTGAGCGATGTAGTCCTTGAATCGCCCCGCCATCGGCTGCCACAGCGAATGCACGACGCCGACCGCCGCGTAGCAGTCGCGTACCTCGTCGCAGAGAATCCGTACACCGACGAGATCGTGAATGTCGTCGAAGTCGCGACCTTTCACGATCATCTTCTGATAGATCGACCAGTAGTGCTTCGGCCTACCCTCGACCAACGCGTCGATCCGCGAAGCGTTCAACGTCGCATTGATCTCGGCGCGAACCTTCGCAAGGTAGGTGTCACGGGAGGGAGCCCGGTCCGCGACGAGTCGCACGATCTCGTCGAACTTCTTCGGATGCAGAATGGCGAACGAGAGATCTTCCAGTTCCCACTTCACCGTGGCCATTCCGAGCCGGTGTGCGAGAGGTGCGATCACTTCGAGTGTCTCGCGGGCCTTCCGTGCCTGCTTCTCCGGTGGCAGGAACCGCATGGTCCGCATGTTGTGGAGCCGGTCGGCGACCTTGATCACGAGCACCCGGGGGTCGCGGGCCATCGCGATGATCATCTTGCGGATCGTCTCGCCCTCGGCCGCATTGCCGAGCACGACCTTGTCGAGCTTGGTCACCCCGTCGACGAGGTGCGCGACCTCGTCACCGAATTCGGAGGTCAGCTGTTCGAGGGAATACCCCGTGTCCTCGACCGTGTCGTGCAACAGCGCCGCGACGAGAGTCGTGGTGTCCATCCCCAATTCGGCGAGGATGCTCGCCACCGCGAGTGGGTGGGTGATGTACGGGTCGCCGGACTTGCGTCGCTGGTTTGCGTGGCGTTCTTCGGCGACATCGTAGGCCCGCTGGAGAAGTGCGAGGTCCGCCTTGGGATACAACTCCCGGTGCAGGCTGACCAGGGGTTCGAGCACCGGGCGGATGGTGGTGTTTCGCTGACCGGTGATACGCCGAGCAAGCCGCGCGCGGACCCGCCGCGAGGCCGACGTCGGGACGGGTGCGCCGGGCTTGCCGGGTGACGAGCCCGTCGACGTGTCCTGATGGCCAGGGGTCGAAGAGGCAGCATCCTGCGACACCGGGTTCTTGGGCCCCGAGTTCTGGGAAACCGGATTCTGCGTCATCTCGTCACCTCCTCGAACACCTGATGATTCCGCGTTCAACAGTAATACTCACACTGTCAGCACGGACGACAGCGGATACTTTTCGAGTCTTCGCCGACCTCCCAGTGCCGCGATCTCGAGCACGACGCACACCGCGACCACCTGGGCACCGGCCGATTCCACCAGGCGAGCCGTCGCTTCCAATGTTCCGCCTGTCGCGAGTACATCGTCCACCACGAGCACCCGTCGTCCCGACAGATCGATCGCGTCGGCGGGAATCTCGAGGGTCGAGGCGCCGTACTCGAGCTGGTACGACTCCGACAGCACGGGCGGCGGCAGCTTTCCGGATTTCCGAACCGCCAGTACGCCGGCGCCGAGAGTCAGGCCAACTCCCCCGCCCAACAGGAAGCCACGGGCATCCACCGAGGCGATCGTGTCCGCATCCGGTGCTGCCGTGGACAGTTCGTGGACAACGGCCCGAAAAGCGACCGGATCGGCGAAGACGGGTGTCAGATCGGCAAAGCTGACGCCCGGCTCCGGAAAGTCCTCGGCCCACCGGGTGAGCCTGCGAACTGCATCACTCGCGCCCGTGTTCGTTCGGGCGCTCATCCACGCAACACCCATCTGTCCATGTTCCAGCCGGCGCCGGATCGGGTTCCGTTCGCTTGCACCACGCTCATGCCTTTGTCGAAAGCGTTGATTCGCACCTGTTCGAACAGTGGAACCGTCGGGACCTCGTTCCAGAGAATGTTCTCCGCCTCGGTGGACAGACTCAGTTGGGTCCCTGTGGATGGATCGATCGCCAACTGGTCGACGATCTGGTTGATTCGTCCGTTGTCGTATCGACCGAAGTTGGAACCGTTTCCGGCCCGAAGCGCGTATGCGGCCGTCGTGGGTGCAGCGGTCCCGCCCGCGCCCTGCACGGAAGCGGTTCCGCCGAGCACGGCATCCACCTGCCCGTCCCGCAGTGCGGAGGGGCGGAAATCCGGAGAACCCGCATCCTCGACCGTGATGCCCATGGGCTCACACGCCGCGGCGGCGGCCGACACGATCGCCGCCCTGTACGCGTCCGGCCCCAGGTAGCCCACGCGAACCGTGAGATTCGTCGCGTCCGCCTCGGCAAGCGCGGATTTCACCGCACCTGCATCCGGCTGACGGAACCGACCCCCGGCCGCGGCTGCAACCTGCGGGTAGATCAGGGTGTCGGGCGCTGTGAAACGCGTGTCGACAGTGCCGTCGACACCCACTGCACCGGCTTCCGGATCCTTCGTTGTGCCGAATTCGGAGGCCAACTGTTCGCGCGGCAGACACGCGGCGAAAGCGCGCCTCGCTGCTGCGGAGCCGAATTCCCCCTCCGTCGACAGCACGAACTGTTCGAGGTTTCGCGACGCCGTCTCGACCTCCTCGAATCCTTCGAGGTTCAATCCGTCGACCGAACCGGCCGCGACATCGATCACCTGTACATCCCCGTCGTCGACCCGTGACGGCAGCTCGTCCGACTTGGGCCAGATTACGATTCGTGACGTCGCCGGTCTGTTGCCCCACCACTGATCGTTCTCCACGAGCACGAGACCGTCGTCCTCGGTGTAGGACTCGATCTTGTACGGGCCGGAAGCGGGAAACTTCGTCGGATCCACATCTCCCGGCGCGAGGTCCCAACCCGTGTTCCAGAACTCGGCGATGCGCGCCATCGCGTCCTCGTCGGAGTTCTGGACCGAATCGACGATGTTCGCGCCGGTAGCAGTCTGGACCACGTGCGCGGGCATGAGGGCTGTCGCCCCGAACAACGAACGCCAATCGGAGAAGGCCCGACCCGGTTCGAACACCACTCGGGCGTCCTTCGCGCCGGGCCGACAATCGATGCTTTGGATATCCGAATATCCCGCAGTGCTTGCGGCTTGGAACAACTGGCCATCGGCGCCGGTGAACCTGCCGCTGTGCGCCGCCCACGCCAGAACCAGGTCGTCGCAGGTGACCGGCACCCCGTCCGAATACACCGAGGCCTGGTTGATCGTGTAGGCGATCGTCAGCGAGTCACCCGGAACCGGTGCGGCGCTACCGATGTCGGTGTCCGCGACCGCGCCACCTTCGGGCCCCGTGAACGTGAAGCCCGGGAGCACCCGGCCGAATGCTTGCCGGGCACCCGAGGCGGCACCGTCCACGGTTCCCGCGTTGTAAGTCGTGATGGTGTTGTCGATCGCATACCCGATCGAAGGAATCTGCTCGCCTTCCGAAGAACACGACGCCAACGTGCCCGCCACCAGGGCTGTCGTCACGACTCCCACAGCCATGACCGTTCTCTTGCCTCGGCGACGCGACAGTCGGCTGACTCCCGACGACGAACGGACCTGCGATTCGGGCATATGTCAGTGCCTTCTCTTGTGACGCTTTCCGGTGGGACGCGAACCTGGCCTCGGCGCACCCGAGGCGGCTCGCGCCGGTACCGACTCCGACCCCGTCGGGATTCGCGAGCCACTCGACGCTACCGGGGTACGCGTTGCGTCGCGCGAAGTTGCGGCCTCGCGTTTCGCCAGAACCTTGCGGGTGTGACCCGCCACGGGACCCCAACGTTCCTTGATCGACACGAGCAGCGGTGTCGCGAAGAAGATCGACGAGTACGCACCGACGACGATGCCCACCAACTGGACGAGCGCGAGGTCCTTGAGCGTGCCCACACCCAGCATCCACACCGCCACGACCATGAGCGCGATGACCGGCAGAACCGAGATGACCGTCGTGTTGATCGACCGCATCAACGTCTGGTTCACGGCGAGGTTCGCCTGCTCGGCGTACGTCCGTCTGTTCAGGTGCAAGATTCCTCGGGTATTCTCCTCGACTTTGTCGAACACCACGACCGAGTCGTACAGCGAGAAGCCCAGAATGGTCAGGAAACCGATCACCGTGGCCGGGGTGACCTCGAAACCGACGAGCGAGTACACGCCCGCAGTGACGATCATGTCGAAGAACAATGCGGTGATCGCGGCAATCGCCATGTCTCGTTCGAATCGGACTGCGATGTACACACTGACGATGACGAGGAAGACTACCAGTGCGATCAGCGCCTTCTTGGTCACCTGACCGCCCCAGGTCTCGCTGACATCGGCGACACTGATGGAGTTCTTGCTCGGCGTACCGTTGCTGTCCGTCGGTTGGAACTCGTCGAAGAGTGCATCCTGCAGCGCAACGATCTGCCCCGCATCGAGCGTCTCCGAGCGAATCTGCACGGTGGCGGAAGAACCACTACCCACCACCTGCACCGCTTCCGCCTCGATCCCGAGCGCGTCGGAGTAGACGGATTCGACCTGGGCCGTATCCACGTCTCCACCGGCCGGGAACTGGATACGTGATCCGCCCTCGAAGTCGATACCGAGGGTGAACCCCCGAATGACGATGCTCAGCAGCGCGATCAGAACGATCACACCGGTGAGGGTGTAGTAGAAGCGCCGGCGCCCCACCACCTGGAACGCACCCGTTCCCGTGTACAGACGTGAAAGCAGTCCGTGCGAGGGCATCGACTTCTGGTTGACACCGGAGTCGCTGAGACTCGACTTCACCTCGTACTCCGCTGTGCTGTTTGTCGGTTCACTCATGCTCGTGACTCCTTCGCCGACGCAGCGGCAACCTTGCGTTCCCTGGCAATCTGCTGCACCGCACCCAAACCGTTGACCCCGGGCTTGGACCAGAATGCCGATCTGGAAGCGAGGTGCACCAGCGGCCACGTCACCAGGAACACGACGACGACGTCGAGAATCGTCGTCAGACCCAGCGTGAACGCGAAGCCGCGAACCTGACCGACAGCCAGGACGTAGAGCACCGCGGCAGCAATGAAGCTGACGGCGTTACCCGACAGGATCGTCCGGCGGGCACGGGCCCAACCACGCGGAACGGCCGAGCGGAAACTGCGGCCTTCGCGCATCTCGTCCTTGATTCTCTCGAAGAACACGACGAACGAGTCCGCGGTCATACCGATACCGATGATCAGACCCGCGATTCCGGCGAGATCCAGGGTGAAGCTGATGTATCGACCCAGCAGAACCATGATCGCGTACACGGCGATACCCGAGAGCACCAACGACAGTGCAGTGAGTACACCGAGCATCCGGTAGTAGACCAGGCAGTAGATCAGCACGAGGATCAATCCGACGAGACCCGCGATGAGCCCCGCCTCGAGCGATGCGAGTCCCAGCGTCGCCGACACCGTCTCGGCCTCCGAGGACGCGAACGACAACGGCAGTGAGCCGTACTTCAGCGTGTTCGCCAGTTCCTTGGCCGTGTCGGCGTTGAAGGACCCGGTGATCGACGTCGAACTACCTGCGGGAGTTGCGCCCTGCACCTGCGGCGCACTCACGACCTTCGAGTCCAGGGTGAACGCGGCCTGCTTACCGATGTTCTCGCTGGTGAACTTCGCCCAAGTGTCCCCACCTGCCGAGTCGAAGTCGAGACTCACCTCGTGGCGAGACGACTGGCTGTTGTATCCGGACGACGCGTCCGCAATCTGCTGACCGTCGATGATCGAAGGACTGAGCAGATAGACCGCCTGCCCTTCCGTATCACACGCCACCAGAGGAAGTGCCGGGTCGTCGTTACCGCGTAGCGGGTCCGGAACCGAGCAGTCCATTGCGGCCATTGCCTGCTGCTGCACGGCCGGGTCGGTGCTCTGACGTAGCGCCCGGGCTTCTGCGATCTCGTCCGACGCATCGGCAGTCTCCCCGTCCGGCGTGACGGCGGAGTCCTCGTCGGGAGCTGGTTCGGGAACTTCGGGTGACGTCGGGTCCTGCGCCGGGAACGGGCTGTTCTGCGGCTGCGGTGCGGGCTGTTCACCCGGCGCGGCTGGTGCGGGAGTATCCGCGGCTCCCCCCGCCGGAGCTTGGCCAGGGGTCTGTCCGGGTGCGCCGCCGCCGACCGGCTGCGTGGTCACCACAGGCCGGATGTACAGCCGAGCGGTCTGCCCGAGCGAACGGGCCTGTGCACTGTCGTCGCCGGGAACCGTGATCACGAGGTTGTCGCCGTCGATGACCACCTCGGAACCGGACACACCGAGCCCGTTCACACGCGTCTCGATGATCTCTTGGGCCTGACGGAGGCTGTCTTGCGTCGGCGCGCTCCCGTCCGGGGTGCGCGCGGTCAGCGTGACACGCGTTCCACCTTGCAGGTCGATGCCGAGTTTCGGCGTCGGGGACTTGTCTCCAGTGAAGAACACCAGGGCATACAACGCCGCGACCAACACCGCGAAAACGGTGAGGTACCGGGCGGGATGCACCGATCCGGTGGAAGGTGCCACGATCTCTATGTCTCCTCGGTACTTACGGTTCGAAGGAATGCGTGCGTTTCGACCACACGACCTGTCGCACACTGCCTCCGCGTGGAGGCGATCATTCAGGGTGCATGCAGGACGTCGGGGTCAGTCCTTGGTCGGGCGTGAGTCCTCCGCACCGTATTCCACGGCGGAGGACCCGGACTCCTCGATGATCGACGTCTGGACGTCGTCTTCTTGGTCCTCGTCCACGATGCGCTCACGGACGACGGCTCGCGACCATGTCGTCACGACGCCCGGCGCAATCTCGAGATCCATGGTGGTCTCGGTCAGGCTCGCTACTGTCGCGTGCAGGCCCGCAGTGGTGAGGACCCGGTCTCCGACCTGCAACGAGTCCTGCAGAGCGGCGGCCTCGGCCATCGCCTTCTTCTGGCGGCGCATACCCAGGAACATCGGCACCAGCAGCGCCAGAATCAGCAGGGGAAAGAGAAAGTCCATCTGAAAGTCAACCTCGGGAGTGTCGCAGGGTTCGGCGGGACGCTGGTCCCGGATGGACCGACGCAGTACACCAGTGTGCCATTACTCAGAACAGAGGCGCCTGCGGCTCGTTCACACGCACCTCGATTCCGCTGGCGGTCGCGTCCGGAGGCGGAGCCAGACCGAGCTGCGACCAGGCCGCTGCGGTGGCCACTCGACCTCGCGGGGTGCGTGCAACCAGCCCGGCGCGAACCAGAAACGGCTCGCACACTTCTTCGACCGTCGACGGCTCCTCCCCGACGGCAACTGCCAACGTCGACACTCCGACCGGTCCTCCCCCGAAGCTACGAACGAGCGCGCTGAGCACAGCCCTGTCGAGGCGATCGAGACCCAATTCGTCCACGTCGTACACCCTGAGCGCGGCCCGCGCGATCTCGCGCGTGACCACGCCGTCCGCGCGTACTTCTGCGTAGTCGCGGACTCGGCGGAGCAACCGGTTCGCGATACGCGGGGTACCACGCGACCTACCGGCGATCTCGGCACCGGCTTCGTCGCCGAGGTCGACGCCGAGGATCCCAGCCGATCGCAGCAGGATCCGCTGGAGTTCCGCCGGCTCGTAGAAGTCCATATGTGCGGTGAAGCCGAATCGGTCGCGCAGCGGTCCTGTCAATGCACCGGAGCGGGTAGTGGCGCCGACAAGCGTGAACGGAGCGACTTCGAGAGGGATCGACGTCGCGCCCGGCCCCTTCCCCACGACCACGTCGACACGGAAGTCCTCCATTGCGAGATACAGCATTTCTTCGGCCGGTCGAGCGATCCGGTGAATCTCGTCGATGAAGAGGACGTCACCCTCCACCAGATTGCTGAGCATGGCCGCAAGGTCGCCTGCCCTCTCCAGGGCGGGTCCGGACGTCAGACGTAGCGACGTGCCGAGTTCACCGGCGATGATCATCGCCATGCTGGTCTTGCCGAGTCCGGGCGGTCCGGACAACAGAATGTGGTCGGGCGTGCCGCCGCGCTGTTTCGCGCCCGAGAGCACCAGTTGAAGCTGCTCACGCACCCGCGGCTGCCCGATGAAGTCGGTTATCGACTTCGGACGAAGGCTCGCTTCCACGTCTCCGTCGCCGGTGACCAAGTCCGGCGACACCTGCGATTCGCCGTCGAACGAGTCGTCGGAGCCGATCATCGCGAACTCCCGAGATACGAGAGTGCGGACCGCAGGGCGCCCGCCGTGTCGATGTCAGGTTCTGCTGCGAGAACTGCATCGGTCGCGGGGTCTGCCTGTTTCGGAGTGAATCCGAGACCGACGAGCGCCTCCACGATCTGATCCCGCATCGATCCGGGCGCGCCGCCGGGAACGGGTGTCGGACCGGCCGTCTGCGCCGCCGCATCGACCTTGTCTCGCAGTTCCACGACCATCCGCTCGGCGCCTCGTTTGCCGATCCCTGGCACGCGGGTCAGCGCGGAGACGTTGCCCTCCGCCAGCGCGGCTCGTAGCGCTTCGGGCTCGAGAACCGCAAGCGTTGCCATCGCGAGTCGGGGGCCGACCCCCGAGACCGTTTGCAGGAGGCCGAACAGGTCCCTGGATTCGGCATCCCCGAAGCCGTACAGCGTCATCGAATCCTCGCGAACGATCATCGCCGTCACGAGCCTGGCATCGGTTCCTCGCTTCAGCGAGCCGAGAGTCGACGGCGTCGCATTGATCCGGTACCCGACGCCGGCCGATTCGATGACCACGTGATCGAGGGCGATGTCGAGAACCTCGCCTCGTACGGACGCGATCATCGGGTACCTGCCTTCTTCGCTCGGGTGCCCGCCTGCGCCAAGCGGGCCTGATAACGGCGTTTCTGTTCTGCAGCCGCGGCTTCCGCGCGCTCCTTTCGTTCGATCATCGGCGCCCGCCAACAATGGCAGATCGCAAGAGCGAGAGCGTCGGCGGCATCTGCGGGCTTGGGCGCTTCCGCCAAAGCGAGAATTCGCGTCACCATCGCCGTGACCTGCGCCTTGTCAGCCGATCCGCTTCCTGTGACCGCGGCCTTGACCTCACTGGGCGTGTGAAACCGGACCGCGATGCCACGTCGAGCCGCCGCGAGTGCCACCACCCCGCCGGCTTGCGCCGTTCCCATCGCGGTGCGCACGTTGTGCTGGGAGAAGACTCGCTCGACCGCAACAACTTCGGGTCGATACCGGTCCAACCACGACTCCGCAGCCTCCGACACCTTCAACAGGCGCAAGGCGAGATCGAGGTCGGCGGGTGTGCGGACGACGTCTACCGCGACCGGCGAGACGGTTCGGCCGGTGCCTCCATCGACGACACCGAGACCGCATCTCGTCAGTCCGGGATCGACTCCCAACACCCGCACGTGAACCCCTCTCGATACCGAACAACTGTTCGACAGCCTAGCGGTGCGTGGCCCCGAAGCGGCGAATCGACACACCCCGAACGCAGGCGCGAGGGTGCACCGGAGCCGGTGCACCCTCGCGCGATTGACGCATCCTGCGTCGGAAGGTCGTGCGATACGTCAGTCTTCGTCCAACTCGGCGAGCACCTCGTCCGAGAGGTCGATGTTGGTGTAGACGTTCTGGACATCGTCCGAGTCCTCGAGGGCATCCACGAGCTTGAACACCTTGCGAGCACCGTCCGCATCGACCGGAACCTCCACGGAGGCACGGAAATCGGCGTCCGCCGAGTCGTAGTCGATGCCGGACTCCTGCAGCGCGGTACGCACGGCAACGAGATCACCCGGTTCGCTCACGATCTCGAAGGTCTCACCGAGATCGGAGACCTCCTCCGCTCCGGCGTCGAGTACCGCGCTCAGCACGTCGTCCTCCGACCGGTCACCCTTCTCTAGAGTGACGACGCCCTTGCGCGTGAACAGGTAGGAGACCGACCCCGGGTCGGCCATGTTGCCGCCGTTGCGGGTCATCGCGGTGCGAACCTCGCCGGCAGCACGGTTGCGGTTGTCGGTCAGGCACTCGATGAGAACCGCGACACCGTTGGGCCCGTAGCCCTCGTACATGATCGTCTGCCAATCGGCGCCACCGGCTTCCTCGCCTGCCCCACGCTTGCGAGCGCGCTCGATGTTGTCGTTGGGAACCGACGTCTTCTTCGCCTTCTGAATGGCGTCGTACAGAGTGGGATTGCCCGCCGGGTCGCCACCGCCGGTACGAGCCGCCACCTCGATGTTCTTGATCAGCTTCGCGAAGGCCTTGCCGCGCTTGGCATCGATCACGGCCTTCTTGTGCTTGGTGGTGGCCCATTTGGAGTGGCCGCTCATGCGTTTCAAGCCCCTTTCCCGCTGCATTCGGCACGCTGGTATGCGCATTGACAGCTTGGCTGATGTTACCCGCACCCGGGGGTGACGTGAACGGTACCGCCACCGACCGCGCCGACAATCGACTGGACCTTTGATCTATTGTTTGCATACAATACAAACATGTTGATGCGTGTGGATCACGGGTCGGGCACTCCGCTCGGCGAGCAGATCGCGGCCAACGTTCGCGCCGCGTTCCTGCGTGGCGAGGTCAAACCGGGTGATCGTCTGCCGTCGGCTCGCGCGCTCGCGGACTCGGTCGACGTCAACCTGCATACGGTCCTGCGCGCCTACGCCACGCTTCGCAACGAAGGACTGATCGAGCTGCGGCGCGGACGTGGCGCAATCGTTCGCCCCGACACGAGCCCATCGCACACCGCGGTCGAACAAGCAGCGAAGGACTACGTACGAGAGGCCAGATCGTGGGGCCTGAGCACACAGCAGATGCTTCATCTGGTCGAGGAGGCCGCGAAAAAATGACGTCCACAATCCGAACCACCGTCTCGCGGCGGAGAGGGCTGGCCGCGACAACGACGGTCTTGCCGCTACTCGTCCTGTTGGTCACCGCCGCGGCATGGGCAGGCGAACTACCGGACACCATCGCCGTGCACTGGTCGGGTTCGACCCCGGACCGATTCGGTAATCCGGTCACCTACTTCTGGTGCGCGCTCGGCATTGCAATCGCCGCCACCTGCGCTGCAACGGTGGTGACGATCCGAGGGACCGCCGACGATCGGCTGTGGTTGCCGGCGACAGCACTCGTGTCCTGGACAGCTGCGTCCACCTGGATCATGAGTGTGGCCCTCACGCGCCACGCCGGTAGCGCCGAGGACGCACGCATCGGTCCCTGGATCGTCGTTCCACTGCTCGGTATCGCGTGGGCACTGCTGGCATTCGCACTCGCCCCGGCATCACCGCATCCACCGGCAGGCAATCGACCGGTTCTCGACACCCCGCTCTCCCCTACCGAACGGGTGTCGTGGACCCAGCGCGTTCGTGGTCGCTGGGCACTGGTGCTCGCGACCGTGATGGCGACCGCAGCACTCGCCTCATTCCTGCTGGGACAGTGGTGGATCGCGCTGCTGTTCGCGTTGCTCGTCGTGGTGGCGGGTGCCTTCGCTTCGGTCACGGTGCAGGTCGACCAGCGCGGCGTGAGCCTGTCGTCATGGGGTCTTCGCTGGAAGCGGGTTCCACTCGACACGATCGAATCGGCGACCGTGACCAGGATCGTTCCCGTTCAGTGGGGCGGATCGGGATACCGCTTCACACCACGCGGTACCGCGGTCGTCGTACGAGGTGGTGAGGGAATCGTTCTCGAGAAGAAGAACGGTCGCCCCTTCGCCATCACTGTCGATTCGGCGAACGACGGTGCAGCGCTAATCAACTCGCTCGTCGCCGCCACCTGATCGAGGTGCGACCGTCAGGCCCGTCCCCGCACGACGTCGACGAAGAGATCGTGCACGCGCCGATCCCCCGTCACCTCGGGGTGGAACGACGTCGCCATCAACGAACCGTGACGAACCGCGACGATGCGGTCTGCGGCCTGCCCCTCGCTGTGGGGAACACGCGCAAGCACCTCCACACCCTCACCCACTCGCTCCACCCACGGCGCGCGAATGAACACGGCCCGGACAGGGTCGCCGTCGATTCCGGTGAACTCCAGATCGGATTCGAACGAATCGACCTGGCGACCGAACGCATTGCGACGCACCGTCATGTCGATGGCGTTCAGATGCTTCGCGTCCGGTCGGGTATCGAGCACCTCGCTTGCAAGCAGAATCATTCCCGCACACGAGCCGTATGCCGGAAGGCCGTCGGACAGGCGCTGACGAAGCGGTTCCAACAGTTCGAAGATCTCGAGCAGTTTGCTCATCGTGGTCGACTCGCCACCGGGTATGACGATTCCGTCCACCTTGTCGAGTTCTTCCGGTCGGCGCACACCCATCGCATCGGCACCCGAATCGTTCAGTGCAGCAATGTGTTCACGCACGTCGCCCTGCAGCGCGAGGACTCCGACGAGCGGTCGCGTCATGCGAAGATTCCTGTCTCTGTACCGACCTTTGCGGACTCGCGCGGGGTCCGGGTCAGGCCTTCCTGAACGACTGCGGCAACCAGGTTGCCCGACCGGTCGAAGATTCTCCCCTGTGCCAGTGCCCGGCCCAATCCGGCCGAAGGCGAAGTCTGGTCGTAGAGCAGCCATTCGTCCGCACGGAACGGTCGCAGGAACCACATGGCGTGGTCCAGAGAAGCAGTCTGTGTGACGACACCCCGGTGCGGGACCTTCGCAGCGCCGATCAACGTCATGTCGCTCATGTAGGCCAGCGTGCAGATGTGGAACACCTGATCGTCCGGAAGCAGATTCCGGTAACGGAACCACACCTGCTGCCGCGCTGCGATTCCGGGAATCTTCCGAGTGTCGTCGTCAGGGACGATCCGGACGTCCCATTCCTTCCACTCCTCGTAGAACTTCGCCGACGCGACTTCCTTCGAGTCGGCCGTGTCCGGTAGGTCGCCCGGCACCGGCACGGTCGGCATCGCGTCCTGATGCTCGATTCCCTCGTCTGCACGGTGGAACGAGGCCGACATCGTGAAGATCGCCTCACCGTCCTGGATACCGGTCACCCGCCGCGTGACGAAGGACCGACCATCCCGGATTCGGTCGACGAGGAACACCGTCGGCTCTTTCGGATTTCCCGGCCGGAGAAAGTATCCGTGCAGCGAGTGCACTCGGAACTCCTCGTCGACGGTGCGCACAGCGGAGACCAGCGACTGGCCGGCGACCTGCCCACCGAACGTCCGCTGCAGGATCGTCGGGTGAACCGCACCCCTGAAGATGTCTCTCTCCAACGGTTCCAGTTCGAGAATGTCCTCGATACGCGCCATCCGGGCCTCCTAGGTGTCAGCTCAGGTTATCGGTTGGCGAACGGTGACCCGCGCCTCACTCTCCCCGTAGGTGCCTCGTGAGCCCTTCCTGCACGACGGCAGCGACCAGATTCCCCTGCCGATCGAAGATCCGGCCCTGAGTGAACGCACGACCGAGGCCGGCGGAAGGGGACGCCTGGTCGTACAACAACCATTCGTCGGCACGGAACGGACGTAGAAACCAGAGCGCATGATCGAGGGACGCGCTCTGCAGAGGATCGTCGCGATGAATGGTTCTGGCGGATCCCAGCAGCGTCATGTCGCTCATGTAGGCGAGCGCACAGACGTGAAAGAGCGGATCGTCGGGCAGTCTCCTACTCGAACGGAACCAGACCTGTTGTTGCGCAACGATACCCGGACGACGATCAACCTGCTTGTCTCCGACCAGACGCAGATCCCAGTCGGACCATTCACGGGCCAGCCAGGCCGTCTCCTCGTCGTCCGAATCCCGAGCGTGCGGGAGCGATTCCGGGTCCGGAACCCTGGGCATCGCGTCCTGATGCTCGATCCCCTCGTCGTTCACATGGAACGACGCGGACATCGTGAAGATCGATCGGCCGTCCTGAACTGCGCTGACGCGCCTCGTCACGAACGAGCGCCCGTCACGTACCCGATCGACGAGGTACACGATCGGCTGCGTCGGATCACCGGGTCGCAGAAAATATCCGTGGAGCGAGTGGACCGAGAACTGCGGGTCCACCGTTCGCACGGCCGAGACCAATGCCTGGCCGGCGACCTGACCGCCGAAAGTGCGTGGCAGCGACGTCTCCGACGTGATTCCTCGGTAGATGTCCCTCTCGAGACGCTCCAGTTCGAGGATCTCTTCGATCGATGCCATGACATGCCCCTCTCGGCAGATTCAGACGGAAGCGGCTCGAGCCGTGCACATGGCGGTGAGCGTAGTCGAGGAGGTCCGTGGTGGTGTCACCAGTAGGCTTCATCCGATGTTGACCTTGTCGCGTCGCCTGATCCGGATCGTCGCGATTGCAATCGCCGTCATCGTCGTGCTTTCCAGTGGCTGGGTGCACTGGAAGAGCGCATCCCACATCACGCCGGACGCAACCCGACAATGGGTGATCGTCCTCGGCGATCGTGTGCGCGACGGCAAGCCGTCGGTCTATCTGCAGGAGCGACTCGAGACCACGTTGACGATCCTGCGAGAGAACCGGGCCCAGCGAGTGCTCCTGTCGGGCCACGCGGCCTCGAAGAAGGGCGACGAGGTATCCGCAATGCGTAACTACCTGGTCGAACGCGGAGTCGACGCCGGGGTGATCACCGACGACCGTTTCGGAGTGACGACGTACCAGACCTGCGCTCGCGCGAACGCTGTCTTCGAGGTAGACGGAGCCATCCTCGTGACACAGGACTTCCATCTGCGTCGCGCGGTCGCGCTGTGCCGCGCGGAGGGCATCGACGCAGTAGGCGCAGAGGCGGACTCGGACGCCGGCGTCTACCTCACCGTCCGCAACTGGTTCCGGGAGATCGTTCTGTCGCGGCCCAAGGCGGTGCTCGATGCCTTCAGCTCCGCCGGCGCGGACACGCGCGACCGTTGAACGCGGGCTCACGCTGCCGGTTTCCGCAGCGTGGGCCCCGATTCGCCTGTTGATTCAGCGATTACCAACCGCGTTCTGCGAGGCGGTGCGGCACAGGGATGTCGTCGACGTTGATGCCGACCATCGCTTCACCGAGTCCACGCGAGACCTTCGCAAGCACGTCCGGGTCGTCGAAGAACGTGGTGGCCTTCACGATGGCCGAGGCGCGCTCCGCCGGATTGCCGGACTTGAAGATGCCGGAACCGACGAAGACTCCCTCGGCGCCGAGCTGCATCATCATCGCTGCGTCCGCGGGCGTTGCGATACCACCGGCAGTGAACATCGTGACGGGGAGCTTTCCAGCCTTCGCCACCTCGACGACCAGCTCGTACGGTGCCTGCAGTTCCTTGGCGGCAACGTAGAGTTCGTCCTCGCTCAACGACGTCAGACGGCGGATCTCGCCGCCGATGGTGCGCATATGAGTGGTGGCGTTGGAGACGTCACCGGTTCCTGCCTCACCCTTCGAGCGGATCATCGCAGCACCCTCGGCTATACGGCGAAGCGCCTCACCCAGGTTGGTGGCGCCGCACACGAACGGCACCGTGAACTTCCACTTGTCGATGTGGTTGGCGTAGTCGGCCGGAGTCAGAACCTCGGACTCGTCGATGTAATCGACACCGAGACTCTGCAGGATCTGGGCCTCGACGAAGTGACCGATACGGGCCTTCGCCATCACGGGGATGCTCACCGCGGAGATGATCCCGTCGATCATGTCCGGATCGCTCATCCTCGAGACGCCACCCTGTGCACGGATGTCGGCGGGAACTCGCTCGAGTGCCATGACTGCCACTGCGCCGGCGTCCTCGGCGATCTTCGCCTGCTCCGGAGTGACGACGTCCATGATGACCCCGCCCTTGAGCATCTCGGCCATACCCCGCTTGACGCGCGCAGTACCGGTTGAAGGGGTGGTCTCGGGGGTGCTCACAGCGAACTCCTGGGTAGTGGCTGAAATATGACTTCTGAAAACGGGGACGCAGCCCTCGGGCGAACGTCGCAGTGGTCGATTCTATGACGAGCGCAGGACCGGCGCCGTATCCAGTCCGGTTTTGCTGGCCCGCGATCATCGGATTGCTCGTACCTCGGGTTCTCCGGCCTGCCTGAGAACCGATTGCGCCTCGACGAGCAGCTCGGCGAGGTCCTGCGGGTAGACGGACTCCCCCGACTCCGCGAGCGCGGCGATGTCACCGGCCGAACACCAACGATGACCGGTGACGGTACGCCGTTCGAGTTCGGTGAATCCGTCGTAGTTCGGCTCGAACGAGGCGACCCCGACGACGAAGAACAGTTCCTCGGAGCGGATCATCCTGTTGTCCCAGGAAAAGGTCGCGACCCGTCGCCACATCGGTCCCCGCAGGCCGTCGGGATCGACGGTCACACCCGTCTCCTCGAGAATCTCACGGACCGCCGCCGAACGCAGGTTCTCACCCTTCTCGACTGCCCCACCCACCGTGAACCAATAGAACGTCTCGGGCACCGCCGGATCATGACCGCGCAGCAAGAGCACCCTGCCGTCACCGTCCAGCATCACCACCCGGGCCGAAGTCCGCGTCGAGTCCAGCGTCAGGCTCTTCGACCTCGCGGCCGCCGTGGTGCGCTCGGTGATCTCGAAGTACGTGGGAAGGGGCGCCGTACCGCCGAGGTGAAGCCAGCGAACCGGCCGCCTGGTTCGCAGGGCCAGCGTGTCGCGTACCGCGTCGTTGTGGAACCGTCGAGCGATCAGTACCCGAGCCTCTGCATCGGCGAGCTCGGCCACCAACTGCGGACGAACACGGTCGAGATCGATGGTCGCCAATGTTCCGGACACCGCGTTCTCGGCATATTCACGGTCGCCCCGATCGGCCCGTTCGGCCTGATCCGCAAGCGCGACCAGGCGTCGCGACTCCTGGGATCCGATACCGGCAGCGATGGCCCGAACCACGACGGCACGCCGGGCAAGTGCGGCATCGAGGGCGTGCCAGGAGAGATCCGAACGCACGTGCAGTCGGTCGAGCCGATTGGCCGTGCTGTAGGCCCACAGTCCGAGAATGAACACGAACGCCGCAACGAGGGCGATGACGAAGATCGTGAGCGCGGAAAAAGTCACGATCGCACCTCGGTCACACCCGCAGCGCCGACGGTGACCGTCTCGTACACCCGCAGAATCTGCTCGGCCACCACGGGCCAGTCGTATTCGGCGACAACTCCGGTTCCCGCGTCGACGAGTCGCTGCCGGTAGAGGCCGTCGTCGAGCACGCGGAGTACGGCGTCACCGTACGCACCGGAGTCCCCCACCGGCACCAGGACTCCGGCCTCACCGTCGCGTAGCACCCGCCGGAACGCATCGAGTTCACTGGCCACGACCGGGGTGCCGGCAGCCATTGCCTCGACGAGCACGATCCCGAAGCTCTCACCCCCGAGATTCGGTGCGCAATACAAGTCCGCGCTGCGGAGCGCGGACGCCTTCTCGGCGTCCGTGACCTGCCCGAGGAACCGGAAGTGCCGGGCGAGCGAACCCGCCTCGCGTCGTAGTCGCTGCTCGTCTCCCCGACCGACGACGAGCACCTCGAGATCCGGATGCTTCGACACGATCCTCGGTAACGCCCGCATCAGGATCGCCATGCCCTTGCGTGGCTCGTCGTACCGGCCGAGAAACAGGATGGTCGGCCCCGATCTGGGGTAACCCTCCAGCCGTGCGGCGTGGGCAAACGCACCGACATCGACACCGTTCGGGATTTCGACGGCGTCCGACCCGAGCGACTCCATCTGCCATCGGCGAGCCAACTCGGAGACCGCGATCCGTCCACGAATCTTCTCGAGATACGGCTGCAGAACACTCTGGAAAGTGCTGAGCACCAGAGACTTCGTCGTCGAGGTGTGAAATGTGGCGACAATCGGGCCCTGAGCCACCCGAAGGGCCAACATCGACAGGCTCGGCGCGTTCGGCTCGTGAATGTGGAGCACGTCGAAGTCGTTCTCCGATATCCAGCGCCGCACGCGCGCACTGGCCGCGGGACCGAAACTCAACCGTGCGACCGACCCGTTGTACGGGATCGCAAGCGCCTTACCTGCCGACACCACGAAATCCGGCAGTTCCACCCCTTCGGACGCTGGCGCGAGCACGCTCACCTTGTGGCCACGCTCGATCAGAACCTCGGCAAGGTCCACCACGTGAGCCTGCACTCCGCCCGGTACGTCGAACGAATAGGGACAGACCATGCCGATCTTCACGAACCCTCCATCCGGGAGATTCGCGCTTCGGACAGGTCCGAACGCCAGAGCGGTTGCAGCATGTGCCAATCCGCCGGATGCTCGGCGATGTTCGCTTCGAATCGCTCTGCGAGAAGTTGCGTCGTCGCCGCCACACCGCCTGTGGTGTCGAGGGGCGGGTCGACCCGGAAGCCCCATCCGTCATCGGTGAACCAACAGTGGACCGGCAACAGTGCCGCTCCGGTATCGATCGCCAGTTTCGCGGGGCCGGCCGGCATCCGGGTCGGTTCACCGAAGAAGGTGACCGGAATGCCCTTGCTCGCGAGATCGCGTTCGCCCAACAGGCAGACGATCGTGTTCTCACGCAGTCGCCGGGACAACTCCACGAACGGCGGATTCTCACCACCGCTCAACGGAAAGATCTCGAAACCGAGGCCCTCCCGATAGGAGACGAATCGCTGATACAAGGACTCCGGCTTCAGCCGCTCGGCAACCGTGGCGAAACCGCCCCACTGCTGGGCGCACCACACACCGGCCATGTCCCAATTGCCGCTGTGCGGTAGTGCGAGGATCGCTCCACGACCTTCCTTCATCGCCTGCTCGATGTGCTCTTTGCCCTCGATCAACTCGTCCAGATCTCGTGCCGTGCGCTCGAGGTTCATCGAGGGCAGCCTGAACGCCTCCCGCCAGTAACGCGCATACGAACGCATCGACCGACGCATCAGGTCGCCGGGCACCTCCTCCGGCGACACACCCAACACACGAGAAAGGTTGCGACGCAGCTGGTCCGGACCACCGTCACGTGCCGCGAAGTCCGCACCGCGGTCGAACAGAGTCGTGGCCACGCCTTCCGGCAATGCTCGGACCAGACGCCAACCGGCGGCATAACCCAGTTCACCGATCTGATCGGAAAGTGTCACTGCGTGCTCGCTTCACCGTCGTCGGGTGGTGACGAGAGCGGCAGAAGGTCCCGTGCGCCCGGGGACGCCCGCACCGCGAGCACTCGCTGGAAGACGGTGATGACACTGCCCGCGGCGAGAACCCACATGGCGATGTGAATTGCCCACGCCAATCCGAGACCTGTGAGACCCGCGCCCACGAGCACGATGATCAGGCGGTCCGGGCGTTCGATCAGTCCACCGTCTGCAGAGAGTCCGCTCGCCTCGGCGCGAGCCTTCGCATAGGAAATGACCTGCGAGGTGACGAGGCAGATCATCGTGGCCACGAACAGCGGCTTGCTGTCCTCGTGAAGGATCGCCCACCAGCCGAGACCGGCGAAGATCGCACCGTCGGCCAATCGATCGCACGTTGCGTCGAGGACGGCACCGAACCTCGTTCCGCCGCCACGCGCACGAGCCATCGCACCGTCGAGCATGTCGAACATCACGAACAGCCAGATGACCAATGTCCCGATGAACAAGTGGTCGGTCGGAAACAGCGTGACCGCGCCGACGATGCTTGCCACGGTGCCGATCACCGTCACGGAGTCCGGAGTCAATCCGGTCTTCACGAGGGCCCGCCCCATCGGCAGAGTCACCTTCGACACTGCCTCCCTGCCGAAGAAGCTCAGCACCGGCCATCCCCCTCAGTCGTCGACGAAACCGGTTTCACGTCAGCAATCACCAATGAATGGTGCCATGAGCAGTCGACGACGGATTCACTCATGCCAAGCCTTCGCGAGCAAGCTTCGAGTTTCCTGCAGCAACTGCGGCATCACCTTGACTCCGCCGAGGATGGTGATGAAGTTCGCGTCCCCACCCCACCGAGGCACGACGTGCTGATGCAGGTGCTCCGACAACGATCCACCAGCGGCGGCACCGAGATTGAGCCCCACGTTGAACCCGTCCGGATTCGACACGCTCTTGATCACCCGCAACGACTGCTGTGTGAACGCCATCAGTTCCGCGCTCTCGCCCGGCGTCAGATCCTCGAGGGCAGCGACCTTTCGATAGGGCACCACCATCAAGTGGCCGGGGTTGTACGGATACAAGTTCAGCACGGCGAACACGTGCTCGCCACGCGCCACCACGAGGCCGTCCTCGTCGGACATCTTGGGAATGTCGATGAACGGCTCACCCGTCGCGCCTTCGGTACGCGGGGCCTCGGCGATGTACGACATCCGGTGCGGCGACCAGATTCGCTGCAGGTGGTCCGGATCGCCCGGCCCACGATCGACCAGCGGATCCGGCCCATTGACGCGGTCGGCCATCTGTTCAGCCTTTCCCGAGTGCGACGAGCTCCGCGGTCGGTGACGCATTCTCGCGCCGGGCGACCCAATCGGTCACGATCTGCACGGCAGTGTCGACCGGTACACCGTTGACCTGGGTGCCGTCCCGGAAGCGGAAGCTCACGGCCCCGGCCTCCACATCTCGCTCACCTGCGAGCAGCATGAACGGCACCTTCTGAGTGGTGTGGTTGCGGATCTTCTTCTGCATCCGATCGTCGCTCGCGTCGACCTCGGCCCTGATGCCGGCGGACTTCAGTTTCTTGACCACGTCGAACAGATGATCTTCGAACGCCTCCGCAACCGGAATTCCGACCACCTGAACCGGCGCGAGCCACGCCGGGAACGCCCCTGCGTAGTGCTCGGTGAGCACACCGAAGAAGCGCTCGATCGAGCCGAACAGCGCGCGATGAATCATTACCGGGCGGTGCTTGGCACCGTCGTTGCCGGTGTACTCCAGTTCGAACAGCTCGGGCAGGTTGAAGTCGAGCTGAATCGTCGACATCTGCCAGTTCCGGCCGAGTGCGTCCTTCACCTGGACGGAGATCTTGGGGCCGTAGAACGCGGCGCCGCCCGGGTCCGGAACCAGCGTCAGACCGGACTCCTCGCCCACCTCGCGGAGCGTCGCGGTCGCCGTCTCCCACAACTCGTCACTGCCGACGAACTTGTCCGGGTTCTTCGTGGACAACTCCAGGTAGTAGTCGTCCAGACCGTAGTCCTTCAGCACGTCGAGAATGAACCGGAGAACGCTGGCGAGTTCGTCGCGCATCTGTTCCGGAGTGCAGAAGATGTGGGCATCGTCCTGGGTCATTCCGCGTACCCGGGTGAGGCCGTGGACCACGCCCGACTTCTCGTACCGGTAGACCGATCCGAACTCGAACATGCGCAGCGGCAACTCCCGGTACGACCGTCCACGCGAGCGGAAGATCAGGTCGTGCATCGGGCAGTTCATCGGCTTGAGGTAGTAGTCCTGGCCCGGCTTGCGAACCGTTCCGTCCTCGTTCAGCTCCTCGTCGATGTGCATCGCCGGAAACATGCCGTCCTTGTACCAGTCCAGGTGTCCGGATACCTCGTACAGATGTCCCTTGGTGATGTGTGGCGTGTTGACGAAGTCGTAGCCCGCCTCGACGTGGCGCTGACGGGAGTAGTTCTCCATCTCCTGACGGATGATGCCCCCGTTCGGGTGGAACACCGGCAATCCCGACCCGAGTTCGTCTGGGAAGCTGAACAGATCGAGCTCGGCGCCCAGCTTGCGATGGTCGCGACGCTCCGCTTCCGCCAGCAGTTCCAGGTACTCGTCCTGGGCTTCGGTGGATTCCCACGCAGTTCCGTAGACCCGCTGCAGATCGGCGTTGTTCTGATCACCGCGCCAGTAGGCGGCCGAACTACGGGTGAGCTTGAAAGCGGGGATGTGCTTGGTCGTCGGGATGTGCGGTCCCCGGCACAGGTCGCCCCACACCTTTTCACCGGTTCTCGGATCCAGGTTGTCGTAGATGGTGAGTTCGGTGCCTCCCACCTCCATGATCTCCGGATCGTCGATACCCGACTTGTCGTCGATGAGCTCGAGCTTGAAGGGCTCGTTCGCCAACTCCGTGCGCGCATCCTCGATCGAATCGACGACCCGGCGCGAGAACCGCTGCGATCCCTTGATGATCTTCTTCATGCGCTTCTCGAGGGTCGCGAGATCCTCGGGCGTGAAGGGACGGTCGACGGAGAAGTCGTAGTAGAAGCCGTCCGTGATGGGCGGGCCGATTCCGAGCTTCGCGTTCGGGAACTCCTGCTGAACTGCCTGCGCGAGGACATGGGCGGCCGAGTGCCTGATCACACTGCGCCCGTCTTCCGTGTTCGCGGCAACCGGTTCGACTTCTTCGTCCGACTCCGGAGTCCAGGAGAGGTCACGCAGGCGGCCTTCGCCGTCGCGTACGACCACCACCACGTCCGGACCCTTGGAGGGATAACCGGCCTCGCGAACCGCTGTTCCGGCCGTCGTCCCTGCTGGCACCCTGAGGAGCGCGACTGGGGATTCGGGTGCGGGCGTGGTCACGGCGATGTTCTCCTAGGTGAGACGAGGTTCTGCCTACGAACGGCATGGTGCAGTCCCATGCTATCGGGAGTGCCGGAACGGGCTCAGAGCGGACTCTGGAGCCACCCCCACTCGAGACCGACCCACGAGGCCACCATGCCCACCGTGCCGAGTACCCAGAGCGTGGCGAGCACGACGGCACAGGTGAAGACGACTCCGAGGCCCCGGACCCAGAGGTTCTGCTTCGAGAACCAATTCATGAATGCGTCGTACCGCTTGCGTACCCAGCGGAGCAGACGATGGGCCCATTCGAACTCGGACGCGAGGATTCCGAGACCGGTGAACACGATCAGCCAACCGGGTCCCGGGTACGGGATCGCCACGATGCCGGCGACGAGAACCAGAGTTCCCACCACGCCGACTGCGATTCGGTATGTGAGGTCGAGCGACCGATTCTGCGCGATACGCTCGCGCTTTTCGCGCCAGTGCTCGGCCAGTTCGCCGAAACGACTCGTCTCCGATTCTTCGGACTCGCTGTTTCTGGACTGTTCGGAATGAACCTCGTCGGTACTCAGGGGATCCACCTTTTCCCTCACGGGCGGGCAACTACCGACTTCAGAGTACCGACGGGTGAGCATGTCCTCGTTCGGACGACCGCGACCGAATCACCCTGAGAAATGGAAAACCCCTCGTTCGGTACTGAACGAGGGGTTTCGGGTGTGGTCCCGGCTGGGATCGAACCAGCGACCTCCCCGGTGTGAACGGGACGCTCTTCCACTGAGCCACGGGACCGCCGAGCGATGTGTACAACACGCTCGAACGAGTTGGAACACTAACACGACGCCCGGACCGATTACGAATCACGTCCCTGGCATTCGTCCGACTCGGTATCGCACCGTGCCCCTCGTACCCAGCGCCGTTCGGGCGGAGTTCCTACCGACGGGTACTGACCAGGTGATTTGTAAGTATCAACGATGGTCGGCTAGTGTTCTCAACCGCACCACGGAGAGCAATTGCTCCGAGCAACTGGTGCATGCGGACGTGGCGCAGCTGGTAGCGCACAACCTTGCCAAGGTTGGGGTCGCGGGTTCGAATCCCGTCGTCCGCTCGAGAGGTTGGACTCAACCTTCACGGTGGAGTGGCCGAGTGGTGAGGCAACGGCCTGCAAAGCCGTGCACACGGGTTCGATTCCCGTCTCCACCTCGCGCGATTAGCTCAGCGGGAGAGCGCTTCCCTGACACGGAAGAGGTCACTGGTTCAATCCCAGTATCGCGCACCAAGTTTGGAAAATGTAGACCAGAAGTTCTCGACGCCGGCCAGTTCCGGAGTACGGAATCTTCACATGCGGACGTGGCGCAGCTGGTAGCGCACAACCTTGCCAAGGTTGGGGTCGCGGGTTCGAATCCCGTCGTCCGCTCCATTTTTTCGGAGCCTCGTCTCCACCTCGCGCGATTAGCTCAGCGGGAGAGCGCTTCCCTGACACGGAAGAGGTCACTGGTTCAATCCCAGTATCGCGCACGTATGTTCAGGCCAGCGAGCGATTGGCCCCGGCGATCATCGCCCGGCACGCGGATTCCGTGGCATCCGTTCCGACACCCATCGCCCACTTGGAACGGCCACGTCGTTCGGTGAGCGCGAACGTGTACGTACGGCCACCTTCGCGGAACTGATGGAATGCGCGGATCTCGAGGTTGATGCCGGCTTCGGCCAACATCTGGGTCAGGGCAGACACCGGTCCGGTCGCCGTGGTCCTGTACTGCGCGATGGTGTTCGACATCGCGAGCGTCGCCCGAAAGTCGAAGCGGCCGAGGCCCGCACGCGAGGAAGTGAAGGCGCCGAGCCGGATCGGGCCGGACTGGGGCGCGAAGGTCGAGCAGAAGTCGGTCCACCCCATGCGTGCCGCCTCGCTACGGAGTTCGGCAGGGATCCGACGGCAGGGGCCGTGTTGGGAAGGGGTGTCGTGCGCGAGATTGGTGGTATTCATCGAAGTGGTCTTCCGAACGAAGGGAGGACCAACTCATAGCTCGACCCGCAGCGAGGGGTCGGTCCGAATCAGACCCCGCTACGGCGGCGAACTACGAGAATGCGCGACATGCTGTGAAGTATAAACGAACGACGACTCCCCTGCCAAACTTCCCGCGAGTGCGAACGAGCGATTAGCCTCGTCCGGCACTCCCCGATGAGCACAATGGGGTGGACACCGACGAAAGGCATGGTGCAGAGCGCGTGAGTGTTCAGGTGGATTCCGCCGGAATCTGGGATTCCGAAGCAATAGCCGACGTCGCGGCCGCCACTTTCCCGTTGGCATGCCCACCCGAGGCAACACAGGACGACATCGCGGCATTCGTCGACGAGGTGCTGTCGGCCGAACGTTTCTCCGAATATCTCACCGATCCCACCCGCACCGTCCTCAAGGTGACCAACCTTGGTTCGATCGTGGGATACGCGATGCTCGTGAACTCCGAACCGTCGGACCCCGAGGTCGCGCGTTTACTGACAGCCCACCCCACCACCGAGATCAGCAAGTTCTACGTCGTGCCGGGAAAGCACGGAACCGGTGCGTCGTCAGCCCTCATGCACGCGATTGCCGAACGCGCAATCGCGGACGGGCAAGGTGGCCTGTGGCTCGGCGTCAATCAGCTCAACGAGCGTGCGCAACGCTTCTACGCCAAGCACGGTTTCGAACGAGTCGGCACCAAGACGTTTCTGGTCGGCTCTCAGGTGCACCACGACTTCGTGATGCAGCGCGTCCTGCCGACCGGCACGACGCCCCGCTAGCCGGCAGCGACCTCGAACCGGGACAGGGCCAGCAGGCGCGACATGGCACGGAGATACTTCTTCTTGTATCCGCCCGAGAGCATTTCGGGTGTGAAGATCTCGTCGAGACGAGCCCCCGAGACGGTGACGGGGATGCTTGCGTCGTAGAGGCGGTCGGCGAACACCACGATGCGCAGCGCGACCGACTGGTCCTCGGCGGGGTGCACACCATCGAGGAACACGGCCGGAATCCCCTCCACGAGCTTGTTGTAGCGCGAGGGGTGCAGGGTGCTCAGGTGCGCACACAACTCGTCGAAGTTGTCGAGCGAGGCGCCCGGGGTCGACTCGGCTCGCTCGACCAGTTCCTCGGAGGTGATCGGCTCGGGGGCGGGCGGCAGGTCGCGGTGACGGTAGTCGGGTCCGTCCACCCGAATGGTCTCGAAGATGGAACCCAGCTTCTTGATCTCTCGCATGAAGTCCTGGGCTGCGAATCGGCCTTCACCGAGTTGGCCGGGCAGGGTGTTCGATGTGGCGACGATCGACACTCCGCGCGCGGACAGTTCCGAAAGGAGGCGCGAGACGAGCATCGTGTCGCCGGGATCGTCGAGCTCGAACTCGTCGATGCAGAGCACGCTGTGGTCGGACAGCTGTTCGACGGCCTTGTTGAAGCCGAGCGCACCGACGACGTGGGTCAACTCCACGAAGGTTCCGAACGCCTTCGGGGAAGGGACGCTGTGGTAGATCGAGGCGAGCAGGTGGGTCTTGCCGACACCGAATCCACCGTCGAGGTAGAGGCCAATTCCCGTCGCCTGCGACTTCTTGCCGAAAAGTCCGCGACGTCCACCGCCACGAATCTTGGCGACCTTCTTGGAGAACTCCTCGGCTTTCTGCACGGCCTCTGCCTGGCTGGGCTCGGCAGGATCGGGGATGTACGACGCGAAACTCACCTCGTCGAACATCGCCGGCGGCACCATCTGCCCCACCAACTGGTCGGCGGGCACCACAGGGCTTCGATCGACAAGACGAACAGACATGCACCGAGGGTATCCACGTGTTGTGATATCTCATGTGCGACGTGTCGATATTGGGACCTACTTCACACCGGACGATACCCGGCAACAGGCAATCACCGACGAAACCCTGCGTGACCTGTACGCCTATCCACCGACGAACGGCCGTCCGTACGTGCGCGCCAATTTCGTGTCCAGCATCGACGGTGCGGTGACTGTCGACGACAGGAGCGGCGGGCTCGGAACACCGGCCGACCACCAGGTGTTCTCGGTCCTGCGCGAACTCGCCGACGCTGTCGTGGTCGGAGCCGGTACCGCCCGGGCCGAAGACTACGGGGGCGTGCATCTCGACGAGGCGGCTCGCCTGCGACGACGCGAGCGTGGCGCCGACGCGGTCCCACCCATCGTGGTGATCTCCGGCAGCGGCAACCTCGATCCGGAGGCACGTCTGTTCTCCGAAGCAAGCGTGCCCACCGTGGTTCTCACCGGCAGCGACGCCGACGACGATGCCCTGCGTCGACTCGAGGCCGTCGGTGCAGACGTCGTTCGGACCGACGACACACGTGTGAGTTCGACGTCGCTGCTCGATTTCCTGACGGAGCGGGGTTGGCTGCGAGTGATCTGCGAAGGCGGTCCCGGTCTGTTCGGGGATCTGAACGCCGATGGGAAAGTCGACGAGCTGTGCAGCACCGTCTCCCCCGTTCTCGTGGGCGGGCGCGCCGGCCGAATCGCCCGGTCCGCCACTGCACACGCCATCCCCATGACGCCACGGCACATCCTCGCCGACGACGACGGCACGCTGCTCTTTCGCTGGGTTCGGCACACGTCGACCGATCGGTGAGTTCGGCACGCGGGCGAGGCCGTGTGCTGTGGACCACGTGAACCTGGCAGGCTGTGCGGCATGCGCAGATCGGTGTTGCTCGCAATGGTTCTCGCGGTGTGCTGTGCGTGCGGCGCCGGACCGTCCACCCGACCGCACGTGGCCGTGGAACAAGAACGCGGCGGAGCACCCGAACCCACGGAGCTCGAGGACCCGAACGCGCCCCCACCGCCCCTCGAAGCGCCACATTCGGACGTGACGTGGGTCGATTGCGGTCAACAGACTCTCGACCGGTCCGGCCTCGGAGCTCTGCCGGAGGGCGTCGTGCTCGAATGCGGCCACTACGAAGCGCCGATCGACAAGTCCGGCTCGCTACCCGGGTCGTTCCAGGTCGGGATGCTGCGCGCCCGGGCACCGGAAACCCCGCCGGACGCAGCCCCACTGGTTCTGACGTCGGGCTCCGATCGACCGTCGACCAACCAGTTGGCAGCGCTGATGGCCACTGGCGGCAAGGATATGCTGGCTACGAATCCGATTGTGGCCGTGGACCGCCGTGGTATCGGGACTTCCCTGGAGATCGAATGCCTCACCGAGGCCGAGCGCATCGACATCAACAATCTGACCCCGGCAGGAGGCATGACCGGTGACCGCGTCGACGCCATGGCAGCCCTCGGCCGCGAAGCGACGATCGCATGCACCGATTACCTCCAGCCCCAGGAACTCGCATTCGACACGACGCACGCCGCCGACGACATCGAAACGCTCCGGGAACTGTGGGAAGTTCCGGCGCTCGGACTCATCGGAACGGGCAACGGCGCAGCCGTCGCGCTGAGCTATGCGGCGAAGTACCCGGACAGGGTCGGCCGACTGGTACTGGACTCGCCACCGGCAGCCACCGCCGACTCGGTCACGATCACCGAGGAACGGGTACAGGGACAGGAAGCAGCCCTCGACTTCTTCGCCCGGCAGTGCGCCGCGTTGAACTGCTCACTCGGACCCGACCCGCGTGGTGCGGTCTCCGACCTCGTCGACTCCGCGCGAGCGGGCCGGTTGCCGGACGTGTCGGCAAACGCCGCGCTCACCGCGATCGCAGCGACACTGGGATCGCCCACGTCCGACAACCAGGCTCGTGTGCGCAACCTCGCAGACGCACTGTCCGCGGCCCGCGAAGGTGATACCGCAGCACTGCAGGGCCTGGCATCGCGGGGAGCGACCGCCACCCAACGAGACGGCCAGCTCATCGCACGCTGCAGCGACGGGCAGCAGTGGCCTGCCCCGGACCGTGTTCGCGAGCTGTATCGAACCTGGCAGGACGCGTACCCGGTCTTCGGTCCCGAGAGTGCACTGGGAATGCTGGCGTGCGGCGCCTGGCCCGCCACTGCGCCTCCTGCCCTGCCGACCGACCTGAAGGTCCCGGTGCTCGTTCTGTCCGGAGTCGCAGATCCTGTCGTCGGTAACGCGGGCCTCGGTTCCGCCACCGGAGCTGTCGAGGCGGCTGGGGCTCCGACGTCCACCGTCACCTGGCACGGGGCCGGACATCCCGTGGTGAGCACCGACTGTGCACGAAAGTCGATCGGTGCCTACTTCGCCGAGGCCGAGCTTCCCGCCGACGGCAACGCCTGCCCCGGCTGACCGACCGCACGGACTGCGGGTCGCCCGTCACCTGCGACGTCGTTTCGGTGTACCGTGCCGTGGTGTTCCTTCGACAACTCGAGCCCCGCACAGGGCGCACCACCTCCGAGGTCATCAACTTCGCGTTGTGGCCGATCGCAGTGATGACGGTGTTGCACCGCGTGGTCATCAAGGCCGTCAACGGAAACATAACGGACGACTACCGCCCCGTCTACCGCGCTGCCCTGGCATTCCTGAACGGCAAGCCGGTGTACACCGCGAACTTCAACTGGGTGGACCCGCACTACCTCTACCCGCCGTCGGGAACACTGCTGATGGCTCCCATCGCCGTCATCGACCCCGAGAAGTCGCGATGGCTCTTCATCATCGCCAACACGATCGCCATCCTGATCGCGCTCTACCTGCTGCTCAAGATGTTCGATCTCGGGATCAAGTCGATCGCCGCACCCATCCTGATCGTTGCCACCTTCAGTTCCGAGACGGTCACCAACACGCTGGTGTTCACGAACATCAACGGGCTCGTTCTGCTCGGTGAAATGGCCTTCTTGCTCTTGTTACTGCGCCGTCGTGATCTCTGGTCCGGCGTGGCGATCGGGCTCACCTTCGCGGTCAAACCGATTCTGGCGCCGCTTCTGATCCTCCCGCTGGTGCGCGGGCAGTGGAAGGTGTTCGTCACGGCGATCGGCATTCCGCTCGTGTTGACGGCGATCGCCTGGCCGCTGTCGGCCGACCCCATGGATTTCGTGCATCACACCGTCCCGTACCTGACGGAGTCTCGCGACTATTTCAACAGCGCCATCGTCGGAAACGGCCGCTACTACGGGCTCCCGACCGCACTGGTGTGGTCGATGCGGCTCGGGTTCGGCGCCATCGTTCTGGCCTCGCTGTGGCTGCTGTATCGCTACTACCGCAAGGACGAGGTCTTCTTCGTCGCCACCACGACGGGTCTCGTCCTCACGGCGTCCTTCCTGCTCGGGTCGCTCGGGCAGATGTACTACTCGATGATGGTCTTCCCGCTGCTCATGACGGTGGTCTTGTCGAACTCCGTCATGCGGAATTGGCCCGCTTGGCTCGCCGTCTACGGGTTCATGAGTTACGACAGTTGGCTATCGGGCCGTTTCGTCACCGGCGGCAGGGCTGCCGAATACATGCGGTCGACGTTCGGGTGGAGTCTGCTTCTCATCGTCATCTTCTGTGTCCTCGCGTACCGCTACCTGGTGGCACGCCGCGAGGGTCGTCTCGACCAGGGAATCGATCCGAGTTTCCTGCTCTCCACGACTCCGGCCTCGACGCCGTCGAAAGTCGACGGCGCAGACGAAGCCGACAGCAGCTCGAACTCCACCCCGCAAGATCCGGCTCCTGCCAAGACCTGACGAACGGGTTAGCGTGGAGGCATGAGTTCGCGCGAAGACACCGCACCCGAAGTCGTCCGAACAGAGGACGAATGGCGCAAGCGGCTGAGCCCCGAGGAATACGCGGTTCTCCGCGAGGCGGGCACGGAACGCCCGTTCACCGGCGAGTACACGGATACCGAAACCGCGGGCAGCTACCGGTGCCGCGCCTGTGACGCCGAGCTGTTCCGAAGCACCGAGAAGTTCCACTCGCACTGCGGTTGGCCCTCGTTCTTCGACCCAGCGGATTCGGACGCCGTGATACTTCGCGAGGACTCGTCACTGGGGATGCGCCGCGTCGAGGTGCTCTGCAAGAAGTGCCGCAGCCACCTCGGTCATGTGTTCGAGGGTGAGGGTTACCCCACTCCCACGGATCAGCGCTATTGCATCAACTCGATCAGTCTGGTTCTCGACGAGGCCTAGCGCGTCACGATGTGCGGTGGGTCGAACGCCTTGATCGGTGGGAGTTCGTCATCGAATCGTTCGATCTCGACGAGCACGTGCTGACCGGTGCAGCCGTGCGAGAGCTTGGACGTACCGATGTCCGCCGTCAGGACGTTCGGGTTACCGTGCACGCACAGTGAATCCGGGTCGCTCGGATCGAGAGGGTCGTACCAGGCTCCCGTGGACAACTGGACGACTCCCGCCCGAACGTCGGCGTCGACCACAACACCTGCGAGACATGCCCCGCGATCGTTGAAGACGCGCACGACATCGCCGGATACCAACGATCTCGCATCGGCGTCGACGGGGTTCATCCTGATCGGTTCACGGCCGTGGACCTTCGACGAGGCACTGGTTCGGCCGTGATCGAGCTGCCCGTGTAGACGTGTCCGCGGTTGATTCGCGATCAGATGGAGTGGGAACTGCCGTGCACGCGTTCCCCCCAACCATTCGACGGGCTCGTACCACCGCGGATGGCCACCACAGTCGTCGTAACCGAAACTCGCGATGTCCTCGGAGAAGATCTCGATCCGCCCACTCGGCGTACCCAGTGGGTGAGCAACAGGATCAGCACGGAAATCGCCGAACAGAACGAGGTCGTCGACCGTGCGCATCGGCCACTTGCCGAGCGCCCAGAAGTCCTCGAACTCCGGAACGTCCGCGTCGTCTGCCCGGACCGCATCCCGCCACTGTCGGTAGAGATGTTCGATCCACTCCTGTGAGGTCCGCCCCTCGGTGAACTGGTCGCCCTTGCCCATGTGAGCCGCGATCGCAGCGAAGGTGTCGTAATCGTCGCGTGCACCCTCGAAAGGGGGAACTGCCGCGTGCATCGCGACGAGCAACGGGTCGTTTCTGGTGCAGCTCAGGTCGTTTCGTTCGAGTGAAACGGTGGACGGGACCACGATGTCGGCGTGGCGCGCCATAGGAGTCCAATACGGGTCGTGCACCACTATCGTGTCGGGCCGTGCGAGCGCACGCCGCAATCTCGGGATGTCCTGATGGTGATGGAACGGATTTCCGCCCGCCCAGTAGACGAGTCGGATGTCCGGGTACGTGTACTCCCGGCCGTCGTAGTCGAAGGTCTCCCCCGGCTTCGTCAGCAACTCCGAGATCGCCGCGACCGGAACGAAGTCGGCCACCGGGTTGGCTCCCTGAGGAAAGGTCGGCAACGAATACGGAACCGGCGGGAGCCCGGGCTCGTTCATCGACCCGTAGCCGTGCCCGAAACCGCCTCCTGGAAGGCCGATCTGGCCGAGCATGGCCGCGAGCGTGACCCCCATCCAGGGCGCCTGCTCGCCATGCCGCACGCGTTGCAACGACCAGGTCACGGTGACGAGCGTGCGCGCACCTGCCATACGGCGTGCGAGCGAATCGATCGTCGACTCGGATAGCCCCGAGATACCCGCGGCCCACCGGGCCGACTTCGGCACGCCGTCGACGTCCCCCAGTAGGTACTTTTCGAACTTCGGGTATCCCACGCAGTGCGAGGCCAGAAACCCTTTGTCGTGCAGGTCTTCCGACACGAGGACGTGCGCCAAACCCAGCATGATCGCCACATCGGTGCCGGGGATCGGCTCGATGCGTTCGCAGTCGCCGTGAACGTCGTCACGTAGTGGGCTGATGGACACCACCGATCCACCACGTCGACGGACGGCGTCGAGACCGTCCCTCGTGGGATGGATGCTGTTGCCGCCGGAATTCACCGCGGTGTTCTTGACCGGTACCCCACCGAAACAGACCAGGAGTTCCGTCTCGCGTGCAATGACCGGCCATGAGGTCGACTGCTCGAACAGGGTCGAGTGGGTACCGACCACCCGGGGCATGACGACCGCTGTCGCGCCGAGCGAGTAGCTGTTCCGCGATCGGGTGTAGCCCCCGATCGTGTTGAGAAATCGGTGAACCTGGCTCTGCGCGTGATGGAACCGCCCTGCACTCGCCCATCCGTAGGATCCCCCGAATATGGACCTGTTCCCGAAGTCGGTCACCACTCGCTGCAACTCGTCGCCCAGCAACGCGGTGAGCTCGTCCCAGCCGACGGACACGAAAGAATCCGAACCGCGGGAATTGCTCGGCCCGGGTCCGTTTTCCAGCCATCCCCGCCGGACCATCGGCCCGGTGATGCGCGACTTGGACCGCACCGACCCCGGAATGTTCTCCAGGATCGGTGACGGGTCGGAATCTCCCTCGTGTGAGTGGACGGCCACGACCTCGCCGTCTCGCACCTCGGCCTCGTACATACCCCAGTGCGCCATGTGCTGATAACGCTGCATCGCACTCACCGGGCGTACTTGCCGATCAGGGAAGCGAAGCGACGAGCTTCTCCACGTCGACGCGTGGCCCCGTGAAGAAGGGAACCTCCTCGCGGACGTGCAGACGCGCTTCGGTGGCCCGCAGGTCACGCATCAGGTCGACGATGCGGTGCAGTTCGGGAGCCTCGAACGCCAGAATCCATTCGTAGTCGCCGAGAGCGAATGCGGGGACCGTGTTCGCGCGCACGTCGGGGTAGTCGCGTGCTTCCTTGCCGTGGTCCGCGAGCATCTTCCGGCGTTCGTCGTCGGGCAGCAGGTACCACTCGTACGAGCGCACGAACGGGTAGACGCAGATGTAGTTGCCGGGTTCCTCACCCGCGATGAACGCGGGGATGTGACTCTTGTTGAACTCTGCCGGGCGATGCACGGCGACGTTGCTCCACACAGGCGCGCTGGCACGGCCGAGAGCTGTCGTGCGCCGGAAGTCGGCGTAGGCGGCTTGCAGGGCCTCGATGCTCTCGGAGTGGTTCCAGAACATGAAGTCCGCATCGGCGCGCAGACCTGCCACGTCGTACAGGCCGCGTACGACGACGCCCTTGTCCTCGAGACCGTCGAAGAATTCCTTCGCTTCCTTGATCGCTGCGTCTCGGTCATCGCCGAGAACGCCGGGCTCCACCTGGAAGGCAGAGAACATCAGGTAGCGGATTTCGGAGTTGAGAGCTGCGTAGTCGAGGCGTGCCATGACCCTATCCTGCCACTCGGGAAAGCAGCCGTGTCACCGCCGTCGTTGCAGTGCGGATACACGCGGGCACTCCCACCCCGTGCAGGACTGCCCCGGCAACTTCGAGACTGTCCAGGCGACCCACGTGTTCTTCGAGCTTCTCGATTCGCTCCGTGTGGCCCCTCCCGTACTGCGGCAAACCGTCCCGCCACCGCACGACGGCCTCGTCCACGGGTTCGGCGTCGACGCCGGTCACCGTAGCCAGGTCGCGCCGAGCAGCCTCGACAAGTTCGGAGTCGGGAAGATTCACGACGCACGAGTCTCCGAACCGCCCGAACGACACGCGGACCGTCTGCACGTCACGCTCCGCGAGATGGGGCCACTTCCGACTCGACAGGGTGAACGCCTTTGCGGTGAGCTCCTCCCCCGTGGCAACCAGGATCCCCGAACTCTCCGGAAGAGCTTCCTGCGCGGAGAACGCCAACGCGACAACCGCCGACGACGCAGTCGAGATACCGCCGGCAATTTCGGCTGCACCTGGCGCAGCCTCCGTCAGCAGTTCGGCGAGCCGCGGCGCAGATACTGCGAGGACCAGTCCGTCCACCCGCCCGATCGGATCGAGCGACCACGCATTGCCGTCACGGCGCAGTCCGCGCGCCTGTGCCTCCACGAACGTCGGTCGCGCCTTGGCAGTGAGCGCATCGGTCAGTTCCGCGTAGCCGTCTCGGAATGCCCCGAACACCGGCCCCTCTCCCGCAGACGGAATGGCCTCGGCGACAGCGGCGGACAAGTTCGGAGCACCACGATCGAGGGCTGCGGCAAGCGTGGGCAGCGCCGCGCGGACACCGATGGTGTCCGCCGTACCCGAGTAGACGCCGCCGAGCAGCGGGTCGACGGATCGGCGCACCACCTGTTCGCCGAAACGATCACCCACCAGGTCGGCAACCGTCACGTCGGAACCCGGCCGCCATTCGAAGGGCCGGTCTCGCTCAGCGGTGATCCGCGCAAGGGTCCGCTCGTCGACGAGACCCGCCAAGGCTTCGGAATTCTTCGGGATACCCATGAGCGTTCCCGCGGGGAGGGCATGAGTCCGTCCGTTCGACCAGATCAGTGGGCGGCTCCCACCAGGATGAACGATCCGGCTACCGAGGCCGAGCTCGGCTGCGAGATCCGGGACCTCCGAGCGCCGCACGATGAACGCCTCGGCGCCCACGTCGAACGGGCCACCGGCAAGTCGTGTGGTTCGCAGTTTGCCACCGGCTCTGCCGGAGTCGTCGACCAGAACGATGTCCGCATCAGGCCCCAGACTCTGCCGAAGGCGGTACGCCGACACGAGGCCGGAGATTCCGCCTCCGACGACGGCGACCCGTGCCGTCACAGAGAATGCACCAGCTCCACGAGCGCAGTCAGCGCGCCGGGATCGGTGTCCGGCAAAACCCCGTGCCCCAGGTTGAAGATGTGACCGCTCGCGCCGGCCGCAACGGCTCGGTCGCCTTCCGCGATGATTCTGCGGGTCTGCTTCTCGACAGCTTCCCGGCCGGCGAACAGAACCGCCGGATCGAGATTGCCCTGCAACGCCTTGCCGGGACCCACTCGGCGAACCGCTTCGTCGAGCGGAACCCGCCAGTCGACGCCCACGACGTCGGCGCCCGCATCGCCCATCGCACCCAGCAACTCACCCGTGCCCACACCGAAGTGAATGCGCGGTACTCCCGCACTTTCGACCTCGGCGAGCACTCGCTCCGAATGGGGCAGAACGAACTCGCGATACTCGGCGGCGGTCAGCGCACCCGCCCACGAATCGAACAGCTGCACCGCATCGACACCGGCACGAAGCTGCGTCTTCAGGAAGGTGATCGTGGTGTCGGCGAGCACCCCGAGCAGGGCATGCCACGTCTTCGCATCCGAATGCATCAGTGCCTTGGTGCGCTCGTGGTTGCGGCTCGGCCCGCCTTCGACGAGGTACGAAGCCAGCGTGAACGGCGCGCCCGCGAAACCGATGAGCGGAGTGTCTCCGAGCTCGGCGGTGAGCAGCCCAACTGCCTGAGCCACCGCTCCGACCTCGTCCGCTTCGAGCCTCGGCAAAGCGGACACATCCGCGATGCTGCGGACCGGATTCGCCACGACGGGACCTGTACCGGGAACGATGTCGAGGTCGATACCTGCGGCCTTGAGGGGAACCACGATGTCCGAGAAGAGGATCGCCGCATCGACACCGTGCCGACGGACCGGCTGCATCGTGATCTCACACACGAGCGCCGGGTCGAAGCACGACTCGAGCATGCCGATGCCTGACCGGATCTCGCGATACTCGGGCAGCGACCGACCTGCCTGACGCATGAACCACACGGGGCGATGCGCCGGTGTACGTCCGGTGGCCGCCGCCAACAAGGGCGCGTCCGTCAACACCCGCCTGGCCGTGTACTCCGTCCGTTCGGTCATCCCTGCGTTCGTACTCTCCATACCGCTCATCGGTTCCCGCGCTCCTACCGGCTAGTTTCGACCGCCTCTCATGCTGCCATGTTCCGGACGGGGCTCGGGCCACGCACCCACGGCGGTCGATCGGGTGACTTCGGCGCGCCTCCGTCACCCTGTCCGAATTGGGGTCTACCGTCCGAAATCGTGACGTCTTCCGGATCCACTGCAGCCCCTGCAGAGTTCCGCGCCGCCGTCGATTCCATGGGCGCGGCGCGGGTACGTGGTGACATCGACCTCGGCCCCATTCGCCCACCGCAACGGCTGGCGCCGTACAGCTACGCGATCGGCGCGGAAGTGACCCACGACGAGTCGGCCGGTGTGCCGGAACAGTCGGAGGGCGATGCATTCGGACGCCTGATCCTGCTCCACGACCCGGACGGGGACGACGCGTGGAACGGCACGATGCGCCTGGTCGCCTACATTCAGGCTGATCTCGACGCATCCGTTGCCGGCGACCCACTGCTGCCCGAAGTGGCATGGAGTTGGTTGGTGGACGCACTCGAGGCCCGACCGGAACCGATCACGGCGCTCGGTGGGACCGTCACCGCGACGAGTTCCGTGCGATACGGCGACATCGCCGGTCCGCCACATGCCCACCAATTGGAGTTGCGGGCCTCGTGGACGGCCACGTCGTCCGAACTCGCAGGCCACGTCGAAGCGTTCTGCGAGGTACTCGCCTACGCGGCAGGCCTACCCCCCGTCGGTGTCACGCAGTTGCACAGCCTCGGCGACTGACTCCCGATTCTCGGGTTCTCGTTGGTCCCTGGTGCGGTACGCCCACTCGAGGAACCGCCCGACTGCTTGCACCACCGCGGCACTGCGGATCGAGGGAAACACGTCGAAAGCATGTTGTGCTCCACGTAGTTCCGCGTACGCCACCGGGTTGTCCGACGCCTCCCGCAGCTTCTCCACGAATACTCGCGCTTCCGCTACCGGAATGAAGGAGTCCGACCGTCCGTGCAGCACGAAGAACGGTGGTGCGTCCGCGCGCAGATGCGCCAAGGGGGAAGCGGCGCGGTAATCGTCGGGAAACTTCGCGTTCTTGCCCAGGACCATGGGCATCAGGCCGGACTTCACCCGCTGCAGGACCGGCTTGATTCCGGTGTCGCCCGCCATGTCGTAGACGCCGTAATGGGGAACGCAAGCGTGCACCGCTGTCGAGGTGTTCTCGAACCCGGGCTGCAGTTCGGGGGCATCGGGAGTGAGCCCCATCATCGCCGTCAGGTGACCGCCGGCCGAACCACCGGTCACTGCGATGAAGTCGGGGTCGCCGCCGTACCTGCCGATATTTGCCCGGACCCACGCGAGGGCCTGCTTGGCCGCGATCAGGTGGGCAGGCCAGACGGCCCGCGGCGACAACGGGTAGTTGATCGAGACGCACACCCAACCGCGAGACGCCATCTCGAGCATCAACGGGATGCCCTGCTGGTCCTTGCTGCCGATCACCCATCCGCCACCGTGAATCTGGAACAGCACGGGCGCGTCGGACGGAACGTCGTCGCGGTGGTAGATGTTCAGCCGGAATCGTCGGCCACCGGGCGCGTATCGAAGGTTCCGCACCCGCGTGACACCTTTGCGTCGCATCCAGAACGGGTCGTAGATCCGACGCCACGCCGACAGTCCCGCACGGGCGATCTTGCCGTCGCGTTCCGCGTAGTCCTCGCCCAGTTCCTCTCGCAGCGCCGACTCGCACTCGTGAGCCGCTCCTCGTCCCGTCGCGATCACGCTGCTCAGTGCCGCGACCGCCGCCGTGGACAACAGCAAGCCCACCTTGTCGCTCCGCGAACGAATCCCGTGCCGTGCGACGTGGATCGCACTGTCCGTTGCGGTCAGAGCCAGCAACTGGGGTGCAAGCTCTGCCGTGAGCCACCCCGACATGAACACGGGGACGGACAGTGGCATGCCGGGCACCGGGCGTATCGCGTTGGCCGCGAGAATGGCGCTCGAAGCCTGCCTGAGCACGAAAGTTCGGGTCATACGCGAAACTCCAATCCTGATCGGAAAACACCGTTCGACGGATCCGTTGCACCAAATACTAGAACATGTTCTAGTATTGATCCATGCAACGACTCAGTGGCCTCGACGCCTCGTTTCTCTATCTGGAAACTTCCACGCAACTCATGCACGTGTGTGGCCTCATCGAACTCGACGGGTCTACGATCCCCGGTGGATACTCGTTCGACAAGCTGAAGGCGGAACTCGCCGCGCGAACCAAAGCGATGCCGACATTCCGGCGCAAGCTGCAGGATTCGCGCCTCAATCTCGATCATCCGGTGTGGGTGGAAGACACGGATTTCGACATCGATCGCCACTGCCACCTCGTGGCGGTACCCGGCCCAGGCGGACGAGAAGCACTCGCAGATCTGTGCGGACGCATCGCCAGTCAGCCCTTGGACCGCACTCGCCCACTGTGGGAAATGTGGGTCATCGAGGGGCTGGACAACGGACACGTCGCCGTGATGTCGAAGATGCACCACGCAGGGGTCGACGGCGTGACCGGCGCGAACATGATGTCCGAACTGTGCGGCCTCACGTCCGACGCACCGCGCCGCGATCCGGCGACCATCCCGGAGGGCGCCGGCAAGGCCAGCAGCCTGGATATCGCAGTGGGAGGTCTGCTCGCGGTGGCCGCACGACCGGCCAAGCTTGCTCGACTCGTACCGGACAGCCTTGCCGTGCTGCCTCAGTGGATCGGTCGAGCCCGGCGTGGCGAGGCCATGCCCGCACCGTTCACGGCACCACGAACATCGTTCAACGGGACCATCACGGGGCACCGAAAGATCGCCTATGCCACACTCGACCTCGACAAGGTCAAGGACGTGAAGAACGCCTTCGACGTCAAGGTCAACGATGTGGTCCTGACGCTGTGCGCCGGCGCCCTGCGCGACTATCTGGACGGCCGCAACGAACTTCCCGACAAGTCGCTCGTCGCGATGGTGCCGGTATCGGTCCACGACAAGTCCGATCGTCCCGGAACCAACCAGGTTTCCGGGATGTTCACCGAACTCGCCACCCAGATCTCCGACCCCGTGCAACGACTACGCACCATCGGCGACCGCAACCCGATCGTCAAGAACCACAACGAGGCTCTCGGCGCCAACCTGTTACAGGACTGGTCACAGTTCGCCGCACCCGCGGTGTTCGGTGCCGCCATGCGCCTGTACGCGCGCCTTCGGCTCGCGGAGCGTCATCCAGTGGTACACAATCTCGTGATCTCGAACGTGCCCGGTCCGCCGGTTCCGCTGTATTTTCTGGGAGCGATGATCACCGGAATGTTCCCGCTCGGGCCGGTCTTCCACGGAGCGGGCCTGAACATCACGGTGATGTCTCTCGACGGAAAGCTGCACGTCGGTTTGGTCAGCTGCAGCGAACTGGCACCCGAATTGTGGGATCTCGCAGACGCCTTCCCTACCGCTCTCGACGAGTTGCTGACTGCCGCACACGAGCAAGAACGGAAGTAGTCGCGGCAGACAATCCCTCGGTGAACCGCGGCGCCTGCATCACACACGACGAGTGTCCACCCTCGATTTCGTATGTGGCGGCTCCGTCGATCTGGCGAGCGAGCCAGCGTTGACGGCGCGCCGGAATGATGCGGTCACGGGTCGGCACGACGACCGCGGTGGGCACATCGATGTCGCCCACCCAGTGCGTGGAATCGAACTTGCCGATCTCGGCGATCGCCCGACCCATCGCGCCGTAACTGGTCGAGGTGAACTCACGCAGAGCCCACAGCCGATCGCTCGCAGCTCCGTTCGTCTCCTGAATCGGGCCCGCCTTGGGTCGCAGAGTCCCCATCCCCGCATTGATCGTCGCCATCGCCATCTTCTCGCGTGATGCCCGTTGAAAGTGCGCGGTGGCGGCGGCGAGGACCAAGCCCTCCACACGGTCGCGGTGACGATGCCACAACAGCTGCGCGACGATAGAGCCCATCGAGTACCCGACCGGAACGATGCGTTCCACACCGAGAACGTCGGCGAGTGCGACGACATCGTCCGCACAGTCGTCCAATTCGAAGCGCGGGGATCGAATACCCCGACCGTGCCATCGCTGGTCGAGAACGATCACACGCCCCTTCTTGGCCAGCTCGCCGAAGGATGGGTACCAGGTGAGCATTCCCGTACAGGCCAAGGCGTGGAGCAGGATCAGAGTGGGGCCGTCCGACGGACCGCTGTCCACGACGTACGTGCTCCCGCGCCCGGGAATCTCGACCGTCCGGCCTTTGGGGAGTTCACCTACAGGCGCAACGGATGCGATTCTCATCTTCTTCCTCGGTGGAGCCGGAGCCAACGTAGAACAACGATCAATTAGAACATGTTTCAACGATTCTGCAACCGGTTCCACCCAGACCAAGGTTTCGATTCATCGAACGTTCACGAACGGACGTAGAGTCGATGACCATGTCCGAAGTCACCGACGGCGAAGACGATCGTCCCGCAGCACCCCTCCTCGCCCCGCGCGACGGAGTGCCCGACGTCGTCAACACAGCGGAAGGCGTGGCCAAGGCAGCTGCTGCGCTGGCCTCGGGGAACGGCCCGCTCGCGGTCGACGCCGAGCGAGCTTCCGGTTTTCGCTACTCGGCCCGCGCGTACCTGATCCAGCTGCGGCGACGCGGTGCGGGGACCGTGCTCCTCGACCCCATACCCACCAGCTCCGACCTCGCCGCACTCGCCGCGGCGATCAACCCGCTCGAGTGGATTCTGCATTCAGCAGACCAGGACCTGCCGGGGTTGGCCGAACTCGATCTCACCCCGGACCGGTTGTACGACACCGAGCTGGCCGGCCGGTTGGCCGGATTCGATCGGGTCGGCCTCGCCGCCATCGTCGAACGCACCCTCGGTTACGAGCTCCGAAAAGGGCACGGCGCCGCCGACTGGTCCAAGCGCCCACTGCCGGATTCTTGGCTCAACTACGCAGCTCTGGATGTCGAGGTACTCGTGGAGTTGCGCGAGGAGATGGCAGCGGAGCTCGATCGGCAGGGCAAAACCGAATGGGCGGCGCAGGAGTTCGAGTACATCCGGCTCGCCGGTCCGCCGAAGCCGAAGCCGGACCGGTGGCGCCGCCTCGCGCACGTGACGACACTGAAGACCGCCCGGCAACTGGCCGTGGCGCGATCCCTGTGGCAGGCACGCGAGGACCTCGCCCGCAAACGCGACGTCTCACCCAACCGAGTACTCCCCGACTCGGCGATCATCAACGCATCACGGGAGATTCCGGTCTCGATCGAGCAACTGCGGGCACTTCCGGTGTTCGGCGGACCGCGCCAGCGCCGCCATTCGCGCCATTGGCTGCACGCCATCGAGGTCGCGCGAGCACTACCCGAGGACGAACTGCCCACCAAACGTCCGGTCACCACCGGACCACCGCCGGCGAACAAATGGGCCCGCGTCGACCCGGAGGCCGCCGAAAGGCTGACGGCCGCACGCAGTTCGCTCGCCGAGCTGAGCGAAAGGGTGGCGGTGCCGGTGGAAAATCTCGTCACCCCCGAACTGGTTCGTCGCCTCTGCTGGGACTGGTCGCCTGTGGAACCGAATCGGGTCGACACCGTCGTCGAAAAGACCTTGGCGGCGGGCGGCGCCCGTCCGTGGCAACTCGAATTGTCCGTACCCGTACTGACGGATGCCCTCCGCGCAGAGTGAGCCTCGTCTCCTGATGGAGGCGGCGAGTCGGTGCTCGAGCGGCTATCACGACCGTTAAGTTACCCACCGGTAACGCTAGGGGTAGTCTGACCAACGAGGCCGGACGCCTGGCCGTGATCCGGAACCAAACAGCTCCATCAGGAGGAATTCGCGTGGCTTCATCCACCCAACGCAACGTCGTCTTCGTCGACGGCATCCGCACCCCGTTCGGCAAGGCCGGCCCGAAGGGCATGTACGCGGAGACTCGTGCGGACGACCTCGTCGTCAAGGCCATCCGTGAACTGCTGCGCCGTAACCCGCAGCTCGACCCCGCTCGCATCGACGAGGTCGCCATCGCCGCCACCACCCAGACCGGCGACCAGGGTTTGACGATCGGACGCACCGCCGGAATTCTCGCCGGTCTTCCCGAGACGGTCCCCGGCTTCGCCATCGACCGCATGTGTGCCGGTGCGATGACCGCAGTCACCACCACCGGATCCGGTATCGGCTTCGGCCAGTACGACGTCGTGATCGCCGGCGGTGTCGAGCACATGGGCCACCACCCGATGGGTGAAGGCGCCGATCCCAACCCGCGCTTCCTCGCCGACCGCCTCGTCGACCAGAGCGCCCTGGTCATGGGCAACACCGCCGAGAACCTGCACGACCGGTTCCCGAGCATCACCAAGGATCGCACCGACGCCTACGCCGTCAACAGCCAGAACAAGTACGACGCTGCGAAGAGGGCCGGCCACATCGCCGAGACCCTCGTGCCGGTCGCCACCCGTTCGGCTGCGGGCTGGGGACTCGCCACCGAGGACGAGCCGCCTCGTCCCGGCACGACCGTCGAGGACCTCGCAGGCCTGAAGACGCCGTTCCGCCCCGCCGGACGCATCACCGCCGGTAACGCAGCCGGTCTCAACGACGGCGCAACTGCTGCCCTCCTCGCAGGCGAAGACACCGCGGAGGAGCTCGACCTTCCCGTGGGCATGCGAATGGTCGGGTTCGCCTACCAGGGCGTCGACCCCGCCATCATGGGCTACGGACCCGTTCCGGCCACCGAGAAGCTCCTCGCACGCACCGGTCTGAAGATCGAGGACATCGGACTCTTCGAGCTCAACGAAGCCTTCGCCGTCCAGGTACTCGCGTTCCTCGAGTACTACGGCATCGCCGACGACGATCCGCGCGTCAACCAGTGGGGCGGCGCCATCGCGTGTGGCCACCCCCTCGCGTCCTCCGGCGTCCGCCTGATGACACAGCTCTCTCGCCAGTTCGCGCAGCGTCCCGACGTCCGCTACGGCCTGACCAGCATGTGCATCGGTCTCGGCATGGGCGGCAGCGTCATCTGGGAGAACCCGAACCACGCCGACTACAACTCGGGAGCCAAGTAATCATGTCCGACATCGCCAACGCATTCACCGACGAAGTGGTGACCAACGCGCACGCCAAGCTCGTCTCCGTCCCCGGCATCGACGGCCAGGTCGCTCTGGTCACCCTCGACAACGGGTTCGATCACACCAAGCCGTCGTCCTTCGGCCCCGGAGGCCTCGAGTCGCTGAACGCAGCCCTCGACGAGGCTTTCGACGCGAAGCCCGCCGCAATCGCGATCACCGGTAAGCCGTTCATCTTCGCTGCCGGCGCCGACCTCAAGGGCGTTCCGAGCATCACGAGCCGCGAGCAGGGCCTCGAGCTCGGCCAGCTTGGCCACAAGGTGTTCCGCCGCCTGCGCGAGTCGACGATTCCGACGTTCGCGTTCGTCAACGGCGTCGCGCTCGGTGGTGGCCTCGAGGTCGCTCTGCACAGCCACTACCGGACCGTGTCGTCCAGCGCCGGCGCGCTCGGCCTGCCCGAGGCATTCCTCGGGCTCGTTCCGGGCTGGGGTGGAACGCAGTTGCTGCCCAACCTGATCGGCGCGTCCAACGCGGTCACCGTGGTGATCGAGAACGCACTGAACCAGAACAAGACGCTCAACCCGAAGAAGGCCCTCGAACTGGGTGTCGTCGACGCCGTGTTCGGTTCGGCCGACTTCCTCGAGCAGTCGCTGGCGTGGGCCGCGAAGGTTCTCGCCGGTGAGATCACCCCCGAGCGTCCCGAGATCGACAAGGGCCAGGCGTGGGACGACGCGATCGCCCGCGCCAGGGCAGCTGTCGAGGGCAAGACGAAGAACTTCGCTCCCGGACCGGTCAAGGCAGTCGAACTCCTCGAACTGGCCAAGTCCACCGACATCACCGACGCCGCTTCGCTCGACAAAGGCTTCGCGGCCGAGGACGAGGCTCTCGCCGACCTGCTGCTGACCGACGAGCTCCGCGCCGGGCTCTACGCCTTCGACCTGGTGAACAAGCGCGCGAAGCGCCCCGCAGGTGCGCCGGACAAGTCCCTCGCCCGCAAGATCACGGGCGTCGGCATCGTCGGTGCCGGCCTGATGGCCAGCCAGCTCGCCATGCTGTTCGTCCGGCAGCTGAAGGTGCCGGTGATCCTCACCGACATCGACCAGGAGCGCATCGACAAGGGCGTCGGCTACGTCCATTCCGAGATCGACAAGCTGCAGGGCAAGGGCCGCCTGTCCTCCGACGCAGCGAACCGTCTCAAGGGTCTCGTGTCCGGCTCGCTGGACAAGTCCGCATTCGCGAAGACCGATTTCGTCATCGAGGCCGTCTTCGAGAACCTGGACCTGAAGAAGAAGATCTTCGCCGAGCTCGAGGAGTTCATCGCCCCGGAGACCATCCTGGCGACCAACACCTCTTCGCTGTCGATCACCAAGATGGCTGCCGACCTGAAGCACCCCGAGCGGGTCGTCGGCTTCCACTTCTTCAACCCCGTCGCCGTTCTTCCGCTCCTCGAGGTCATCAAGGGCGAGAAGACCGACGACGCAACCCTGGCAACGGCCTTCGCCACTGCCAAGGCACTCAAGAAGTCGGCCGTCGGCTCGGCCGACCTGCCCGGGTTCGTCTTCAACCGTCTCCTGATCCGCACCCTCGGTGAGGTCATGAACGCTGTGGACGAGGGCACCCCGTTCGAGGTCGCGGACAATGCGATCGCCGAGCTCGGTATGCCGATGACACCGTTCACCCTCCTCGGTCTCGTGGGCCCGGCGGTTGCGCTGCACACCGGCGAAACCCTTGCCGAGGCCTACCCCGAGCGATTCCACAACTCCCCCGGTCTCGAGGCCCTCGTCGAGGCCAAGAAGTCCGCGGTCTGGAGCTGGGACAGCGGCAAGCAGGAAGTCGACCCCGAGGTCGCTTCGCTGTGGAAGCAGGGCGACAAGCCGTCGACCGCCGAGGAAGTTCTCGAGCGCACGCGTCGCGCGTTCGCCGAGGAAATCCAGATCATGCTCGACGAGGGCGTGGTTGCAGCGGCCGAGGACATCGACCTCTGCCTCATCCTCGGTGGTGGGTTCGGTTTCTGGAACGGCGGGATCACCCCGTACCTGGACCGCACCGGCACCTCCGAGGCCGTCAACGGCAAGCGCTTCCTCGCCCCCGGCGTAGCCAGCGTGAAGTAGCACCCCTCTCCCCCCTGACGAATGTCACACCGGTTCGGTTCGTCCGAACGGGTGTGACATTCGTCGTTGGAGGGGCGGGTAGTTGGGGGTCGACTCGCCGGGTGTCCCGCCCCCCAACACACGAGGCGCGGCCGGTTGGGGATGACGGTGCATGTGCAATGGCAAGCATTCGGCCGACGACATCGAGAGCTTTCACGATCGGCTCGAGTCCGGCGAGGATGCGATCGATCGATCCACGTGGGCCGGTGGGATTTCCGAGTCGCGTGCCCACGCCCCACACGTGCGCATTGGGCGCGAAAAGTGCTTCAACCTGCTGTGGCTTCTTCCGATCGGTTTCGTTCTGTTCATCGTTTCGGTTACGGTCGCGAAAGGGCTGAACAACTCCCCTTTCGCCAAGGAGTTCATGCAACGACACACCGGCGACGTCGACACCCCAGCACCTGTCGGACTACCCGCATGGCTCGCGTGGCAGCACTTCTTCAACCTCTTCCTGATGATGTTCATGATCAGAGCCGGAATCGCCGATAATCCGCGGCTCTACTGGACGCGGAACAGCACGCCGGGCAGGGAGTGGTTTCGGGTGTCGAACCCCGTTCCCGAAGACCCGATGTGGACCGCCAAGGAAGACTCGGTCGGGCTACCCCGCCAGTTGGGACTTCCTGGAATCCGGCATTCGATCGGACTTGCCAGGTGGTGGCATCTGGGTGTGGACACGTTGTGGCTTCTCACCGGCGTGATTTCTACATCCTGCTGTTCGCCACGGGGCAATGGCGGCGAATCATCCAGACGGCCCGGTCGGTGCACTTTCCGGTGCTGCTCTGGTTCCTGATCTTCATCGTGATTCACTCGAGCCTCGTTGTCACCACGGGTGCATTGCGAAACCTGAATCACATGTTCGCCGCACGAGAGGACGACAGCTGGATAGGGTTCGACGTCTTCTCGATCGCCCTGTGTCTCGTGTTCGTGTGCTGGGTGGCAGCTACACCGTTCACTCTTCGACATCCGCGCGTCGTACAACGAGTGGGCTTCGCCTTGATCGGCACCGCGCAGCGCCTGTTCGAGCACGCCCGAATATCAAGCGCTGTACGACAACGCCTTTCGCGACTACCGCCTGAACGTTGGCGGCCCCGTGGACAATCCGGTCTCCGTGTCCCTGGCCGAGATTCACCGACTTCCGTCACACGAGCAGATCACCCAGCACGTCTGTGTTCAGGGCTCGTCGGGAGTTGCGAAGTGGAAAGACATCTCGATGGCGACCCTTCTCGAACTCGTAGTGCCGAAGCCTGACGCGAAGTGGGTCGTCTTCTATTCGCTCGCCGAGGGATCGGACGGCGGGATCTACTACGACGCGCACCCGATCGAACAGATGCACCACCATCTCGTCATGCTCGCCTACGACATGAACGATGCACCGCTCACCTATGGGCATGGCGTTCCACCTCCACTCCGCAACGAGAACCAACTCGGCTTCAAACAGGTGAAATGGATCGGCGGCATCGAATTCGTTGACGCGTTCGCCGAAATAGGTGGTGGCCACGGTGGATACATCGAGGACCACGAGTTCTTCGGCTATCGACAGTCCATCTGAACGGAACTCGGGTTGACACGACCACCGTCTAACGGGGAACCGCGGACACCATTCTTCCGATCATCACCTCGGCGGCCCGATCCGTGCGAAGACTGTCGCCAGTGACCATCCGGTCGAGCAGCAAACCCCGGAACGCAGCAGAAGCAACCGTTGCTTCGATCCGTGCGTCGGCGTCGTCCATACCGCAGCGCTGTAATGCGCGGGCCAACGACTGCAACAACGAATCGATTGCGTCTTCCACGAAGGCGGCGAACGGACCGGGTCGGCCGGCAGCAACACCCATGGCCTGCAGAAGGATTCGAGTACTCAGTACGTCCGGTCCCTGCGACATGGACACCCACAGTCCCCGCAACGCGTCGTCGAACTCGCCCTTCCCCCGCACTCCGTCGAACACCGCGCCGAATCGAGGATGCTGCGTGTAGAGCGCCTGGACGAGGAGTTCCTCTTTCGTCCCGAAATAGTGAACGAGCATCCGAGAACTCGTGCCCAACGCAGCTGCGAGGGGCCGCAGTGAGACGTCGGCCAGGCCGAATTCATCGATGTACTTCACGACGCCGACGAGTAGTTCTTCGCGCTTCGCGTGATCGAGTGGACGAGGCATGGAGTTGACTGTACCGGTCGCTACAGGTATCCATAGAACTCATGAATGAAGCGACCGCTACACAAACTGCCGAAGTCGTCATCACCGGGTACGTGGCATCGACGTCACTCGCCGACGACGCCGACGACACTTGGCGGCTTCTGTGTGACGGAGTCAGTGGTATCGGAGAGCTCTCGGACGAGTTCGCGAATACCCACGACCTGCCAGTCCGAATCGGGGGCAAACTCGAACTGCTCCCCGCAGACCACCTCAATCGTGTCGAAACCCGACGAACATCGTTCGTCGAACAGATCGCATTGATTCTCGTTCGCCGGTTGTGGCGTGATGCTGGACTCGACGACATGGACCGCGAACGGTTGGCAGTGTCGATCGGCACCGGACTCGGCGGCGGCGACGCCTTGGTGGCCGCGGTCGACGCGATGCGGGCGCACGGGCATCGGAAGGTGTCACCCATGTCGGTACCGATGATCATGCCCAACGGATCGGCGGCCCTGATCGGGATCGAGACCGGAGCACGAGGCGGCGTACACACCACCGTCTCCGCATGTTCTTCCGGGTCCGAAGCAATTGCCCACGGCTGGCGACTGATCGTGAGCGGTGAGGCAGACGTCGTTGTCGCCGGAGGTCTGGAAGGCCCGATCGATGCTGTACCCATCGCGAGCTTCTCGGCAATGCGAGCGATGAGCACGAACAACGCCGAGCCGGAACAGGCGTCCCGGCCATTCGATCGAGATCGAAACGGGTTCGTGTTCGGCGAGGCCGGAGCGCTGCTCGTACTCGAGAGCGAGGCACACGCACGATCGCGGAGGGCCCCGATCCACGCTCGAATCCTGGGCGCAGGAATCACTTCCGACGCACACCACATCGTTGCACCGACTCCGACCGGCGAGGGTGCGGCCCGCGCAATGCAGAAGGCTATTCGCACATCCGGCCTCACTGCCGCAGACTTCACTCACGTCAACGCACACGCAACATCGACGTCGATCGGTGATGCGTCCGAGGCTTCCGCGATCACTGCGGTGACACCGTGGGCTTCTGTGTACGCACCGAAATCAGCGCTCGGTCACTCGATCGGCGCGGTTGGGGCCGTCGAAGCCATTCTCACAGCCCTCACCGTGAAACATGCTGTCGTGCCGCCCACATTGAACTTCCACAACCCCGACCCGGGCACCGAACTCGACATCGTCGCCGGAAACGCAAGGAAGGAGCGGAACGACTACGCACTCAGCAACTCGATCGGATTCGGTGGCCACAACGTGACGCTTGCGCTCGGTAGACCCTGACCAATGTCACACCGGTTCGCCGAAGGCGAACCGGTGATGCTCCTATGTTTCGTCAAGGGCGGGTTGGGGTGTCGTTCGGTGGGTCAGGAGTTGGTAGATCTCGCGGGCGACGGCGCGTTTGAGGCAGC
>NZ_JBHXNL010000005.1:0-336013 GCF_042719695.1 Rhodococcus sp. NPDC058521
CTACCAAGGACAACTCCGCCCCGCCGCCGCATAGAATCTGTCTCACATCTACGTAGACACCCGTGTCCCACGTCTACCTAGACAGCACAGAGTCCAGGGACTCGTCAACCACTCACAGGGGGCGGAGGCGCCACAGCGAGGTGACCTCACGGCTCCGGGCGGCATGAAGGACATCGGTGGAATCACGGGCCTTACCGTGCGTCGGCCGTACGTCCATCCGATCGACCACGGCGAGCCCTGCTTCCTCGATCCAGGTCAGCAGTTCCTGACGCGGGCGCAGTCCGAGAAGCTCCGCGAGATCGGACAGAATCAGCCACCCTTCCCCATCGGACTCGAGGTGCTCGGGCAGACCTGTCAGAAATCCGCGGAGCATCGAACTGCCCGGGTCGTAGACGGCGCGCTCGATCGGCGATGTCGGCTTGGCCGGCAGCCACGGTGGATTGCACACGGTGAGGGACACCAGCCCCGAGGGGAAGAGATCGGCTTCCTCCACTTCCACGACATCCGAGTACCCGAGACGTTCGATGTTCGACCGGGCGCATTCGAGAGCCTTCGGGTCGAGATCGGTCGCCACTACTCGCCGCATGCCACGCTTGGCGAGAACGGCAGCGAGAACACCGGTTCCGGTCCCGATGTCGAACGCCGTCGCGGTCGACGGCAGCGGTGCCTTCGCCACCAGCCCGACGTACTCGCCACGGATCGGCGAGTACACGCCGTATCCCGGGTGGATTCGCGCGTCCAACTCCGCGATCTCCACACCTTTCCGGCGCCATTCGTGCGCGCCGATCGCGCCGAGCAGGTCTCGTAGGGAGGACACACTGGCAACGTCGGTCGCCCCGTACGCGTCGAGCATTGCCTGTCGTGTGTCGGGAGCTCGGCGCAACGGGATCGACTGATCGGCGTCGAACGGAATCAGAAGCATCCCGAGGAGGCGTGCCCGTCGTGATTGGGTCTGCCGGTGCAGGTGGAATGCCGTGGCCGGGTCGTCCGAGCTTCTGCGTGGCTTTCGGTCGACTCTGGCCGCGATGGCCACCGACAGTTGTCGCGCGTTCTGAAAGTCTCCCCGCCACAGGAGAGCTGTGCCTTCGCACGCGAGCCGGTAGGCGTCGTCGGCTCGCATGGAATCGTCTGCCACACGCACAGACTTCGGGGCGGGCGCACCGCTCGTCGAGCGCCACATCGCGGATCGTTCGGAGCCGTCCTCACTCCATCGGACGAACTCTGTCTCCATTGCCCCACCCTATTCCCCTGTGAGCGGTCAACGAGTGCAGGGACTCGTCCGCCGCGCACGGGAGGAGGAGATGCGGGCCTCCGCCACGGTGTCGGCTGCCGCACCGGCGAGCATCCCTTCGCGCTTTGCGGTGTCCAGCACTTCGACGGTGGTATCGAAGATCTTCTCCACGCGGGCCCGGACCTGGTCCATCGCTGCCGACTCGCGCTCACCGGCGACCTGGATGATTCCGCCTCCGTTGGCGACGTAGTCGGGTACCCAGGTGATGCCGCGGTCGGCGAGTTGACGCTCGACCGCCGGGTGCGCGAGCTGGTTGTTGGCGGCGCCGCAGATCAGCTTCGCGCGGATGTCGACGACAGCGCCGCCGGTGAGAATCGCGCCCATCGCGCACGGCGCATAGATGTCGACGTCCAGGTCGATGATGCTGCCTGTCGTCCGCACCCCTCGAAAGTCGTGGACAACGCGCTCGAGTGCCGAACTGTTCACATCACCGGCGACGACGGAAGCACCGTCGGCGATCAGCAGGTCGATGAGCTGGTATCCAACCTTCCCGACCCCTTCGACACCCACGGTGCGCCCGGCGAGGCTCGGCACGCCCCACACCGCCCGGGCTCCGGCCCGCATGGCCTGGAACACGCCCAGCGCCGTCATCGGGGCACTGTCCCCCGAGCCGCCTGCTGCCACGTTGCGCCCCACGACGTGCTCGGTCACTCGCCCGATCACGTCGAGGTCGTCCGAGTTGGTCCCCACGTCACCCGCGGTGATGTATCGACCGCCGAGTGTCTGCACGAACCTGCCGTAGGCCTCGAGCAGGGCTTGCGTCTTCATCGTGGCCGGATCACCGAGGATGACGGCCTTACCGCCGCCGAGTGGTAATCCGGCAACGGCGGACTTGTAGGTCATTCCCTGCGAGAGGCGCAGCACGTCGGTGAGGGCGACGGACTCGTCTTCGTACGGGTAGAAGCGGGTCCCGCCGAGCGCCGGCCCGAGAGTGGTGTCGTGGATCGCGACGATGGCACGCAATCCTGTCTCCGGGTCCTGAAAATACGTGACCTGTTCGTGCGCCCAGTCGTCGGGCAGGTCCTTGCGTCCGAATACTCCGACGGGACGTTCGATGGCGAGAGTCATTGCAGGGGTGACCTTTCCGATCAGATATGCGAGTCGACGGTGGTGGTGTCGACGCCGAGTTCGTTGAGACGCTCCAAGTACAGACGGACGTTGCGCAGCTTGACGTCCTCGTATCCGCGTACGAGGTCCGGAGCCTCCGCGGTTCGGGTGGCAGGCTCATAGGAGTCGACGGTGAGGGTGTCGATCAGGCCCGTCAGCACGGTTCGGTAGTGGTCGAGCAACCGGCGCTCGAGCTTGCGCATCTTGGTGTGTCCGAACGGGTCGAGCGGAGTTCCGCGGAGGATCTTCGCTTTGGCGAGCGCTTTCATCGCCACGTGCGAGCGTGGCCGCAGGCTGATCTTCTTCGTGCGTCCCATCGCCTTGAGAATCGGTGGGTGCAATTTGTAGGTGAGGTTGCCGGCTCCGGGCACTTCCGCCTTCGTCGCCTCGAGGAAGGCGGGATCGACCAGCATCCGAGCAACTTCGTACTCGTCCTTGTACGCGGTGAGTGTGTGCAGTCCGGCGGCGACGGCCTCACTGAAGTCGGTGCGGTCGGTGACGGCTCGTTCGGCCGCGAACGCTCGCTCCAGGAGCGAGAGGTATTGCTCCGCGATGCGGTCGCCCTGGTATGCGACCAGGTTGGCGGCTCGGCGCTCGGCCAGCTCCCGGGTGACGCCGGTCAGGGCGCTCCCCGCGAACAGGTGTCCGGGCACCACGGTGTCGCTGCGCGACGCCACCGTCGTGGAGGTCGTGGCCTTCACGAATGCGTCCCGGTCCGCGACGGCGACCCTGCCCCAGTGGAACGCTGTCTTGTTGGATTCGACTGCGACACCGTTGATCTCGAGCGCTTCTTCGATGAACCGTGCCGGAACAGGCAGTCCACCTGCCTGATATGCCGCGCCGACGAGGAGGAAGTTGGCTGCTGCAGTGCTTCCGAAAAGCGCGTTCGCTGCCGCCAGGCCGTCGATCTCGGTCAGTTCACGTGCGGAGACGTCGAGTCGTTCGAGCAGGTCCTTCTCCTCCGGGTGACGCACCTGCGGGTCGTAGACCATGTCACCCGTGGGTGTGCGGCTGGTGGACGCGATCGTCACGGTGCGTTCGCGATTGCCGAAGCTGGCGTACTTCGCATCCGCTGCGGTCAGCAGGTCGAACGCGAGAATGCAGTCGGCGGTGGACGGGCTGATGCGGTTGGACAGCGCACTGCCGCCCACCTTCGAATCACTCAGGCGCAGGTGTGAGGTGACCGGGCCGGCCTTCTGGCTGAGTCCGGTCTGGTCGAGGCCCTCCACGTGCAGACCGGCGCGCAGAGCGGCCATACCCAGCACCTGGTTGACGGTGACGATGCCGGTACCGCCCACACCTGCCATGAAGACACTGTGCGAACCCGTCCAGACCCCGGTCGCGGGTTCGGGTACCTGCGGCGGCCTGGGGATCACGTGCTCGATCCTCGGTGCACCTTCCTCCGGTAGTTCGACCGTCACGAACGACGGGCAGTCGCCCTCGAGGCAGGAGTAGTCGGTATTGCAGCTGGTTTGGTCGATCTTCGTCTTCCTACCGAACTCGGTGTCGACAGGTTGCACCGAAAGACAGTTCGACTTCACTCCGCAGTCGCCGCAGCCTTCACAGACCGCCTCGTTGATGACGACCCGTGTGCGCCTCGCGGGCAGCTTGCCACGCTTGCGCTTGCGCCGGGCCTCCGCAGCGCACTGCTGGTCGAAGATGAGTACGGTCACGCCTTCGACGTCGCGGAGCATCCGCTGCGCTTCGTCGACGCGAGTGCGGTCCCACAGCAGGGTTCCGTCGGCGAAACGGGCTCCCTTGTGCCGCTTCGGTTCCTCGGCGCAGACGATGATCTTCTTCACGCCCTCGGCCGCGAGTTTGTGCGTCAGTTCCGGCACCGTGAGTGCCGCCTCGGCGTCCTGCGCTCCGGTCATCGCGACGGCAGCGTTGTAAAGGATCTTGTAGGTGATGTTGACGCCGGCCGCAACGCAGGCCTGGACCGCGAGCTGCCCGGAGTGGAAATACGTTCCGTCGCCGACATTCTGGAAGATGTGCTCGACATCCGTGAACGGAGCCTGCCCGATCCATTGGGTGCCTTCGCCGCCCATCTGGGTGAGCATCGTGACGGCACTGTCTTCGCGTCCCGACATCGTGACGAGAGTGTGGCAACCGATGCCGCCACCCGCGATCGACCCTTCGGGGACTGCCGTCGAGCGGTTGTGCGGACATCCGGAGCAGAAGTACGGGGTTCGCGAGGTCGGAAGCACCGTGAGCTCGAGACGCGGAGGAGGCGGCGGAGCCATCGCGACTCGGTCTTTCAGGACGCGGCGCAGTGGACCGACGAGACGGGAGGCGGTCAGTTCGCCGTCCCCCGGAACCAGTGGGCGGCCCTGCTGATTCTTCTTACCGAGCACCACGGGAGCGGCTTCGCAGCCGTAGAGAATGTCCTTGAGCTGTGATTCGACGAAGGGCATCTTCTCTTCGACGACGAGGACCTGCTCGACTCCGTTCGCCAGTTCACGCACCTTCGTAGCGCCCAGCGGGTAGGGCATCCCGACACGCAGGATGCGGATGCCGGCGTCTTCGAGATCCGTTTCCCCCAGGCCGAGGTCGAGCAGTGCTTGCCGAAGCGAGTCGTATGCGGTTCCCACCGCCACGATTCCGAGCCAAGCCGCGGACGGGTTCACCTCGATGCGGTCGATGCCGTTCGCGACGTTGAAGGCTTCGACCATCGCCCAGCGGGGGCCGTACAGGTCGGCCTCGGCGAGAACGCTGTCAGGCGGGGACGCCATGATTCGCTGGCGGTACGACCACGGCTTACCGTTCCACTCCAGAACCGGCTCCACGATGTCGAGGTCCGCGAAGTTTCGGTCCAGCGTCCACAGCCCGTCGGCGACGTCCGCGACGATCTTGATGCCGGACCAGCACCCGGACAGCCGCGACAATGCGACGCCGTAGAGACCGAAGGCAATCACTTCTTCTGCGTTGCGGGGAAAGAACACCGGCATGCCCATCGCAGCCATCGAACGTTCGCTGGCGCACGGAACGGTCGACGATTTGGCATTCGGGTCGTCGCCGACCCATGCGAGAACACCGCCGCGGGGGTTTACGCCGTACATGGTCGCGTGTCGAATTGCGTCCGACGCTCGGTCGATGCCCGGCCCCTTGCCGTACCAGTGCCCGGTGATGCCGTCGTGAGTGCGTTCGCCGGTCGGCAGGTCCACCTGGCTCCCCCACACGGACGTCGCCGCCAGTTCCTCGTTCATTCCCGGCACGAAGCGAACCTCGTGATCGTCCGAGAGCGTGGAGATCGAAGCGATGGTGCGGTCGAGACCGGCCAACGGGCTGCCCTGATAGCCGGAGACGAAGGCCGCGATGTTTCGTCCGGCGCGGCGGTCGCGTTCGTGTTGCTCGACCAGCTGCCGGGCAATGGCTTGCACACCGGTCAACAAGACCGGCCCGGAATCGGCCCGGTACCGATCTGCGAGATCGAAGGAAGCGGCCTCGGCTCGTACGTCGTCCAGCTGGGTCATGGCGAATCCCCGATCATTCAGGTTGAGCATTTCGTGAATCCAATGCTCGTGTTGGCATACGATCTGGTCAATGCGATTCACCTCAACTGATCGAATCGATCAGACCGTGACCTAGGTCACTAACGAAAGGTGCCCAAAGTGCTCAGCATCGACAAGCTCGACGTCCAACTCCTGGGGCTCCTGGGACGTGATTCGCGGATGAGCATCGCCGAGATCGCCAACTCACTCGGCATTGCCCGCAACACCGTGCAGTCGAGGTTGAAGCGCATGGAGACCAACGGACTGCTCACCGGATTCCGACCGAATCTCGATCTCCAGGCCGTGGGCATCCCGATCCAGGCGTTCGTCGGGCTCGAACTTCAGCAGGGAAAGATCTCGGCCGTGAGCACCAGTCTCGTCGGACTTCCCGAGGTGATCGAGATCCATGCAACGACCGGCCGCGAGGACCTACTGGTGCGGGTGGCAACATCCACTCACGCGAAACTGCAGGTTCTGCTCGAGCAGATCGCAAACCTGCCCGGCGTCACCCATTCGACGACCACGATCGCGCTGACCAGCCCACTTCAATACCGGATTCAACCGCTTCTCGAGGAGCTCACCGAGGCCGCCGGGTGGGGCCGTTCCACAGCCTTGCCTCGTTCGCAGCGATAGGCGCAGTGCGCTAGTTTCGTGTCATGAGTGAGAGTCAGGGACGGATCGCGTTCATCCAGGCCACGTGGCACCGCAACATCGTCGATCGCGCGCGCGAAGGATTCACGGACGAGGTCGTGAACCTTGGCTTCGCGAAGGACGACCTCGACTACTTCGAGGTTCCCGGTGCCTTCGAGATTCCGCTGCATGCGCGACGCCTGGCGCTCACCGGCCGATACGACGCCATCGTCGCGGCAGGTTTGGTCGTGGACGGTGGCATCTATCGACACGACTTCGTCGCCACGGCAGTCATCGACGGTCTGATGCGAGTGCAACTCGACACCGACGTGCCCGTGTTCTCGGTGGTCCTCACACCGCACCACTTCCACGAGCACGACGAGCACGTCGACTACTTCACCACGCACTTCGTGAAGAAGGGTGCGGAAGCGGCGCGAGCGGTCGACGCCACGCTGAAGTCGCTTCGCTCCCTGCCGACGGAGTAGATCAGCGCACCGAAACCTGACGATTGCGCAGGTAGATCACCCAGAACACCGGCGCGAGAGCCACACTGAGGACGGTCACGAGAACGCGCGCGGCAACGGGCCAAGCACTGAAGGGTGCGGCGAGCACCGATACCGTGAAGAACAGCGCACCTATCAGCGGCCAGTGCCGAAGCCAGAACTCTCGCGCAATGTTCCACGCGGACCGTGCGGCAGTCATGGCTGGGGACGGCGGACGCTCGGCGGCCGGAGACGTAGTAGGCAGCGGGGATTCGACACGCGAATTCATCAGTGCCCGAGCGCGATCGTCGACCGGATTCACTTCCCCGGTCTCGTCGAACGTGAAGAGCGCGATGCCGACGTCCTGGGCGTATCGGGTGGCGTCTTCCGTGTACTCCCCGCCGGAAAAATACAGGAGTGCGCGGTCGGGGTCGAGCCCCCTTGCCCCGTACAGGTTTTCGATGTCGGACTCGTCGGCTGCTCCCCCGCGCCACTTCACCTGCGCATAGGCGCGCCTGGAATAGACGTCGATTCCGCCGTCCGGGCCCCCGGGGAGCGCAGTGGCATCGACGAATCCGAAATCGCGCATCTTTGCGGCAGCATTGATTTCGGCCTCTGCGGCTGTCCGTACCCGAGTCACGTGGCCTCCCCCGATGTGAATATGTTTCCCACTCGAAGGTACATCGTGATTCGCACCGTCCCGGTTATCAGCCTGCGATCAAGGTCACACCACGTTCGTCGCGGTGGCCGAACAGATCACGCCGAGACTCGAGTTCAGAACCCGATCTTGCTGTAATCCACGGTCAGCCAATGCTCCGGGCGCATCCGGATGACGACGGCCTTGTCGTTGAACGACTGCTCGAGGAACTGTACGGCCTCGTCTTCGGGAAGGTAGCGCCGTACGAGCGGACGGACACGTTCGACAGTGGGACCCTCTTCGAACACTGCAGACCCCTCGACGCTCACGTATTTGTAAGGCGGGGCCTCGTTCTGGGTGACCAGGCTGTAGCGCCCGCTGGCACGTATCAGCTTCTCTTTGACGGTACCGATCTCGGTCCACACCCACACGTCGCCACCGGGCTCGTAGGAATACCAGATCGGAACCGCGAGAGGTGCGCGCCCGTCTCGATCCACGGCAATCACCCCCACGTGCACATCTGCGAGGAAGGCCTCGCGCTCGGAAGTGCTCATGCTGATGGCCGACATGACGAGCTCCGCTCTGTTGGGCACCTTCAGGCCGAAGGTTTTTCCATTTCTCTCTTCAGATTGCGCAACGTGATCTCGATGTTCTTCCGCTGAAAGTCGGCGAATACTTTTCCGCGCGTCACGATCTTGTCGAAGATGTTCGCGGCGAGGTCCGGCCAGGAACGACGGTCGTCGGTCCAGGTTTCCGTGACTTCGGTGCCTCCTTCGACCTGCTCGAATCGGTACTCCCACGTAGCGATGGGGGCCGTGAGACGCGGCTTCTTCACACCGATCGCGCGGACCTCGAACGCGAATCGTTCACCGGGATCGGCTGCGGTGACGACGCATCGGGTGGTCCACCCGAATCCACCGCGCTTGTTGTGTCCCTCGAACGTCATACCGACATGCGTATCACCCCCGCCGTCGAGCACGGTTGCTCCCGTGTTCTCCGGACTCCAGTTGCCCATTCGCGTCGGATCACTGATGTGGGCATACATCGTGGCGGGGTCCGTGTTCACGACGATGCTGTCCGACACGGTCAGGGTTCTCGGCATCTACGACCTCCTCGATCCTCACGAGCCTACTGGTCTCCCCCGCCTGGTTAGCATCACCTGCGTAAACGGTTCTCGAAGTGCTTGCCTACGGTGTGCGACATGGACACCGTCTACAACATCGTCGTAGCACTACACGTTCTCGGTATGGCAGCGATCGTCGGAGGGTGGCTGGCGGTCGTCAAGGCTCCGGTGATCACTCCGGTCATCCTGTGGGGCGCTCGCGCCCAGTTCGTCACCGGCCTGATCCTTGTCGGTATCGGCGAGGCGGTGGTCGACAAGGAGTACGACCACGCGAAGATCGCGGTGAAGCTGATCGTGTCGTTGGCGGTGGTCACCATCGCGGAGATCACCAACGGCAGGCAGAAGCGCAACGAAGGCAATCCGATGCTCGTACACGTCGTCGGCGGGCTCGCGGTCCTCAACACCTTGGTAGCCGTCCTCTGGACGTGAATCGGGCATTCCCGCGTTCGCGGGGATAACGTGGAGTCATGCTCCCGGTAGTGGACTTCGCCGAACTGGACTCGCCGCCAGGACGCGAACGGCTGCGCGAGATCACACACCATGTGGGCTTCTTCTACCTCGACGGACACGGCATCGATCCCGGTCTGCTGCAGCGCGTGTTCGAGGTGGCGCGGCAGTTCTTCGCTCTGCCCGACGAGTCGAAGCAAGCGTTGGCGATGATCAACAGTCCGCACTTTCGGGGGTACACGCGACTCGGTGCCGAACTCACGAACGACCGCACCGATTGGCGCGAACAGATCGACATCGGGCCCGAACGCGACCCCGTCCCGGGCGCCACCGGGTATCTGCACCTGCAGGGGCACAACGTGTGGCCGGCGGAGTTGCCGGAACTGCGAACCGTCATCGAGGAGTACGACGCCGCACTCGCCGACCTGGGACTGCGACTACTCCGCTACTGGGCGGAATCCCTGTATGCGGACCCGAAGCTGTTCGACGACGCCTTCGCGATGCTTCCGGCCACCCTGATCAAGGTGGTGCGTTATCCCGCCCGACCGACTGTCGACGTCGCCGGGAACCAGGGCGTGGGCGCCCACAAGGATGCCGGTGTGCTGACGATGCTGTTGCTCGAGCCCGGCTCCGCCGGCCTCCAGGTCGAAGCGGAGGACGGAACGTGGATCGACGCGCCACCCCGCGAGGGTGCATTCGTCGTCAACATCGGAGAACTGCTCGAAGTCGCGACGGGCGGTTACCTACGCGCGACGCGGCACCGCGTCCTCACCGCGCCCGGAACACCCGAGCGGTTGTCGATTCCCTACTTCCTCAACCCAGCGCTCGATGCCACGGTGCCGACGATCACACTCCCTCCGGAACTCGCTGCCCGCGCTCGCGGAATCGAGGAGGATCCGTCGAATCCTCTGTTCGGCACCTACGGCGAGAACGCCTGGAAGAGCCGCACCAGAGCACACCCCGACGTCTTCGCACGCTGGTATCCGCAGGAATCGGTGGCACACTCGTAATCGGACGTCCCGGACGGTGACAGTGCCCGTCCGGAGGAAGGCAGAAGAGACTTGAGCACCGACGACGAGGTCCGGAGCGATCTCGGGACCGAGATCGAACGCTGGGACATCGACAGCCCGGAAATGCGGATTCGGTTCGGCCGAGTCCGCAGCGATTTCACCCGCTTCATGATGTCGTACCAGTTCGGAATGGCCGAGTTGATGACGAAGATCAACATCCTCAAGGACGAGTTCACGCATATCCACAAGTACACGCCGATCGAACACGTCTCCTCGCGGCTGAAGTCGCCCGAAAGCATCATGCGCAAGGCGCTGCGCCGTGGCCTCGACTTCACTCTCGAGGACATTCGCGCCAACCTGACCGACATCGCTGGGGTGCGTATCACGTGCGGATTCATCCGCGACACATACAAGGTTGCCGAACTCTTGATCAGCCAATCGGACATCACGGTCCTCGAGGTCAAGGACTACATCGAGAACCCCAAACCGAACGGCTACAAGAGCCTGCATCTGATCGTCGAGGTGCCGGTGTTCATGAGTGACCGCAAGCAGTCCGTGTGTGTGGAAGTTCAGATTCGGACCATCGCAATGGACTTCTGGGCAACTCTCGAGCACAAGATCTACTACAAGTACGACCGTGCCATTCCGGCGCCGCTACTCGAAGAACTGACCGACGCCGCGGAGGCCGCCAACAAGCTCGACCTGAAAATGGAACGTTTGCACGACGAGGTTGCGAAGTTCAAGGCAGAGCCGGTATCGATCGACGAACAGGTGGCGCCTCCCCTGCCGTCGGAACTTCTCGAACTTCTGACCCACCAGCAACGAAATTCCGACTGACTACCACATCTGATCGGTTCTTCTCCGGTCGATCTTCAATCGCGGGCAATCATTGGGTAAATTCATGCTCCCTGCTCGGGCCCGCAACAGGTGCGGGCCCGATTTCACATCCAGCGAGGTAGTAGTGAGAACACGTCGGTACGTCTTCGGCATCATCGGATGCGCGGCTTTGACCGTTGGCGTTGCCCCCGCGGCACAGGCGTCCACCATCTTCGACTTCTTGCCACCCGAGATCGCATCGATGATCCCGAGCGGTTCGGCAGACGCCGTCAATCCACTGTTGCCACCGGCACCTGCGCCGCCGACACCCCCGGCTCCGGCACCTGCCCCGCCGCAGATCACTCCGGCACCACCACAGCAGTCGGCACCTCCGGCACCTCGCGGCGGTGCGATGTACAAGAACTGCACCGAGGCGCGCAATGCGGGCGTCACGCCCATATACCGCGGCGAAGAGGGTTACGCGTCGCACCTCGATCGCGACAACGACGGCATCGCCTGCGAGTGATCGTCTGAACCAACACGTCACAGCACCGATCCGGAGTAATGCGTTTCACTCTGGATCGGTGCTGGTCCGAGCAGTATCGTCTGTATATTCGTCAGGGAACACCGCCGATATCTGCGCCTATTGCAGAATTTACTTAGCTTAGGCTAAGCTCGGCGACCGCATGCCTTGCGTGCACACAGACAACGACGTCTGCCTCACCGGCCAATCGGTTCGAGGCGGTCGTCTATCGCGAACCTCCTTCGATCGGCCGCGCGTGCCTCGAGCACGGCAAACCGCCCGGCATCCAGTACGAGGAGACGTCGCTTGAAGACGAATGTCACGAAGTCCGGACTGTACGACCCCACCGTCGAAAAGAGCAGTTGCGGAGTAGGTTTCATCACCCGCAAGGACGGCATTCCGACCCACGACGTTCTTGTTCACGCCCACAGGGCACTGTGCGAGGTACCCCACCGAGGCGGCATGTCGGCCGAAGGCGTGGGCGACGGCGCCGGAGTCAGCATCGACCTGTCGGTGGACTACTTTCGCTCGCTCACCGGCGACTCGACACTGACTGCAGGCGGGTTCGGCGTCGGCAACTTCTTCCTTCCCGACGACGCGGCCTTCCATACCGAGGCACAGTCCGTCATCGAGAAGTCGTTCGCCGATCACGGTCTCCGGACTGTTCTCGTGCGGGACGTGCCGATCGACGACACGGTGCTGCGCCCAGCTGCCGTGCGGCATCAACTTCGGATTCGGCAGTGGGTGTTCACGGGCGGGGTGTCCACGGACACCGAGGCCTCAGAGTTCGATCGCCGTATCAACGATGCCTTGCTGGCCATCGAGGCGATCGCCTACTCGGAGCCCACCTTGGCCGGGCTGTACCCGCTGTCGCTCAGCGCACGCACGCAGGTACTCAAGGGGCGCCTCAATTCGAACGAGGTGGTGCCCTACTTCCGCGATCTCACCGAGCCCGGTCACCGCGTCCACACCCTTTACTTTCACACCCGCTTCTCCACCAACACGGATCCGCACCCGACGATGGCGCAGCCGTTCCGCCTGATGGCTCACAACGGGGAACTCAACACGGACAAGAAGAATCGCCTGTCCGAGGGAGCCCTCGCGCGCGCCCGCAACCGCGAGATCGTCCGCCCGCCCGGCCAATCGGACAGTTGCCGCCTCGACCAGACGTTGCAGAGTCGCATCGTCGACGACCGGCTCGATCTGGTCACCGCAGTCGTGTCGATGATGCCGCCGGCGTGGGAGAACGACACGTCCCTGCCCCCCGAGGTCCGGGCGATGCTCGAGTACTTCTCCCTGTACGAGGAGAAGAACGACGGCCCTGCGGCGCTCATCTTCGGTGACGGTACCGTCGTCGGAGCCCGCCTCGACCGGCTGGGCCTACGTCCGCTTCGCACGGTCGAGACCGACGAATACCTCTGCGTCACTTCGGAAGCCGGACAGTTCGAGTTCGATCCGGAATCCGTTATTCACCGCGGACGGATCGAAGCGGGAGGAATGCTCTACTTCGATCACCGTGCGGGCAGGTCGTTCACCACCGACGAAGCCCTCGAGATGCTTGCTGGAGAGAAGGACTATCCGGCGCTGCTCGAGAAGGCCCGCCTCACGGTCGACGAGCTTCCCGAGGTCCCGGCCGAGCCCGGTCCGCTGCGCTACAACGGCGACCTCGATCACCACCAGCGTTACGTGGCGTACTCGCACAACCAGGAAAGCTTCAAGTTCATGCTCGACCCGATGCTCGCATCGGGTCAGGAGAAGATCTCGGCGATGGGGTACGGCAACGCGATCAACGCGCTGTCCGACCAGGAAGGCGGTGTGGCCAAGTACTTCTCGCAGAGATTCGCTCAGGTCACCAACCCGTCGCTCGACAGCATCCGCGAGGCCGACGGCATGACGTTGCGGGTGGCTCTCGGTGCTCGTCCGAACAGCGGCGCGCAGGATGCGCCGCAGATCGTGGTGCCCTCGCCGATTCTGACGCATTCGGACATGTTGAAGATCCGTAAACAGGAATCGACACCGATACGTCGCTTCCCCATGCTCTACACGCCGGCAGATTCCCCCGAGGCCAATGCGGCTGCGCTGTCGTCGACTGTGGACTCGGTGTGCGACGAGGTCGAATCCTTCGCCCGTGAGAACGGCGGGATCGCGGTCCTCACCGACCGACACGTCGCCACGGACAAGGCGGCGCTCCCGATGATCGTCGTGGTCTCCGCGATCAACCAGCGACTCATCGAGGAGGGCCTGCGGCTACGGGTCTCGATCATCGTCGAGTCCGGTCAGATCTCGTCTTCGCACCACGTAGCCGCCACACTCGGCTTCGGTGCGGCGGCCGTCTATCCGTTGGCAGTGCGGTTGCGCGCAGAGGAGAAGTTCTCCGCAGACCCCGACGCCGCGTTCGGCAAGTTCGCCAAGGCCGCCGCGAAGTCGTTGATGAAGACGATGGGTCGCGTCGGCCTGTGCACCGCCGAGAGTTACATCGGCGGCGAGTTCTTCGAACCGAACTACCTCGACACCGACGACCCCACTTTGCGCCGCTACTTCGCGAACGTGCAGACCCCGGTGGGTGGCGTCGGGTTCGCCACCATCGCCCAGGCAGTCGCCGACTGGCACGCCCGTGCCCTGACCGTGCAGAGCGAGAAGGACATTCCGCTGCTCGGCCTGTTCAAGGAACGTGCAGAAGGTGCCGGTCACTCGTACGGCACGACGGCAGTGCGGGGATTCGTCGATCTCACCGAGGAACCGATCGCGTTCGACACCACGGGAACGCAGGATCACACGGATGCTCTGCGTCTGCTGCCTTTGCACCGCCTCGAGGACGCGTTCGGTATGGACGACGACGTTTACACCAACGCCGGTTTCCACCGGCTCACCCCGGAGGCGATCGCCGCCTTCCAGATCACGCCGGGCTACCGTGCGTTCGCGCGCACGATGGCGGAAGAACGACATCGGCGTCCCGCTGCTTTGCGCGACGTGCTCGAACTTCCTGCCGATGTCACCTATCTGCACTCCGCAGACGAGTTCCGTAGACAGATGGGGCGTTTCTCGCGCACAGGTAACAACAGCTTCGCGGTACGAGGCCTCGAGAGCGAACGCCTGTCCGGCAACGAGTTCCGGTTGACGCTCACCGGCCCGCACGCGGATTCCACCGGCCGGCTCGACGCTCTCGGGCAATCACTCGCCCTGCGTTTCGGCGGTGAGGTGACGTACCGGGTCGACGGAATGGCGCTCGTCGTGGAGGCGAGCGGTGAGGCAGCCGACTATTTGTCGATGCTCCGGACAGCGCCGCACAGTGTGCCGCTGGATCGGGTGCAGTCGGCACACGACATCACACCGTTCCTGACGTCGGGAGCCATGAGCCACGGCGCGCTCAACTCCAATGCGCACGAGGCGGTCGCGCACGGCACCAACATGGTCGGTGGAATGTCGAACTGTGGTGAGGGCGGTGAGCACATTTCTCGGTACGGCACCGTGCGCGGCTCACGCATCAAGCAGTTCGCGTCCGGCCGTTTCGGTGTGTGGGCGGGGTACCTCGCCGATCCGATGCTCGAAGAACTCGAGATCAAGATCGCGCAGGGCGCCAAACCCGGCGAGGGCGGTCAGCTTCCTGCGCCGAAGGTGACCGTGGAGATCGCGGCAGCTCGCGGCGGGACTCCCGGTGTCGAACTGGTTTCTCCCCCACCGCATCACGACACGTACTCGATCGAGGACCTCGCGCAGCTCATTCACGACTGCAAGGCAGCGCGAGTGCGTGTCATCGTGAAGCTCGTGTCGTCCGAGGGGATCGGCACCATCGCGGTCGGCGTCGCGAAGGCCGGCGCCGACGTCATCAACGTCGCAGGCAACACGGGAGGCACCGGTGCCGCCGCCGTCACCAGCCTCAAGTACGCGGGGCGGTCGGCCGAGATCGGTGTCGCCGAGGTGCACCAGGCGCTGTGCGCGAACGGTTTGCGGCAGAAGGTTCTGTTGCGCTGTTCGGGCGCACACCAGACGGCGAGCGACGTGCTCAAGTCTGCGTTGCTCGGTGCCGACAGCTTCGAATTCGGCACGACCGCACTGATGATGCTCAAGTGCGTGATGGCGAAGAACTGCAACGTCAAGTGCCCGGCCGGACTCACCACCAATCCGGAGATGTTCGACGGCGACCCGCGGGCGATGGCGCAGTACCTCCTCAACATCGCGCACGAGACGCGAGAGCTGCTGGCAGAGTTGGGGATGTCGTCTCTGCGCGAGGCACGTGGCCGCGCGGACCTGCTGCATCTGCTCGACCATCCCTCGAATGTCGGACGGCTCGATCTGCGCCACATGCTCGCCGTCGTCGACGAGGTGGCTGTCGAGAATCCGGTGTATCTGGAGAAGGACTACGAGCTGGACGAAGGCTGGTTGACGCAGCTGCGCGCAGCCCTTCTCGAGCAGGACGAGCCGAGTGTCGAGCTCGGCGACGACGTCGTGCTCGGCAACCGCAACAAGAGCGTGGGCGCCCAGCTCGCGGTCGACATCGAGCGCATCCTCAACTACGAGATCGCCCATTCCCGAACGGCGGTGCTCCGCGACGAGCGCGGACGCGGTTACCTGCGTGAGGGCAGCGTGCGAATCACGACTTCCGGCTCGGCCGGGCTCTCGTTCGGCGCGTTCTGCAACGACGGGATGACGCTCACCCACACCGGTACGTGCAACGACGGTGTCGGCAAAGGTGCGTGCGGTGGCTCGATCGTCGTGCTGTCCCCCGGAGGCGGCTCGGCTGCGCCGGGCGGGAACGTGCTGATCGGCAACTTCGCACTGTTCGGTGCAACGGGTGGCCGAACCTTCGTGGAGGGGCAGGCAGGCGACCGGTTCGCGGTGCGCAATTCCGGTGCGACTGCGGTCGTGGAGGGTGTCGGCGACTTCGCATGCGAGTACATGACCGGCGGCGCCGTGCTCAATCTGGGCGGATTCGGCAAGGGTGTCGGCAACGGTATGAGCGGCGGGTTCTTCTACCAGTACGACCCGGAAGGTCATCTGCCGGGCAAGGCCAGCGCGGATTCGATTCTTCTCGGCTCCGTCACCGGCGACGACGAACACGCACTCGTGCACCGCAACGCCGTTCGTCTGCTGCTCGAATGGCACGCCGAAGCCACCGGTTCGGCAAAGGCGGCCTGGCTGCTGGAGAACTGGGAGAGCGAGCAGGCCAATTTCGTCTACGGGATGCCCCGCGCGTTGCTGCAATACCAGGACAGTGACGAGATTCTTGCGGCCAAGCCGCGCAAGGAACTGGTCGACGAATTGTCCGCAGCCCTTGTCGCGCACCAGATCCACAAATTCAAGGTCGACTACCGCGACGGCAATTCGGTGTGCGGCGGCCGGGCACCTGGATACGGCGAGACCGACACCGAGGCGATGTTCGCACTTCTGAACAACTACACAGTTCTCAATGCCGCGCAGGAGATGGCGCTCGCCAAACTGCCCGACGCGGCGGAGGCGTCCGATCCCGCCGTGTCGAAGGCGGTTCGCAATCTGCTGCTGACGGAGGACTTCTTCCTGATGCAGAAGTTGCAGCGCTATGCACGAGGGGCACTCGCCGGCCATGCCGACGAGGATTTGGCCGTGATGGTCGCGGCGAAGCGTCTCGACGACTACAAGCAGGCGTTGAGCCGACGAAACGTCCGCTCGATGGATGCCCCGGGCACCTACGGGTGGATCATCCACCAGCACGCCAAGAACCTCGACAAGATCGGCCGTATGCCCGGTTACGAGGAGCTGTTCGCAAAGCACGCGCTCCCCGATCTCGTCCCCACCGACGTCGTCGGGAGTGCATCGTGAAACTTCCCTATTTTCCTCAGGACGCCCCGTTCAGCGATGATCAGCGGGCGTGGTTGTCCGGTTTCCTCGCAGCCATGGGCACACGGTTGGCCGCACCCTCGGGTGCCGGCGCGGCTGCCGCTGCTGCACCTGCGATGCAGATTCTGTACGGCAGCCAGACCGGAAATGCCGAGAGCGTCGCCGAGGACGCCGCTGCCGCTGCGAAGGCGCAGGGGTTCACGCCTGCAGTGTGCGCGTTGGACGACGTCGACATGGAGCGGCTTGCCGCGGCCCAGCGCGTACTGGTGGTCACCTCCACCTACGGAGAGGGTGAGATGCCCGACAACGCCGAGTTGTTCTGGCAGGCGTTGTCCGCCGATTCTGCGCGACGGATGGAGAGCCTCGATTTCGCCGTACTGGCGCTCGGTGACACCGGATACGACGGCTTCTGCCAGGCCGGAAAGATGGTCGACACACGCCTCGAGCAGCTCGGCGCCCACCGTGTGGCACCCCGCGTCGACTGCGATGTCGACTACGAGGATGCCGCTACCGGGTGGATTTCGGATATTCTTCCGCTGTTTGCCGCTGTGGAAGGAATCAGAAAGGAGCCCACGGTGCTCGAGCGCGATCAGCTGACCGAAACTGCAGAGCGTGGTGCCAAGACCGCACGCAAACGCTCACCGTGGAACCGGAAGAATCCTTACCGCTCCCAGGTAGCGCTGAATCGTCGACTGTCCGGCGACACCTCGTCGAAGGAGATCCGCCACTACGAGTTCGCGCTGGCGGACAGCGGCCTGGAGTACGAAGCCGGCGACGCCCTCGGTGTGATGCCGATCAACGACTCTGCCCTGGTGAACGCACTGATCGAACGTCTCGGGTTCGATCCGGACGCGGTGGTGACCGGCAAGGAACGGCCCCTCAGCGATCTTCTGACGCATTCCTACGAGATTTCCACCCCGTCCCACGAGCTGATCGACGAGATCGAGAAGCGTGCAGCACACGACGAGCTCAGCCACGTTCTGCACCGTGGTGAGAAGTCGGATCTGGACGCCTGGTTGTGGGGCAAGGACATCCTCGACCTGTTGGAGCTCGTTCCGTCACTGGCGTTCGAGGTGGACGAGTTCGTCGGTCTGCTGCGTCCTCTGCAGCACCGGGCGTACTCCATCTCGTCGAGTCCGCTCGCCAACCCGGGCCACGTGCATCTCACCGTTGCCAGCGTCCGGTACACCTCCACGGGCCGTGACCGCGGCGGTGTGTGTTCGACGTATCTGGCGGACCGGCTCGCCGCGGGCGATCACGGTGGCATCTTCGTCTCCAAGAACAAGTCTTTCCGGGTGCCGGCCAACGACGACGTTCCCATGATCATGGTCGGCCCGGGTACGGGTGTCGCGCCGTTCCGCGCATTCCTTCAGGAGCGCAAGGCGCGGGGCGCGACCGGACGCAACTGGCTGTTCTTCGGCGACCAGCACCGGTCCTCCGATTACATCTACGAGGAAGAACTCGAGGCACTGAGTTCCGACGGCATCCTCACCCGGCTCGATCTCGCATTCTCCCGAGACCAGGAGGAGAAGATCTACGTCCAGTCCCGGATGCTGGAGAACGGCAAGGAGCTGTTTTCCTGGCTCGAGGACGGCGGCCACTTCTACGTGTGCGGTGACGCCACCCGAATGGCCAAGGACGTCGACCGGGCACTGCACGAGGTGATCGAGACCCACGGCGGGATGTCCGTCGAAGATGCGGCAGAATACGTGACCGCTCTCAAGCGGGAAAAGCGCTACCTGCGCGACGTGTACTGATCACTTGCGTCACACAATTCGAAGTTCAGGGGAAGAAGGAGAAAGACGATGGGCGTGGTCGTCCTGTACGGCAGCGAGACCGGAACCTGTGAGATGGTCGCCGACCATGTCGTGGATGCACTGAGCAGCTACGGCGACACGTCCCTCTACGACATGTTGGAGTTCGACCCCGAAGACCTCGACGCCGAGGACTTCCTGGTGGTCGTCTGCTCCACATACGGCGACGGCGAACTGCCGACCGGCGCGGAACCGTTCTACGAGTCCCTCTGCGACGAGGAGCCCGACCTCTCGGGGCTGCGTTTCGCGATGTTCGGTCTCGGCGACAGCGTGTACGACGAGACGTTCAACCGTGGCGGCGAGATCATGGCCGAGAAGCTCACCGAACTCGGCGCCACCCAGGTCGGCGAGCACGCACGTCACGACGCCTCGAGCTCCGTGAAACCGAAGGACATGGCTCAGGAATGGGCGAAGAAGATCGCCGAGGAGTTCCTCACGTAAGGCGCTCCGCGCCCCGTGAGTGGTTGACGAGTCTCTGGACTCGCTAACCACTCACGGGGGTGGTTCGGATCAGACTGATCTCAACCGTGGTTCGACGCTCCGCGCGACAGCAGAATGAAGTGCTGTTGTTCGCATGAGAGTTGGGCCCGGTACCTCCGTGGCCAGGAGGTTTCGCGTCCCCATGGTCACTTCCCCTGCCGTACTGCCAGGGCCCACATCCGAGAAGTCCGGCGCGGCCCCGACCTCGAACGGCACCGAGAGTCGCAGCAACGCGGTAGTGCGCCGCATCGGCGGTCGTGTGCTCGCCCTTCTGGCATTCATTGCCGCCTGGTGGGCCGTCACCGCAACGGGCCTGATCGACGCCCTGTTCCTCCCCTCTCCTGGCGCAGTATGGGCTGCGTTCGTGCAGGCGAACAGCTGGCATCAGATTGCCACCGGAGTGGACCGCCTCGTTCAGGGCGAGCAGGGCTACTTCCTGTGGGAACACCTGGTGGCGAGCTGCCAGCGCATTCTGGCCGGCGTGGGCGCGGCGATCGTGTTCGGTCCGCTTCTCGGCTTCCTCATGGGTTCGTGGCGACCACTCAACACCCTGCTCGAGCCTTACCTGAACTTCCTCCGGGCGCTGCCCCCGCTCGGCTACATCGGTCTGCTGATCGTGTGGTTCGGCATCGGTGACACGTCCAAGATCTGGTTGTTGTTCCTCGCCGCGTTCCCGGCCATCACGATCGCCACCATCAACGGCGTGCAGGCCGTGCCCCGCGATCACATCAACGCCGTGCGCTCACTCGGGGCCAACCGGCGGCAGGTACTCACCGAGGTGGTGCTGCCGTCCACTGCTCCCGAGGTCATCACCGGCATCCGAATCGCCGTGGGTTTCGCCTGGACCACAGTGGTCGCCGCCGAACTCAACAACGGCATCCCCGGCATCGGCGGACTCGCCTACCTGTCCGGTACTCAGCTGAACACTCCCCTGACCATCGCCTGCATCATCGTCATCGGAATCACGGCGCTCGCGCTGGATGCGCTCATCAAATGGATCGGCGTCCTCGCGGTGCCGTGGAAGGGAAAGTCGTGAAACGTTCAGTCCTGCTGGTAACCACCATCGTCTCGGTGGGAACGCTCCTCACGGGATGCGTGGAATCCGGTCGCGAATCGGGCGCGGCAGCGTCCGGAGGGCAGCCTTGCCCGTTCGCGGTCGACGAGTCGGTGACGACCACCGCTCGAATTGCGTTCCAGGACATCCCGAACGGCGATCTGCTCGTCAAGGATTCCGGCATCCTCGAGTCCTGCCTCCCCAACGCGGACATCACGTGGAGCAAGTTCGCCTCGGGCGGAGACGTGGTGCAGGCCTTCGGATCCGGGTCGGCCGATCTGGGGCTGTTGGGGTCGAGTCCGGCGACGAAGGCCTTGTCGGCTCCACTGAACATCGACATGCAGGTGCTGTGGATCCACGATGTCATCGGCGCCGCGGAATCTCTCGTCGTTCGTGACCCTGCCGTCACCTCGGTGGAGCAACTGGCAGGCAAGACGATCGCCACGCCGTTCGCTTCCACCGCGCACTACAGCCTTCTCGCAGCCCTGGACAAGGCAGGTGTCGCGGGCAAGGTGACTCTGGTCAACCTGGCACCGGACGCCACGGCAGCGGCCTGGCAGAGCGGCGAGATCGACGGCGCCTGGATCTGGGAGCCCACCCTTTCGCAGCTCACCGACGGGCACGTGCTGACCACCAGCAGAGAGACGGCGGACGCCGGAGTCCCCACGTTCGATCTCGCCGGTGCCACAAGCTCGTTCATCGCGGAGAACCCGGAGTTCGTGAAGGTGTGGACGCGGGCACAGGACTGGGCCGTCGAGCAACTGCAGACAGATCCCGACGAGGCCGCGGTGGCACTGGCGGTACAGCTCGGCATCTCGCCCGACCAGGTGCGTCCACAACTGGACGGCCTCGAGTATCTGAGGGCCCAGCAGCAAGCGTCACCCGACTATCTCGGCGGCAAGCTCGCGAACAACCTGCAGTCCACTGCCCAATTCCTTCTCGGGCAGGGCGAGATCAAAGCCGTCAGCCCACCCGAGGCGTATCAGGCGGGCGTCTACGTAGACGCGGCGGCGGAAGCGGCCACGAAATGACCGCCACCGAAGTGGTCGCGGACCGCCTCGTCCTCGCCGGTGTCGCAAAGCGGTATGGATCGGGCGATTCTGCGGTCCAGGCACTGCGCGCCACGGACCTGCTCATCGAGCCGGGCGAGTTCGTGTGCCTCGTCGGGCCGTCCGGCTGCGGAAAGACCACGCTGCTGCAGATGCTGGCCGGCTTCGAATCACCCACCGACGGGACGATCAACATCGGTGGGACTCCTGTCACGGGTCCGGGCCCGGAACGCGGCGTGGTGTTCCAGAAGCCCAATCTGCTTCCGTGGAAGTCGTTGCGCGCCAACGTCGAGCTCGGCCCCAAGCTTCGGGGCGTCGGTAAGCGGGAGCGTCGCGAACAGGCCGACGCCATTCTCGACAAGGTGGGGTTGAAGGACTTCGGTGACCGCCACACGTACGAACTGTCGGGAGGCATGCAACAACGAGCCCAGATTGCGCGGGTGCTCGTCAACGAGCCGCGGATCATCCTGATGGACGAACCGTTCGGTGCCCTCGACGCACTCACCCGCGAGAAGCTTCAGGCCGAGCTCCTTGCCATTTGGCACGAGCACCATCGCACCGTCCTGTTCATCACGCACAGCGTCGACGAGGCCGTGTTCCTCGGATCGCGAGTCCTGGTGATGAGTGCACGCCCGGGTCGCGTGGTGAAGGACGTGAGCATCTCACTGCCCGGCGACGGCCGGCCTGGGCCGCGAACTGCGGACGCTCGGACGTCTCCCGAGTTCGCCGCGTACAAGGAACAGATCGCCGCCGAGATCTACCACGCCCACGACTGAGGTCGAGGAGCTGCGACCGAGCAACGCCTGCCACAGCCCGTCCACTGCCTGGTTCGGAGAACAGCACGTGCCGACTCGATGCATCTGCGGTAGACCTGATTCATGTCCTCGAGTTCTCTGATAATCGGACCGCTGCTCCGCTATACCGACGAGACCAGTGCGGTGATCTGGGTCGAGGTAGCAGCCCGTTCCACCGTTGCCGTCCACATCGGCGATCGCGCCTGGCACGCCGCCACCTTCTGTGCCCACGGACATCATTACGCATTGGTGGACGTGGACGGCCTGAAACCCGGTTCGTCGTACGAGTACACCCTGACAGTCGATGACCTAGAGGTGTGGCCGCCTGCCTCCGGTGATGGCGCGGACTACCCGCCGAGCGTCATCCGCACTCCCGACCCCTCGCGGGGGCTCCGGTTCGCGTTCGGTTCGTGCCGCACGAGCGTCTCGCACGACGAGGTGTCGAACAAGACTCACGGCGTCGATGTCCTGCGGGCGTTCGCCCTCCGCATGATGGACGGGGACGATCACCCCGACTTCGTCCTCTTCCTCGGTGACCAGGTCTACGCCGACGAAACTTCGGCGGCGATGCAAAGCTTCATCGCTTCGCGCCGGAACCTGGACGAACCGCCGGGCGTGGAGCTTCAGGGTTTCGAAGAGTACGCCCACCTGTACTCACTGTCGTGGAACGATCCCGCAAACCGTTGGCTTCTTGCGACGCTGCCGAGCGCCATGATCTTCGACGATCACGATGTGCGCGACGATTGGAACACCTCGCACACGTGGCGGCGGCAGATGGAAGCCACCGGTTGGTGGAAGGACCGCATCATCGGTGCGCTCGGGTCGTACTGGATTTATCAGCACCTCGGCAACCTGTCGCCTTCGGACCGTGCCGAGGACGAGATGTGGCAGTACGTGCTCGAGCTTCGCGCGCGCGGCAAGGACGACATCACGGACCGACTCGACGCATTCGCAGACCGAGCCGACGATCAACCGGACAGCTATCGGTGGAGCTTCGCGCGCGACCTCGGTGCTTCCCGGTTGATAGTGATCGATTCGCGGGCGGCCCGCGTACTCCGACCGGACGCTCGTAGGATGCTGGACCAGAACGAAACGGACTGGTTGGACGCCAGGATGCATGGCGACGTCGACCACCTGTTCGTCGGCACGTCCCTTCCCTATCTGTTACCGAACGGACTGCACGCATTCGAAGCGTGGAACGAGGCGGTTGCCGAAGGGGTCTGGGGCCGACGAGCCGGCCGGGTCGGTGAAAAGATTCGGCAGGGCTTCGATCTCGAGCACTGGGCCGCATTCCAGAACTCATTCCGTCTGCTCGCCGACGTGATCATGGAAGTGGCTGATGGAAAGCGCGGAAAGCCGCCGAGTTCGGTGACTTTCCTATCCGGCGATGTGCACCATTCGTACCTCGCGCAGGTCGACCGCGAGGAGGGCGGAAGCACGATTCTGCAAGCCGTGTGCTCGCCCATCCGCAACCCCCTTCCCCGCTGGATCCGGGCGGGGCAGTCGCTGACGTCGAAAAAGCCGGTGGTGGCTATCGGCCGCGCCCTGGCTCGGTCTGCGAAGGTTCCGAAGCCACCGTTCGAGTGGCGTCTCACCGCCGGCCCGTGGTTCGACAACATGCTCGGCATGGTCGAGGTGAACGGACCCCGGCTCGACATTTCGTGGTCGACCGCCCACCAGGACCACACCGGCACCACGGTGGGCGTCGAGCACGTCTCCACCCTCGCGGATCGAGCTACTTGCGCTTCTTCGGCCGAGTGAGCGCGACGGACGCCTCGCCGGTGTAGGCCAGGAACGTCAGCGACTCCTGCAGGTACAGCTCCACCGTGTCCGCGGTGTGCGAGGTGTATCCGATCGAGACATCCTGTCCTAGTTGCAGATCGAAGTCTCCGCCGCGGGTGGTGACGACGAAGGCACCCTCGATGGCAGGCGCCCAGATGATGTCGCCCTCGATGAGCCGCTTGAGGTGCTCCCGGATCGGGTAGCCGTGATCGGAGGTTTCGCTGACCTCCGTATAGGTTTCGGCGTCGAGCAACACCGAGTACGGGCCGTCCACACCGGCAAGGCGAAGCTCGGACAGCGCCTTGCTGATCGCGTTCGGGAGATCGCGCACGTCGGCAGGCAGTTCGATCGGGGCATTGCTGCTGTTGGCGCGGATGCCCTCGATCTGACCGGCCGCGTAGCCCTCGAAGATGGCGCGGTCCTCGACGAGCGCCAACTTGTTGGCAGCGTCCTTCACCGGATCCCAGTCGGAATCCTGCGATCCGCGCTCGACATCCTCGATGTCCTGGCGGTTGAGAGTGAACGGAACTCGCAACTCGACGAGCGGCTTGGTGAGCCGAATACGTGAGGACACACCATCACTGGGCGGATCGACCTTCTGAGTATGGCCGGTGCCGACGCAGGACTGACCGGGGCCGTGGGGCCCGTTCACGTCGACGATGCGTCGTCCGGCGATGTTCCGCTTGAACGTACGCGTGGCCTCCTCCTCGATCTCCGCCCACGCGGCGTCGGTGACGGGCGCGAGTTCGCGAAACAGGTTGTTCATCGGAGGACGCTCCTTTTCAGACTGCCGATTGCCAGGGAGCCGGCCTGGACCGGTGCTTGCGGTACCTCTTCGGGCTCCTCGGCCACCTCGGGCGGCGGAGGGAGTTCGTCGAGGAAGTCGATGGTGGGGGCGAAGAACAGGCCCCCGGTGAGTGCGGTGGAGAAGTCGAGAAGACGATCATGATTTCCCGGCGGGTCGCCGATGAACATGTTCGTCAGCATCTGCTCGGTTGTCGCCGGATCGGAGGCGTAACCGATGAAGTAGGTGCCCATGTCGCCGTCCTTGAAGGTGCCGAACGGCATGTTGGCGCGGACGATGTCCAATTCCTCCCCGTTCTCGTCCTCGATGACGTTGAGGGCGATGTGCGAGTTGGTGGGTTTGACGTCGTCGGACATCTCGATGTCGTCCATCTTGCTGCGCCCGATGACCCGTTCCTGCTCCTCGGTCGAGATACCCTCCCAGGCGTCCATGTCGAATCGGTACTTCTGCGCGATTACGTAACTGCCGCCGGTGAACTCGGGGTCGTCGTCACCCACCAGGGCTGCGTCGTCCCCTTCCTCCCCGGAGGGGCTCTCGGTTCCGTCCATGAAGCCCAACAGGTTTCGACGCCCGAACGAGAGAAAGCCATGAACCTCGTCGACAACCGTGGTGACGTCACGGAGCTGGTTCATGATCTGACGACCGACCTCGAAACACACACTCTGCTCGTCTCCGCGCACGTGGAAGAGCAGGTCGCCGGGCGTGGAGGGCATGTGGTGGGTGTCGCCGTGCAGTTCCTCGAGCGTGTGCAGGTGCGCGGGGCGCGCGCCGGAGAACAAGCGATCCCACGCCTGCGATCCGATCCCGGTGACCACCTGCAGGCGAACACCTGCCGAACGAAAGTCCACGGCCCGCGCGATCCCGGAGATGCTCTCCAGCAGACCGCGGGTTGCTTCCTCGCCACCTTCGTCGATGGTCAGCACCAGGAACAGCGCAGCCTGAGTCAGCTGACCAACCACAGGCTGCGGTTGCACGGGCTCGGGCATCCGGTCGACTCCGTTCCGATCGAACGATCAGTTCATGATTGGCCATCTGGTCGCAACAATCGTATCGGAACACGACGGCCGGGGAGGCCATGGTGCCTCACTTCACCACAGGTCAGAGGAGTTGTTTAGGCTATCCATAACGGATTTCGAGGCACAAGCAGAGGAGAACACCCAGATGTCGAGGGACCGACACATCGAACGTATCGGCGAGGTACTCGGCGGTCGATCGGGCGCCAAGGTGCCTTACCCGGTAGGGATGCGAAACCTCACGGTGCTGCGAAAGGAGATGGTCGGTTCGGCTCTGCTGCGGCTCACATTGGGCGGTTCCGAGCTGGAAGGTTTCGAGAGTCACACCGCAGACGAACATGTGCGCTTCGTCTTTCCGGACGACGACGGGACTCTTCGCCTGCCCGAGAAAGACGGACTTGTGCTGAAATGGCCACGTCCCATGCCGATTTCACGTGAGTACACCGTGCGTCGCTACGACGCAGAGTCCCTCGAACTCGACATCGATTTCGCCCTTCACAAGGGCGGCTTTGCGTCCGACTGGGCCGAGGCGGCCGAGCCCGGCAATCGCATCCACGTTGCCGGCCCTCCCGGCGGTCTCGTCGTTCCCGACGCTTACGACCGCTACCTCCTTGCCGGTGACATCACCGCCCTTCCGGCGATTGCGCGTTGGCTCGAGTGGTTGCCAGGCGAAGCCTCCGGGTGGGCGTTCATCGAGGTCACCGATTCCTCGGAAGAGATCGCCCTGCACCCACCGGCGAACGTCGAGGTGCAGTGGCTGCATCGGGGTGCTGCCGAGCCGGGTACGTCGGACCTCCTCGAGAAGGCCGTCTGCTCCGTCACCGTTCCCGAGGACGAGCGAACGTACGCATGGGTGGCCGGTGAAGCGACGAGCCTGAAGCCGATCCGCAAATGGATACGAAACGAACTCGGTCTCGCGAAGGACGACTGCGACATCGCCGGTTACTGGAAGAAGGGCGTCGCGGACTTCGACGAGGACCACGAGCACTGAGCGACCACAGCCGACGTCACCGTCATCGAGACGGATGACTACAGTCGACTGACGCTGTCGCACTGGGGAGGGTACGTGTGAGTGAGACCAATACCAATGTGGCCAGACCAGCGGGCTGGCCTACTGGAAACTGGCGATCACCCCAATACCGTGCGCGGATGTTCTGTTCGTACGTCTTCTTCGCGCTTGTCTGTGCAGTCTGCGTCATCGGCGTAACACTCTCCTTACGCGAAAACGACACGACCATGGCCAAATACTGTGCCGCCGTCATCGTCTTCGTCGCGCTGTTGATCGCGTTCAATCTCACGTACCGACCGAAATCGAACGGCCGCTTGACGGTCCGTGACCGGGTTGTCCGCGGCGAGACCGCTCCCACCATCTCGTACTCGCGACGGTCTCCGGCCATGCTGCGCGCCGTCACCGGCGTCTTCGGACTGATCTTCGCGACCGCCGCGTACGACAGTCGCCCACAACCGGACCCGGACGCCATCCTTCCGGTGCCGGAATCGGACGGTTACGGAACAACTGCGGTCTACGCGCTGGTGGCGCTCTACTTCTGGAGTTGCAACCTCGCCTTCGTCTTCGGCCGTCTCCAAGTCGGCTATGTCGCCTTCACATCGGAAGGCATCTACCAACGCGGGTGGTCCTTCGAATCGTTCTTACCGTGGCGCGCTGTCCTGGGCGTCCATTCGGCCTACCGGGAGTACCCGATGACGTTGATCATCGCGTACAACGATTCGTGGGAGCGTCGGTATACGGCGACGTGGCCATGGAGAATCGATCGTCTACCGACGGTTTCTCTGATCGAAATCGACCATCGCAAGATGGGCGACGATGCGGTGCGCATCCACGACTATGTCACTGCGAAAGTTGCGGAGCGATCAGGCCGCTGACCCTCCTCCAAGATCTCGGCGGCGGCGTTCGACTACCAGCCCGAATCTTCCACTAGCCGTCGGCCCACGGGTCTTTGCCGCTACCTACGTCGTACCCGTCCTTCGGACGGTCCAACGTGCTTCCGAAGTCACTGACGTTCTTGATATCCATCGCTACTGCCGCTCGTCGCGTTGCGTCGTCAATGCGACTCGTAATCGGAGAAAGCTTCTCATCAAGCTTTTCGTGTGCCTTGCCGACAGGGTCCGCGATGGTCGACAGAAACTCCTTGACGCTGTCCACCATCACCCGAATCTCGTCGACCAAGTCCAGGATCATGTCACCGACGTCCCAGATGATCTTCCCGAGCGTTGCCGCCTGGATGGCAGGAACCTTTCTTACGAGGAACTTGATTTTGCCTGCAATCCCATCGAGGCTCACTTGCGACTCGAGGAGTTCTTCCAGCTTTCGGATCACTGTCTTGATAGCTTCGCGGATCTCCTCGGCGACAACACCAAGACCCAACGCGATAGTGCGGCCGACTGGACCTTCCCATCGCATGGCTTCACTCTGTTTGCGCGCATGGTCCTCGAACGCCAAGGCCGCCTTGCCGTCCCAGTGTTGCCCCACTCGGTTGACACCGTCGTCCAGATTCTTGGCCGATGCTTCGAACGCATTTCCTGCGATCTTGTACGCCTCGCCGATCCGATTCAGTTCGGTCCAATTCCCGGTGATCGGCTTGAGGACGGTGCCGAGCGCATCCCATTCGACTCCAGCCATTCGGGTGGTGCTCTTGATTGCCTCGTTCACGTCACCCAGCCAGCCGGATGCCTCACTGATCAATGCAGCCAGGTCTTCCCTGTTCGCCGAGGGCTCGTCAAGATTTATCTGCTCGACCTTGGGGAATGCGGTCACAACGTCGTACGCGGCGGTGGTTCCCTCCACCTCGACATCGGAGTTGTACGTCGACGAGCGGCCACCGAGCTGTTTGGTGTGTTCGTTCAGCGCAGCGAAGTTCTTTGCCTCCTGGTCGTCATACATCCAGGCAGCTTTGTTCAGTTCCAACGACGTTTGGGTATTCACTCGCGCAATATCCGACATCCGCGCCTTGGTGCGCTCTGCGGCGGAGGTGAAGGGCTCCAGCAAGGTGCTGATGATGGGACCGGAGAAGAACTCACCGGGTGGTCCGTTCTTACCGACGAAATCGGCAATGCTTTGACTGTCTTTGCCGATTTCCGCGAACGCGACACCAAGCCCGGCCACGTACTCCGGCTCTGCCCTGAACTGTTCCCCGCTCATCAATCTCCCCCTCTATTCGGCCCGCTGAAGCGACCCGACAATATTGTTCACGTCGTCATCGGTCAGCGCTCCCGGCGCTCCGTCTCCATGCTTTACGAACAGTGTCGCAACTTCAGCGGTTGCGTATCCGCGTGTCGAAACGACGTCGAACCCGGCTTCGCGCACATCGCACGAAGTTTGCGGTTCGATTTCGGTGACTTTCGCTGTGTATCGGACAGCCGGACTACCGGAGACTTCCAGGTCGAACGGGCCGGAAATCTCCACAGACACTTTCCCGTTGGACTCTTCGGCGAAAATGTCCTCCGCCTTCTCGATCGCTTCTTTGGCTGCTGTGCCGATATCCGTGCCATTACGCCCCGTGATACCAACGTCAGCCAGCGTGGAACCATTGCGCTCGGGGCAGAAGTTGTACTTGTAATCGCTCACGGAGCCGTAAGTAGCGATGTCGTTGCCGTTGCCGTCCGTCCACCCCAGGACGCGGCTCGCGCTGGGACGCCAGTCGCCGCCGCCCGGCACGGTATACGTGAGACCGAACTTGGTGGGTACCGGCTGAGGCTGCCCCTCGGGTGATTCGACCATCGCGGGCGGACGTCTCAACGATGGAAACCCCTCCGGTAACGGGGCCGGCGTCGAGGTTTGCGGATTCAGAGTTGGCGCCGTCCAACCGGACGTGGTCGCTGCCGACTCTCCCTCCGCGCGCGCCTCTCCCCCTAGGCTGCTCCCCTTGTTCGTTACCCAAGTGATGCCGTAGAGAAGCACCACGATCGCGATCAGGCACAGGCCGATCGTCGCGAGTGGAGCGATGAGTCCGTGCTGTTTGAGCTTTCCGAAGATTCCCCTCACCGGCAAAGGGTACCTAGGACCTCGATGCAGTAGTCCTGCACCTGGGTGAGGGCCGAGCGCCGGTAGACCGTTACCATCTTGCTCGAATGCGACGGGCGTTTCAGCCCACGGGGGGACAGATGAGAGAGCCGGACTTGGATCCGACGGTCGACGCAGCGTTTCGGAAACTATCGAACGCAGCGGAGCGGCTCGCCACAGCGAGAATCCGAACCGATCGAATCGAAGTGAATGAACTCGTCAATGAGCCCATCGAGGTCGACGACCAGTTCATGTTCAATCTCGTCGGACTACCCGGCGCGTCGGCTGGGTTGAAGGCATTCGGCCTACGCGTACATGCTGGTGAATGCCGTTGGTGCGATATAGAACGACTCTCGGTTCCGGTTCCGCCCGAAGTCGCCGAGCTGAAAGCATCGCCCAATCTCGTCTGGAAGTGGGGCTCGCACTCGTCCCCGGCTCCGGCTCCGCTAGAGCACACTGCCCCAGGGAGTGTAGGTCCCTCGGACTGGCCGGAGGATCACGACGAATATCCCACACCAAAGTCCTGGCTTGTTTGACACCGCGCCGCCCGACTACGGTCCCGCGCCTGCAGTCGCTTTCCCGCTTCGCCACGTGAGCCATCCGAATCCGTCGGAGTGGCTACTCAAACACAGACGCGAACTTGAAACGGATCTGCCGTCCGTATGCGTGCTTCACGGGCAACGCGGGACGCGTACGGCGAAGTGGCACATTCCATCCCATCCGCACATCCCGTGGGACGACTACTCGTTGAGACGGAAGATACTTCACGAAATCGTTCACCACAGGTCCGAGACTGCACACGGCCAACGACGCGGCCGGAGGATCCGCGCCGAGTCCTGTTGGGCGTTGTGCCCGATCTGTCGGCGGTATCTCTTCCGGCGACGAATGGCGAGTGTCCTGCTTCTCGTGCTCGTGGCGATTGTGATCACGACACGAATATCGCCGCTGTCCGCGTGGGTACCGGAACCATTCCTCACGTTCACCTTGATCGGCGGTGTAGCCCTCTTCATACCGGCAATGAGGTGTTTGAACGCATCCCCCGAGATGACCCGCGCCCAAGTCTCCGAGGACGGCTCCGCCTTACAGGTCCACAACCCTCACCCCGAATATGCACGTGAAGCAATCGCGATGGGCGCCCAGTGGCTACCGGATCTTACCTTGCCGACCAATATGTATGGCCTGCGCCCGATCATGTAGAGGCAAGTAGCGAGGCCTGCAATGCGGGTCGGCGATAGCGGGCCGTGAAAGACTCGATCGGTATGAGCATCGATCACGTCGTTCCCGCACTGAGCGCCGATTCCGCGAACGCGCTGGCCACCGTCGCCGATTCCGCGAACGACGACACCCTGGTGAGCCTTGCGGTCGATGGTGTCGACGTTCCCCTCGACTCGGCGGTACGGGATGCGCTCGTACGATTGTTGAGCCTGCTCGGCGAGGGACAGAGCGTGACACTGGGAACGGTAAGCGAACTCCTGACCACGTCCCAGGCCGCGGAAATCCTCGGCGTCTCCGACACCTACGTCCGCCGTCTCGCCGACGCCGGGACACTCCCCACCGAAATGCGCGGCACCCACCGACGCTTCCGCCTCTCCGACGTCACGGCATATCGATGATCTCGATCTTCTGTCGGTTCAATGACCGATACCCGCAACGGCCCGTCGGTAATAGCTTGAGCTGATACCGGTCGGATGACCGACCGGGATGGTGTGGCAGTGGCCCACCTGGCAAGGATCGAACATTCCGAAGGCAGTTGAGCAATGACCACACCGGCCGGATGGCATCCGGACCCTCAGGGCTCTGGACAATTGCGTTGGTGGGACGGGGAACAATGGACGTCCGCGCTCCAGCCGAATGCTAGCGGGACGCAGGCGAACCCGAACACCGGAGGGCCCAAACGCAAGAAGTGGCCGTGGATCGCCGGCGCGGCAGTGGTCCTGTTCATCGTCATCGGTGCGGTCAATGCTCCCGACAAGAGCGAGGACGTGGAAGCCTCGAGCGACCCATCGACCGTTGCTGCTTCCAGCAGCCTGTCGAGTGCGGTTCCGAGCACGACCACGTCGAGCACGACGGAAAGCACCACCACAGAGCCCAGCGCTACCACCACGATCGAGGCCCTCCCGCCGGCACCGATACAGGTGACACCGGCCGAATCACCGGCTCCGGCTCCCCCGCCCACGGCCGAACGCGAAACCACCACGCAGGCACCGGCCAACTCCGGAATGACGAGTGGGCAGCGAAATGCCGCCCGAGCAGCTGAGAACTATCTCGACATCAGCGCGTTCTCACGGCAAGGACTGATCGAGCAGCTGGAGTACGAGCAGTACTCGACAGCAGATGCGACGTTCGCCGTGGACCACGTTGCGCCGAACTGGAACGAGCAAGCCGCCAAATCGGCTCAGCAATACCTCGAAATATCGGCCTTCTCACGACAGGGACTGATCGATCAGTTGATATACGAGGGCTACACCAACGAACAAGCTATTTACGGCGTCGACCAGGCTGGCATCTGAATCGAGAGCTTCGCCGAGAGGGTAGTCGTCGAACAATCCCCGCATCGGGATGTCGGCGAGCGACAATGGGTATCGCCCGAACTCTTCGACGAAGGAGAACGATGCCCATGGAGGACAACTCGCGCCCACTCGTGATCACCGTCAGTGGTGAGGGCGAGGAGACGTACCCACCGGAGCGCTGCACCATATCGATCACGGTGTCGGTCGAGTCGGAATCGGCGGAGGAGTCGGGCGACACCGCATCTGCGACCGTTCGCGAACTCACGCAACTGGTCACCGAACAGTTCGACAGCGAGAACGGACCGATCAACTGGTGGTCGCTCGACCAGGTCCGGCATTCGCGCCACCGGCCCTACAACCGCGACGGCATCCAACTCCCCTACGTTTATCGCGCAACTGCCGAGCTCGACGTGAAGTTCAATCTGTTCGACGCTATCGAGAAGTTCGTGAAGGACGCCTCGGTCCTCGAGGGTGTGCAGATCGGGCACTTCGACTGGGCGCTGACGAAGAAGAGCTACCGCGATCGGATCACGCATGTCCGCGAACTGGCCGTGCGAGATGCACAGTCGAAGGCGGAGACCTACGCCCGCACAGTTGGCCGCAATCGGATCGATCCGGTGGAGATCGCCGACCCTGGACTTCTTGGAACCCGCACCCGGTCAGAGCTGGCGCCGATGAGTGCACGAGGATTCGTCGGCAGCGCACCCGACGACGGAATAGAGCTCAAACCCGAACACATCACCCTGTCGGCCCAGGTGCACGCCAAGTTCGAGGCCAGGTAGGCGCAATCGCCGTCCTCAGATCGCCTCGAACGGTTCTCCTTCCAGGGCCACGGAGTCGCGTCCGTCCGGGCCCTTGGGCACGTCGCCGACGAGGGTGACCCGATAGAGGCGTCGATCGTGGTCTAGCGTGAGGTCCTGAGGGGCAAGGTGCACGGCGGCACGGTTGTCCCAGAAAGCGATGCTGTCCGGGCTCCCATTTGAAGCGCACCGTGTACTCGGGACGAGCGAGTTCGTCGTAGAAAAGTCCGAGCAGTCGTCGGCTTTCGTGCGGTGTCACGCCGACGAGATGCGTGGTGAAGCCCGGGTTGACGTACAGCGCCCGCTCCCCCGTCTCGGGATGCACGCGGACCACCGGGTGCTCGCTCACCAGTGGCCGCTTCTGCACACGACGCAGATAGTCTTCGCTGGCGTTCGCGCCGTCCGGCGGTGAGAAACGGTGCACGGCGCGCAGTTTGTCGGCGAAGGCTCGCAGCCGCTCGGACAGTCCTTCGTACGCTGCGACCGCGTTGGACCACTGGGTGTCGCCACCGTAAGGCGGGATGGTCTCGGCCCGAAGGATCGACGCGGCCGGCGGGTTCACCGCGGCCGTCACGTCGGAGTGCCAGCCCGGCTTGTCGTAGCCGCGAGTCTTGAACCGAGCTTTGAAGCGGTCCTTGAAGATCGGGTAGATCGTCGGGTAGTCCGGGTCCGGGATCGAGTCGAACAGCGGGTGCGCCGGGGTCACCGAACCGAAGTAGGACGCGAATCGCAGGTGTGCGTCGTGGTCGATGAATTGGTCGCGGAAGAACACCACCTTCCACTTCAGAAAGGCCTCATGGATGGTGGCCACCTCGTGGTCGGCCAGCGGTCTAGTCAGGTCGACGCCGTGGATTTCAGCTCCGGTCCAACCCGATTGGGGACGCACGTCGATGGCGGTGGTCGTCTGTGTCATTGTTCGATCCCTTCCGAGGATGCGCGAGTGTCAGCTGGGGATGGCTTTGGGGGTGACGCCGTCCGCCTTGTTCTGGTCTTCGACAATCTGGTTGTAGCGACCGTCGACGTACGGAGCGATGTCGACGTGAGACTTGATCGTTCCGGTGTCGAGCAGCCCGTCGGCGACCTTCTGGAACAGGCCCGTCGAGGCGTCGTCGATCGGATAGAAGGTGCTCGTTCCGATCGTGTCGAGGAGTTCTTTGCCCTCGTCGTAGGTGATGTCCTGGGTGTCTACGTAGTAACCGTTGATCCATTCCTCGGGGTGCGCATCGGACCAGTTGCTTGCTGCCACAGCACGTCCGATGTAGTCGCCGATGGCGGCGGCCTTCGCCGGGTCCTCGAGAGTGTCGCGGCGAACGATGAGGCTTTCGATGCCGGTGTTGATACCCGTGCCGTCACCGAGGAGCGGCGGCTTGCCCAGCTTGTAGTACTGATTGCCCAGCACGATTGCGGCATCCACGGCACCCGCCGCGAAGGTGGGCACCACCTCGGCGCCGGCGAGTTCCACGGGCTGCACGTCGGTCTGCAGGTCGAGACCGGCCTTCTTCAGCAGCGACGCCGTGATCATGTGGCGCCCGGATCCCGGCGGGTAGGCCACCCGCTTGCCGCGTAGGTCCTCGATGCTGTCGATATCGCTGTCCGGTTGCGCCACGAGGTAGTAACCGCCGCTGCTCCCCGGGTTGGCCTCGAGACCGACGGTGACGATGTCCGTGACGCCGCTGTTGACCGCGATCGGTACGGGCGCCTCACCGATCGACCCGATGTCCGCTGCACCCGATCGGAGCGCCTCGATCACCGCAGCGCCGCCGCTGAAATCGGCGAAGTCGACGCCGTACGGCACATCCTTGCCCGCCCCCGACAGGTTCCACGGCAAGGATTGATCGGCGTTCTGCTCGGCGACGACCAGCTTGGTTCCCTCCGGAACCTCCGTCTGGGCTGCGATGGTGACGTCGCCGACTGCTTCGTCGGATTCGCTGGCATCCGACAGTCCGCAGCTGGTTGCCACCACCGCGATGGTGAACAGCGACAGCACGCGAAGAGGTAATAGCTTCATCAGAGATCTTTCTCGAGGTGTGACGTCAGAGCGCCGCATCGGGTTCGTCGCTCACTCCGAGTTCGCGGAGCAGGCGTCGACGTAGGGTGCTGCACTCGTGGGAATCACGGGTTCGCGGTTGTGGAACATCGACAGGTGTGTCGAGCGAGATGGTGCCGTCGGTCAGGACGATCACCCTGTCTGCCAACAGAATTGCCTCGTCGACGTCGTGGGTCACGAGGAGGACGGCCGGCTGATGGCGTCGGTAGAGCTTCTGCAGCAGACCGTGCATCTTGATCCGGGTGAGTGCGTCGAGCGCTCCGAACGGTTCGTCGAGCAGGAGCAGTTCGGGTTCACGGACGAGCGCCCGCGCGAGAGCGACACGCTGCGCCTCGCCGCCGGAGAGGGTGCGTGGCCACACTTTCGCCTTGCTCTCGAGGTTCACCTCGCCGAGTGCGGCGATGCCCTGCGCCTTCGTCTGGGCTGTGGAAGGAAGCCCGACGGTGACGTTGGTCAACACCTTCTGCCAGGGCAGCAACCGTGGTTCTTGAAACACGATGGCCTGCTTGGCCGGAACACGAACGTAGCCGTCCACCTCCGAGTCCAGCGCACCGAGCGCTCGCAAGAACGTCGACTTTCCGGATCCACTGCGTCCCAACAGGGCAACGAATTCACCGGCGCCGATTTCGAGGTCGAGGCCGGAGAGAACCTGATGGTCTCCGAACGCCTTTCGCACGTCCCGGGCGATCACCACAGGCTTGGTGGCGGCCGGGGCCAGATCAGTTGCCATCGTAGGACCGCCTCCAGGTGAGCAGGCGCGCTTCGAGCCAGCGGACGATGAAGATCGACAGCAGGCCGAGTATGGCGTAGACGGCGATGAGCACGAACACCACGTCGATCTGGAAGTACTCACGGGCGTCGGTCATCATGCGGCCGAGGCCCTTCTTGGCGTTGATCGTCTCCGCGAAGATGAGCGACAACCACGATGCGGTGAGCGCCAGCCGAAGTCCGACAAGGAATCCGGGAAGCGAGCCCGGCAGGATCACCTTCCGAACGAGCTCACCGCGTGAGACGCCGAACGAGCGCGAGGCTTCCACCAGTCCGGCATCGACGCTGCGGATGGCACTGAACGTGTTGACGTAGATCGACACCGCCACCGCGAGAGTGATGAGCAGGACCTTCGGGACTTCGCTGATGCCGAACCACACGATCAGCAACGGCACCAACGCGAAGTTCGGTATCGCCCGCAGCACCTCCATGTTGGCGTCGACGAAGTTCTCCCCCACCCGCGACAGCCCGGACACGAGCGCCAGCACCAAGCCCAGAGCGATACCGAAGACCAAGCCATAGCCGACTCGCAACAGGCTGATGCTCAGGTGCTCCTGCAGGGAGCCGTCGGCGATCAACTCCCACGCCGTCGTCACCACCGACAGCGGCTTGGGAACCGTTCGTTCGTCGAACACCCCTGTGCTCGAGAGGATCTGCCACAGCACGACCAACAGGACGGGTCCGGTCAGTCGCTGCACCGAGCGCGGCACCCACGTCTTGCGGACGGAGGATCGGACGGCTGCCGTCGGGTCGATCAGCACGGTGTCGGGTGACGTCACCTCCTCGGCCGGCCGGGTGAGGGTGGTTGCCATGTCAGGCTGCCCCGAACCGCTCACCGGAGATGGACTCCGACTCGCGGCCGTCGACGCCCACCGGGACATCGCCCACGAGGGTGATGCGGTGCAGCACGCGGTCGTGTCCGAGGTGGTCGACGTCGCGAGGCGCCAGGTGCAGAACAGCACGGTTGTCCCAGAAAGCGAGACTGCCCGGCTCCCACTTGAAGCGCACCGTGTACTCGGGGCGGGCCAACTCCTCGAAGAGCAGGTCCAGGAGGTGCCGGCTCTCGCGCGGCGACAGGTCGACGATGTCCTTGGTGAACGACGGGTTCACATAGAGAACGCGCTCCCCGCTCTCGGGGTGGACGCGGACCACGGGGTGGATCGAGGCCAGCGGGTTGCTGCGAACGTGGTCGCCGATCTTCTCCGAGCTGCGCTCGGCGGAGAAGTTCGCGCCGAAGCGGTGCTCGGCGCGTAGGCCGTCGATCAGTTCACGGAGCGGTTCGGACAGGCCCTGGTAGGCGGCTGCGACGTTGGAGAACTGGGTGTCACCGCCGAACGGGGGAACCACCTCGGCGCGCAGGATCGAGTGTGACGGCGGGTTGATCAGCGGTGTCACGTCGGCGTGCCAGCCAGGGCCGTTGGCGCCCTGCTTCTTCCGATAGTTCACGCCGTAACGCTGGTCGTAGGCCTTCGGTGAGACGGTGTGAATCTCAGGGAATCCAGCCGGGGCGGCGTCGCCCTCGTAGGGGTGACCGGGCGTGACGTCGCCGAACTGCTTGCCGAATGCGATCTGCTGCGCGTGATCGAGCGTCTGGTCGCGGAAGAACACGGCCTTCCACTGGAGCAGCGCCTCGCGGATCTGCTGGACTTCGCTCTCACTGAGCGGATTCGACAGATCCACACCGGTGATGAGAGCGCCCGTCCAGCCGGACTGGGGCTCTACTTTCAATCGGGTGTCGGCGGCAGCAGTCATCGGAATCGGTTCTCCTCGTTTGCAAGTCGAACGACAACCGCGGGGCTGTGCGGCGTCGAAGTGATTGCACCGACCGTAAGCGGACCCGAGTCCGATTCCACGGGTTAGATTCAGCGTGATGAGATCGCGGTCGGGTCTGGTGGTTGCGCTTCCCGAACCTCTCGGCCGCGCCCGCTACCAGGGGTAACATGACACTCAGTCGGGTTCCGACTCGGCATGGGGAGGCACGATGAACAACTCAGCGTCGGGGAAATTCCGAGCTTTCCGGCTTGCGATCGGTGCTGCTGCGGCAGTGCTAGCTGTTGTGGTTCATGAGGTTGGTGGAGACGAGGTCCCATCCTCGGCGCGGTCTTGATCTTTGCGGTCGTCGCCATCGTGGTGGGTGTCGTCGTGGTTCTTGGGAGCGACCATCGATCCCAGTCGGACGCGGCCCGGCATGAACTGCAATACGACGGCAAAGACCCACGGGGGCTCGATGGCGCCGACAGTCGCTGCGCCGACCCGCCTCCCAGTCTCGAGGTCAAGGCGAGCCGCCCTCCGGTTCTCGGACCCGACGGCACGGTCGTCGGGGTGGTCGAGGTGCGGACGTCCGCAAGTTGCCCGGGCGTGGTCTGGGCTCGCGTGCCGTGGAACAACGACCGCGGCGAGGCGGACCCCAGTGCCGTCTACCAGATTCCCGCAGGCTGGGTCCTGCACGTCGTTACCCATCGGCCCGGCACTGCAACCAGCGTCGACACGCCTGAGCCGTCGGTCGCCGGACCGATTCCGTATGGACTGAGCACCATGCTGACGACGGCTCGGGGCTGCGTCTATGTCGAGGCCTACTTCTCGAATGGCGACGACAGGACGGTCTCGGCGCTCACTCCGTGTGTTACGCCCTGAGGTGCGCCGATTGTCGACGTGACTATTCGGCTCAGTACTCCAGGTATTCGGACTGAGGCGATGATCCCGAGCACGATGTCGCTACGGCAGATTGTCAGTGCCCTCTGGCATGCTGATTCACGACCAAACGAGCGATCCGAAAACCTTTCGCACATTTGTTCGAATAATGGTAAAATTGGCATCACAGATGCCTACAGACACAACAGGAAGACCAGCTGTGGCGCTTAAGAAGTCGGACCTCTACTCATCCCTGTGGGCAAGTTGCGATCAGCTTCGTGGCGGCATGGACGCCAGTCAGTACAAGGACTACATCCTGACGCTGCTGTTCGTGAAGTATGTCTCCGACAAAGCGAAGACTGACGCAAATAGCCTCATTGAGGTGCCCGCCGGTGGTTCGTTCGATGACATGCTCGCCGCCAAGGGTGACAAAGAGATCGGCGACCGCTTCAACAAGATCATCGCCAAGTTGGCCGAGGCGAACGACCTGCGCACCGTCATCGACCAGGCCGACTTCAATGACGAAGAGAAGCTCGGCAAGGGCAAGGAGATGCAGGACCGTCTCTCCAAGCTGGTCACCATCTTCAACGATCTCGACTTCCGCGGCTCGCGCGCCGAGGGCGACGACCTGCTTGGTGACGCCTACGAGTACCTGATGCGCCACTTCGCCACCGAGTCCGGCAAGAGCAAGGGTCAGTTCTACACGCCGGCCGAGGTCTCCCGCATCCTCGCCAAGGTGGTCGGCATCGGGCCGAACACCCGCCAGGACCAGACCGTCTACGACCCGGCGTGTGGCTCTGGTTCGCTGCTACTCAAGGCGGCCGCCGAGGCACCGCGCGGCATGACGATTTACGGCCAGGAGAAGGACAATGCCACCTGGGCGCTGTCCAAGATGAACATGATCCTGCACGGGCAGGCTGGATATACGGAGATCGAGAAGGGCGACACCATCACCAGCCCGCAGTTCACCAAGGGTGACCACTTGCGGACCTTCGACTACACCGTCATGAACCCACCGTTCTCGGTGAAGTCCTGGAACAACGGCCTGGAGAACGACTTCGGCCGCTTCGAGTACGGACGTCCGCCGGAGAAGAACGGCGACTACGCCTTCTTGCTGCATGCGCTCACCTCGCTCAAGAGCACCGGTAAGGCGGCGATCATCCTGCCGCACGGCGTGCTGTTCCGTGGCCACGCCGAGGGTTCCATCCGCACCCGCCTGCTCAAGCAGGGCTTCATCAAGGGGGTCATCGGCCTGCCGGCAAACCTGTTCTATGGCACCGGCATTCCGGCCTGTGTGGTCATCCTCGACAAGGAAAATGCCCAGGCGCGCACGGGCGTCTTCATGATCGACGCCTCGAAGGGTTTCATGAAGGATGGCAACAAGAACCGCCTGCGGAGCCAGGACCTGCACAAAGTGGTCGATACCTTCAACAAGCAGATCGAGATCGACCGCTACTCGCGTATGGTGCCCATGAGCGAGATCGCCGACGCCAAGAACGACTACAACCTCAATATCCCGCGCTACATCGACTCCTCCGAACCCGAGGACCTGCAAGACCTCAGTGCTCACTTGCACGGCGGCATCCCGGATCGTGACCTCGACGCGCTCCAGGGCTACTGGGACGCCTTCCCGCAGCTCCGCGCCCAGATCTTCGCGCCAAATCGTCCTGGCTACAGCGACCTGGCCATCGATGTCAGCGCCGTGCAGCAGGCCATCTTCGATTCTCCCGGCTTCCACAAGCTTCGCGACGATGCCACTAGCCTCGTCGAAGCCTGGTTCGCCGCACACCGCGAGGTGCTGGCCGGAATCACTCCCGACACTTTGCCGAATGAGCTCATCGCGAGTATGGGTGACGATTTGTTGGCGCGCTTCAAGCCGATGCCACTGCTCGACGAGTACGACGTCTACGAGCAACTCATGACCTACTGGCACGACACCATGCACGACGATGTCTACCTGATCATGACTGATGGCTGGCTCAACGCTGCCAAGCCGCGCAAAACCATTGAGGACAAGGAGCGCAAGCTCTCCGAGACCCCTGATCTCGTGGTCGGCTCCGGTCGCACCGCCACCAAGTACAAGATGGACCTCATTCCGCCGGCGCTGATCGTGGCGCGCTACTTCGCCGACGAACAGGCCACCATCGACGACCTCACGGCTGCTGCCGAGGAAGCCAGCCACGCCGTCGAGGAGTATGTAGAAGAACATGCTGTCGAGGATGGCCTGCTGGCTGATGCCATAGACGACGACAAGATCACCAAGGCACTCGTCGCCGCGCGACTGAAGGCGATCAAGGCCGGCGGCGATCCTGACGAGATCAAGGCACTCCAGCAAGCCGCCAAGCTGTACAACGCGGAAGCCGCTGCCAAGAAGGCCGTCAAGGACGCCCAGGCCGAACTCGCCCTCGCCACACTCAAGAAGTACGGCAACCTGACCGTCGATGACATCAAGGCTCTCGTGCTCGAGGACAAATGGCGCACCACCGTTACACGCCGTGTCACTAGTGAAGTCGAAGCACTCACGCTTGACCTTGTTGCGCGCATCCAGCAGCTCGGCGAGCGGTATGCGGCAACCGTGAGCAACCTCGACAGCGAGCTGGAAAGGCTTGAAGCAAAGGTCTCAGTCCACCTCACATCCATGGGGGTCGACCGATGAACGCTGCGGCGATGGTGCGAATTCGCGACGTCAGCGACTTGGTAACGAAGGGGACGACGCCGACGAGTCTCGGTCGAAGGTTCACCAGTAGCGGTGTGAAGTTCCTGAAAGTTGAAACATTTGCTGCTGACGGGAGCTTCATCGCTGGGCGTGAGGCGTTCATTGACGATTCGACACACCAACTGCTTCGAAGATCGCAACTCGTCCAAGGAGACATTCTATTCTCAATTGCTGGCGCACTGGGTCGCTCGACGGTGGTCGAACAAGCGTGGCTTCCAGCCAACACAAATCAAGCCTTCGCAATTATCCGCCCATCGATGAGGCGTCGGTCGATCCACCCGAGGTACCTGCTCTGGCAGCTTCGTAGTCCGGCGATCGCGCGGCGGATTGCTGAAATCAATGTGCAGGCAGCCCAGGCGAATCTCTCGTTGGAGCAGGTGCGTGACTTCGAGATACCGTTCGTTTCTAGTCCCGAGCAGGAGACTATTGCTGCTGCTCTCGACGACGTCGACGATCTGATCGTCACCCTCGAACGCCTCATCGCCAAGAAGCAGGCGATCAAGCAGGGCATGATGCAGCAGCTCCTGACCGGCCGCACCCGCCTGCCGGGGTTCACCTCGTCGTGGAGCGAGCTCTCTCTCGGCGACGTGACGCGAATCAAAACTGGCTCCAGAAACAACCAAGACAAGCAGGCTGGTGGGCGGTATCCATTCTTCGTCAGATCTGCAACCGTTGAGCGCATCAACTCGTACTCGTACGACTGCGAGGCAATTCTCGTGCCGGGCGAGGGCGGAATTGGCTCGATTTTCCATTACATCAATGGAAAATTTGAGGTGCATCAGCGGGTCTACAAAATCAGTAGTTTCGCGCCAAATGCGAGTGGTCGTTTCATCTACTACTTCATGCGCCAGTACTTCGGTGCGCACGCTATGGAGAATAGCGTCAAGGCGACCGTTGATTCCCTTCGGCTACCTACCTTTAAGAAGTTCCAGCTTCGGCTACCCGCGCGTGACGAGCAGGATGCCATTGTTTGCCTCCTAGACGATGCGGAGGCTGAGGTGGCTACGCTCGAAGCTCGACTCGCGAAGGCCCGTGCAGTCAAGGGCGGCATGATGCAGCAGCTCCTGACCGGCCGCACGCGGCTGCCTGTGGGGGCTACGGCATGAGCGATGTCGGACAGGTTGAACGCAAAGCCCAGAATCGCGTCGTCGCGCTGTTTCGCGACCAGCTCGACTACGAGTACCTCGGCAACTGGGAGGGTCGCGAGCACAACGCCAACGTCGAGACCGAGCTGCTGGTGCAGAACCTGCGCGCTCGCGGCTACGACGACAACCTCATCAACCGCGCCCTCGACCAGCTCGGCAAGGCTGCCTCGGTCGGCGCCGGCCACGACCTCTACGAGGCCAACCATGAGGTTTATGGACTGCTGCGCTACGGCGTGAAGGTCAAGCCTGGAGTCGGTGAGCAGACCGAGACCGTCTGGCTGATCGACTGGAAGAACCCTGACGCCAACCACTTCGTCGTTGTCGAGGAAGTCACTGTTGCGGGCCAGCACACCAAGCGCCCCGACGTGGTGCTCTATGTCAACGGCCTGGCCCTCGCCACGCTGGAACTCAAGCGATCCAAAGTCAGTGTCTCCGAAGGTATCCGGCAGACGATCGGCAACCAGAAACCGGAGTTCATTCGCTCGTTCTTCTCGACGGTGCAGTTCGTGTTCGCGGGCAACGATGTCGAGGGACTGCGCTACGACGTCATCGACACCCCAGAGAAGTACTGGCTGGAGTGGAAAGAACCGTCTGGCATCGCCGACCCGCTCGACCGGGCACTGCTGCAGATGTGCAGCAAGCCGCGCCTGCTGGAACTGATCCACAATTTCATCGTCTTCGACACGGGCGTCAAGAAGGGGCCACGCCACAACCAGTACTTCGGCGTCAAGGCCGCGCAGGACCGCATCGCCAAGCGTGAGGGCGGCATCATCTGGCACACCCAGGGCTCAGGCAAGTCCCTGACAATGGTGTGGCTCGCCAAGTGGATTCGCGAGAACCAGCCCGACGCCCGGGTGCTCCTGATCACCGACCGCACCGAGCTCGACGACCAGATCGAGAAGGTCTTCAACGGTGTCAACGAGCAGATCTATCGCACCAAGAGCGGTGCTGATCTCATCAGCACGCTCAACGCCAGCGAGCAGTGGCTGATCTGCTCGCTTGTGCATAAGTTCCGCGCCGCCAACAGCGACACCGACGATGACGAGGCGACCACCGAGTTCATCAAGGAACTGCACGCGACCATCCCGCAGGACTTCAAGGCCAAGGGCAACATCTTCGTCTTCGTCGACGAAGCCCATCGCACCCAGTCCGGCAAGATGCACACCGCCATGAAAGAGCTGCTGCCGGAGGCGATGTTCATCGGCTTCACCGGCACGCCCCTGCTGAAGGCCGACAAGGCCACCAGTATCGAGACCTTCGGCTCGTTCATCCACACCTACAAATTCGACGAAGCTGTGGCTGACGGCGTCGTGCTCGACCTGCAGTACGAGGCCCGCAACATTGACCAGGACCTGACCAGCCCGGCGCAGGTCGACAAGTGGTTCGAGGTCAAGACCAAGGGTATGACCGACCTCAGCAAGGCCGAGCTCAAGAAGCGCTGGGGCACCATGCAGAAGGTGGTGTCGAGCGAGCCGCGCGCCAAGCAGATCGTCAACGACATCCTGCTCGACATGGAGACCAAGCCCCGCCTGATGGACCAGCGCGGCAACGCCATGTTGGTCGGCTCATCCATCTACCAAGCCTGCAAGTTCTACGAGCTGTTCTGTAACGCCGGCTTCAAGGGCAAATGCGCCATCGTCACCAGCTACACCCCGAACGCCAGTGACATCGCCAAGGAAGACTCTGGCGCTGGCAAGACCGAGAAGATCCGCCAGTACGACATCTACCGCAAGATGCTGGCCGACTACTTTGACGAACCTGAAGACACCGCCGTGAACAAGGTCGAGGAGTTCGAGCAAGCCGTCAAACGCCAGTTCATCGAGAACCCGGGCCAGATGCGGCTGCTGATCGTGGTCGACAAGCTGCTGACCGGCTTCGACGCGCCTTCGGCCACGTACCTCTATATCGACAAGAAGATGCGCGACCACGGTCTGTTCCAGGCAATCTGCCGCGTCAACCGCCTCGATGGCGACGACAAGGACTACGGCTACATCGTCGACTACCAAGACCTGTTCAACTCCATCGAGAACGCCGTCGACGACTACACCTCCGGTGCGCTGGACGGCTACGAGAAGAAGGACATCGAGGGGCTGCTGTCCGATCGCATCGAAAAGGCCCGCGAGAATCTCGACGAAGCTTTAGAGCGCATCCGCGCCCTCGTCGAACCCGTTGTGCCACCGAAGAACACGCTGCAGTACCAGCAGTATTTCTGCGCGGTGGAGCAGGGCAACGCCGAGCAGCTCAAGGTCAACGAGCCCAAGCGCGTCGAGCTGTACAAGGCGGTTGCGGCTGCCACTCGTGCCTACGCCAATCTCGCCAACGACATGGCCGCCGCCGGCTACAGCCAAGCCGACGCCGAGGCGATCAAGAAGGAAATCGCGCACTACGTCGACGTGCGTGCCGAGGTGAAGCTCGGTGCTGGTGAGGACGTCGACTTCAAGCAGTACGAGGCCGGCATGCGGTTCCTGCTCGACACCTACATCCGGGCCGGCGCTTCCGAAGTCGTCTCCAACTTCGAAGACACGGGTCTGATCGACCTAATCGTCAAGCTCGGCGCTGGTGCGATCGACAAGCTGCCCGCCGGGATCAAGAAGGACCCCGAAGCGGTCGCCGAGACCATCACCAACAACATGCGCAAGGTGATCATCGACGAGCACGCGCTGAACCCGAAGTACTACGACAAGATGAGCGAACTGCTCGACGCCATCATCGAACAGCGCCGCCAGCAAGCCATCGACTACCAGGAGTACCTGGCGAAGCTGCTCGATGCGGCGAAGCAGCTCGGCGCCAAGGAGTCCGACACGAAGTATCCCGACTGGGCAGACAACGGCGCGCGGCGGGCGCTGATCGACTTCGGCTGGCCCGATCCGGCAACACCGATCCAGGTGGATACCGCGATCCTGACGAGCAAGCCGCACGACTGGGTCGGCAACACGATGAAGGAGAAGGTCGTCAGGCGGGCGATCAGCCGTACGCTGCCCGACGGCTTCGACCGACTCGACGAACTGCTTGATCTGGTGAAGGCACGTGATGAGTACCGCTAACGCCTACCTCAACATCCGCGGGATTGACATCGATGTTGTCTACAAGAACATCAAGAATCTGCACATCGGCGTCTACCCACCGATGGGCCGCGTTCGTGTAGCTGCTCCCAACCGACTCGACGACGACCAAGTGCGCCTCGCAATCATTCAACGCCTGCCGTGGATCAAGCGGCAGCGCGACAAGTTGCGTGCTGCGGAGCGACAGGCCGAGCGCGAGATGGTGACCGGTGAGTCGCACTATGTGTGGGGGGTTCGTCGCCGGCTCAAGGTCGTCGAGCGGCCTGGTCGGGCTCACTTCGAGATCGACGGCGAGCGACTGGTGCTCTACGTGCCTGCCGACAGCTCGGCGGAGAAGCGCCGCGACTATCTCGACAAGTGGTATCGCGACCAGCTTCGACAGGCGCTGCCCGAACTTATCGCTAAGTGGGAGAACGCATTCGACGTCGCGGTACCGAAGTGGACTATCCGCCGCATGAAGACCAAATGGGGCTCCTGTAATCGAGAGACCCGGCATATCTGGTTCAATGTCGAACTCGCCAAGAAGCACCCGGATTGTCTGGAGTACATCGTCGTTCACGAGATGGCGCACTACTTCGAGCGCAACCATGGAGAACGGTTTACCAAGCTGATGGACAAGCACCTGCCGGACTGGCGCAACCGACGCGATCGGCTCAACGATTCACCGCTTTCCGACGAACAGTGGAAGGGCAAGTAGTTAGTGGAGATCCGACGCATCGAAATTCAGAACTTCCGGGGGATCAAAGACCTCACGTGGAAAGTTCCCGCCGGTCGGCGGTTTCTGGCGCTCATCGGGCCGGGCGACAGTACCAAGTCGAGCATCCTGTCTGCTCTCGACATGGCACTTAGCGACAGGTGGAACTTGTCGTTCGCAGACACAGACTTCTACCAGGCTGACGTGACTCACCCGATCTCGATTCGAGTGACGCTCACAGGATTGCCTCCCAAGCTTCTCCAGCACGACGTGCTCGGACTGCATCTGAGTGGTCTCGACTCGGACGGTGAGCTTCACCAGGACCCTGAAGATGACCATGACGTCTGCGTCACGATTTGTCTGACCGTCGATGGTGAGCTGGAGCCCAAGTGGACCGTGTTCCGGCCGGGCAAGAGCACAGATGAGGCGACAATCAGCTCCGCCGCACGACGCCTGATTGGTACCTACAAGGTTGACGAGCGCATCGATGCGCACCTGCGCTGGACAAAGACATCTGCACTTGGCCGACTTACCGAGACCAAACACGGCGCCGCGAAGCTCCTGGTGGAGGCTAACCGCACCGCCCGCGCCGCCGTCGCAGACTCAATCCCAGACGAGCTTGGCCAACTTGCGAAGTCCATTCAGAGCAAAATGCACGACTTGGGAAGCGGCGAGTTCGGGTCTTTGCAGCCAGGTCTCGATCAGTCGCTTTCAAATTCATCGGGGAACCTTGCGCTATACGAAGGCGCGGTGCCGCTGACCAACTACGGACTCGGTAGCCGACGCCTCGCAGGCATCGCAGCGCAGCAACTTGCGCATGACGGCAAGGCGTTCCTCCTTGTTGACGAGATCGAGTACGGACTTGAGCCCCATCGATTAGTCAATCTGCTCGCACAACTGCGGCGCGCAGACTTTCCAGGCCAAGTTTTCGTGACTACTCACTCGCCAACCGTCCTGAGACACCTCAGCGCGGAGGATCTCGCTGTCGTTCGGTCGTTCGCTGACGGTCGAGTTGAGGTGAAGTGTCTCGCCGAGGGTGACAACGATATCCAGAAGCTGCTCCGAGCATCGCCGGAAGCATTCCTCGCGCGCCGGGTGGTGATCGGTGAGGGCAAGACCGAGTTCGGCTTACTGCTGGGTCTATTGGACCGATGGGACGCCGAAGCTGCCGTGAACGGAACCCCAGTCAGCGCTGCGCGCGGCGTGGTCGCTGTTGAGGGCAGTGGCTCGGACACAGTCACACGCGGTGAGATCTTGGATGACCTCGGCTATGAGGTCACCTTGCTGATGGACAGCGACGTCGACGCTGTCAATATCAAGGCTGATGCGTTCGCTGCCCGTCCCGGGGCTGCAGCAGTTCGCTGGCGCGACAACTTCAACGTTGAACGTGCCCTGTGTGAGGTGCTCGACGCCGACGGTCTAACCGCTCTCATCCAATTAGGAATCGAACTGTCTGAACATCCCGAGGACGGAGCGACCAACTTCCTAACCCACCTAAAGAACTCCGGGTTGCCGCGCGAACTGACCTCCCTGGAGGTGGGAGATTGGATCAGTTCGGGCTACGGACTCGGTGAAGCTCGCGAACTCATTGCAAGAGTCGCCAGCAAAAAGAGCTGGTTCAAGCAGGTGCATCGGGGACGCGCTCTCGCATCACGCCTTATGGACGCGCGACACCTGCAGGATTCGGATGAACTTACCAAGGTGAATGCGCTTCGGGCAGCGGTCTTCGATCCACGACCGACATTCGCCGAGGAGCTGAATGCCTCGAAGGATGCGGCTGTATCGTGAGCGCTCCGCGTCTTCTCGATCGTCTGCCAGCCTCAGTCGAGCTCGCGGCCGGGAGTGGCAAGACCTGGACGTTGGCCGACACCGTCCGCGCCATCGCTGGCGATGGCGGTCGAGCGCTCGTGCTTACCCACACTGTCGCAGGCGTTCACGCGATGAGCTCCAAACTCCGCGAGTTCGATATCGATCCCGATACTTACCACGTCGCAACACTGACGAGCCTTGCGATCGAACTTGTCGGCGCGTACTCATCCCATGCTGGATTCGATGTCCCCGAGGTGGTTGACCTTGGTCGCTCCGAGGAGTACATCAAAGGCGCTATCGCAGTGCTTCAGCGGCAGCACATTCGAGACGTCTTCGGTCTGAGCTACACCCACCTGCTAGTCGACGAGTATCAAGACTGCTCGACCGGTCAACATGCCCTTGTGTGCGCACTGAAGACTGCTATCCCACAGACCGTCATCTTCGGGGATCGTTTACAGGGCATTTTTGGCTTTGCCGACCCAATCGTCGATTGGGATGCTGATGTCCTGCCGAAATTCCCAGATTTCCCGATAAGCCATATCCCGCGGCGCTGGCAAGGCCACAACGAAGACCTTGGAGCTTGGCTCCTCTCCGTTCGGCCACAGCTGATCGCCGGCAATGTGCTCGATCTCAGGAGCGGCCTCCCTAGCGGCGTAACGTTCCTTTCCAAGACGGCTGCTGGATTTGAACTGGTTAATGCCGCCCGTCAACGTCGGGGAGATGGCGAGACTGTCGTCGTTATCACCGCACCGCATTTGCACGCCGCGCGAGCGGTCGCCTCACGGCTGGCGGGGTACGGATACGTCGCAATGGAAGAGATGGGCGGTAGCTTCATGACTAAGCTGCTCGGAGCTCTTTCGACCCTCGAACCAAGCGACTATGCGACATGGCTGGCATCTACAGCAAAGGCCTGTTTCACCGGCTACGGCAAGCTCGACAATGGTGTCATGGGTCGACTTGCCAAGGGCAAACCGGCGGCGACACTCAAGCGTCCGGGCCTTGAGCAGACGCTCGCAGCAATCGACGGCGTCCAGTTGTCGCCGGGGCTTGATGCGCTTGCTGCGTCTATGGATGCGATCCGTCGCGCAAGAGAAGCTCAGCTACACTCCCGCGAGGCATGGCGCGACATGACCAAGGTCATCGAGGCCTGTGCGATTGATCCCGAGCGCGACATGTCCGTCGAACTTGTGCGCGTCCGCGAGCGCGTGCGCCATGGCGGACGGCAAGACCAGTTGCGTGTGGTCTCTCGGACCGTGCTCATCAAGGGTCTTGAGTACGACCATGTCATCATCGCCAACACTGCAGACATCAGCGACGCATGCAATCTCTATGTTGCGCTCAGCCGCGCCCGAAAGAGCGTGACGATCATTGGCCCAAGCCCGCAGATAACCATTAAGGAGACGCCGAATGGTCGCTGAGACGCGATCTCTCGAACCTTCCTCAGAGGTCAGTTGTCACCTCCAGCGCGCGGGCGCCCCGCAATAATCAGACGCACATTCGCATGCCCCATCCGGGACTGCTGCATGAATAGGTGACATCTGATCTGGCTTACCCGAAGGGTGGCCTGGAAGGATGTTGCTGTGCCCAAGCCCTATCCCCAAGAGCTCCGCGACGACGTCGTGCGGGTGGCCCGCAACCGCGAGGACGGCGTGACACTTGCGCAGATCGCGGCAGATTTCGGCATTCACGAGATCACGCTGTCGAAATGGATGCGGCAAGCCGCGATCGAAGTCGGAGACAAACCTGGTCGCAGGCGCGAGGACTCCGAGGAGTTGCGTGAGCTGAGACGCCGAAATCGCTTACTGGAACAGGAAAACGAAGTTCTGCGCCGTGCTGCCGCGTACCTGTCGCAGGCGAATCTGCCGGGAAAAGGCTCTACCCGCTCGTGAGAGAGCTCGCTGCCGACGGGATCCCCGTCGCGGTGTCGTGCCGGGTACTCAAGCTCTCCCGCCAGCCCTACTACCGATGGCTCTCTGCCCCGGTGACCGTTGCCGAGGTGGCGCAGGCCCAGCGGGCCAACGCCTTGTTCGACGCCCACCGCGACGACCCGGAGTTCGGTTACCGATTCCTGGCCGGTGAAGCCGAAACATCCGGTCAGCGCATGTGTGAGCGGACCGCGTGGCGGATCTGGCGGGACAATTCCTGGTGGTCGGTGTTCGGGAAGAAGCGCGGCAAGAACGGCAAGAAGCCCGGACCACCGGTCCATGACGACCTCGCCAAACGGGAATTTCACGTCGGGTCACCGAATCATCTGTGGTTGACCGACATCACCGAACTGAATCACCCCAGGTTTGATGCCGCTTCCTTCTGAGTCAGGAAGGATGAGCACATGCCTAAGAAGATCGATCCGGAGGTCCGTGCGCGGGCTTTGCGGTTGCTCGAGACCCACGGCGGGGAGTATTCGTCGTTAACCGCGGCTGCGGAGGCGATCGCGAAGCAGGTCGGTGTCGGTCAGGAGGCGGTGCGACGTTGGGCGGTGCAGGCGCAGATCGATGCCGGCGACCGAACCGGAACCACGTCGGCCGAGGCCGCTGAGATCAAACGCCTGAAGGCCGAGAACAGGCAGCTCCGCGAGGATGTCGCGATCTTGAAAGCGGCGACGACTTTCTTCGCGGGGGAACTCGACCCCCGCAATCGATGATCATTGCGTTCATAGATTCGATGCGAGCTAATGGTTTTGCGGTCGAGTCGGTCTGCCGGACCCTGCGCGAGCAGGGGTGCACGATCGCCGTGAGAACCTACCGGGCGTGGCGGGTGCGCACGCCCGCTGCGCGCACTGTGACCGATGCGTACGTCGTCGACGCGGTGCGCGATGTCGCCTGGCGTACCGATGCCGAAGGTCGCCGCCGGATGAATCCGAAGGGTTTGTACGGGCGGGTGAAGATGCGCGCCCAGTTGGACCGAACAGTTGTCCCAGGTGTCTCGTACGGTGCGGTGGATCGTGCGATGAAATTGCTGTCCCTCAGTGGTGTCCGGCGAGCGAAGGGAATCAGAACCACCATTCGTTCCGCGGACGGAGTCCGGGCGGGAGATCTCCGGAACCGGCGGTTCAGCGCTGACGAACCCAACCGGATATGGGTTACCGACTTCACCTATATCCGAACGTGGGCCGGGTGGGTGTACGTGGTGTTCATCATCGATGTGTTCTCCCGCAAGATCGTGGCCTGGCATGCCTCGATGTCCAAGACCGTGGACTTGGTGACGATCCCGCTGCGGATGGCGCTGTGGCAGCGAAGCCGAGACGGGCGAGCGGTGAAAGCGGCAGAGTTGATACATCATTCGGATGCGGGCAGTCAGTACACGTCGGTGACGCTGACCGAGAAGCTGGCGCTCGAGGAGATCGCTGCCTCTATCGGGTCGGTCGGGGACGCTTACGACAACGCCCTCATCGAATCGGCGAACGGGCTGTACAAGACCGAGTGCATCCGCACCACGATCTTCCCCTCCGGTCCCTATCGGACGATCTCGGACGTCGAATTCGCGACCGCCGGTGGGTCGATTGTGGGGGCACCTCTCGCTTGCGGGGGAACAACGCCAGGCGGTTGCATTCAAGCGTCGGGCACATGCCCCCGATCGAGTACGAAACCCTCCATTACGCTGGCTTCGGAACCGAGACACAGCCCAAACTGGAAGCGGCACAGAACCTGGGGTGATTCACTCGTGCCTCGATCTACCCACGTTGTGCCAAGCAGAGACAATTCAGGGAATAGCCTACGTGCGTCCGGCGTCGTACCCACAGTCCCTCTCGTTCACACCGGCATCCGGGGCGTCGCTTCAACCTCCGATTGGCGCGCAATTAGGCATCAGACTGGTCTGCTCGCCATCGCTCCAGTTTCGTTTTCGCCGCGGCCTCTTCGAGATTGGCGTATCGGCCAAACGATCCGAGTGCCATCGCAAGAAACCAACCGACACCACACAACCCGCCGATCAACAAGAGACCGCCGGCCAACGCGGACCCTCCACCTGCCAAAGCACCCACTCCGAGTCCCGACACACTGGGCTTTCCAGTCCGACCGGCGGTCGTCGACAGCGCCTCGTTCCCAGCGACCACAGCACTGATATCAGCGTTCTTCTGGCGTAGAGACCGCAGACCGTAGAAGCAACTCGCAACTATTGCGATTCCAGCGACCGTCGACACCACCACCCGTGCGACGAGACCCACGGAGGACAGAATTCCCCCGAGAACGGCGATGATGAAGAAGACAACGAGCACGAGCATTCCCACGGTGAACAGCACCAATAGTGCCCTTCGCATCCAATACATGGTGCCGCGTTCGACCCACGTCGTACCCAGTCCAGGAACGTCCGTCACCAACTCACGAGGAATTACGTCATACTTGCTCATCAGAAGGCCTTATCCCACAACGATTTCGCAAGATTGACGCCACCAACACCCATGCCCCAGAGGTCGTCACCGGTGTTGCTTCCCACGTTGGCTATCCCATGTCCTATTCCGCTCACCACTCCACGATCGTGAATGTCCTCCGACCAATGCTCGTGGAAACCTTGGTAGGCGAAGTCGCCCACTCCCACTACCGCGAACCCAGCTCCAACAGTCGTCAACCACACCGGTGCCGTGGCGCCAGCCAGTGAGGCCGCAGCACCGGCCCCCGCTACAGTTCCCGCCCCAGCCGCCAAGCCGATCGCCGCAGCTCCGTAGTCCTTGGACCTCGCTTCGGTCGCGGACCACCCCTTCTCCATGTCGTCCTGGGCCTGCAGCTCAGCGACGATTCCCGACGCCGCGACGTCTACGACAGGAATATCCTTCAAGAAGTTCAGACCCTTCGGCGCGGTACCGGTGAGCCCTGGGACGAGTTTCTCCACGTCTCCTAGCTTGGTGTTCAGCGCTTCAGAAAGAGGCAAATGCCCCTTGCCTGCTTCTGCCGCGGTAAGAGTGTTCTGCAAGCCCTTGAGGTCGTCAATCGCTGCGAGCCTGTTGAGTCGTGCTGGGTTCTCCGACGGAAGGTTCAACCCCTTCTCCGCATACGCGGCCCGCTCGGCTTTGAAGTCCTTACGGGCATCACGGAGTTCGTCGCGTGCCGTCTCGATCTTGTCCGGCACCGTCTGTCCCAGCTGGATGTTCTTCTCGTTCGGTATCACGTAGAGACCGCGGAGGTAGTCCGCGATGGTGATCCGTTGGTCGAGCGGCATACTCTCGTCGCCGGGTTCGATCTCGCCCGCCAAACCGGACAGGGCTTCTGCTGCGCTGAGCCGAAACCCCGTGGCCAACTGCATGGCGTAGTCATATGCGGCTTTGTAGTCCGCTTGCGCTTCACTCGCAGCGACAGCTGCAGGGGCGGCAGGGTCTCCTGTGATCACCAGTGTGCCGGGCACGCCCTTCGGCCCGATCTGGGCGCCACGGCCAGCAGCCTCATGGGCTGCGTTGTACAGATCGGCCTCGATCTGTTGAAGCTGATCCCCGAGTCCGCCGATCGTCTCGCCCACCTGGTTCACAACCGATGCCAGTCCGCCCACCTGAATGGAGTTCTGAGTCCACACCTTGCGGAACGCGTCGGCCGCGCCGCCCGACCAGCCCGCATCCGACACAAGTGTGTCTACCCGAGAACTCAACGCACCGACGACGCCGTCGATTTCGTCGGGCGCAGGCTTCATGATGTTGCCCATGTTCTGCAAACCGGCGAGGTCTCCGCCGACCCACGACTCGCCCATCAGCTCTCGTCCTTCATCAGGTTGTCGTAAAGGAACCTGTTGTCAATGTCCTGCCGTTCGTATGCGTCGTGGGCCGTGTGAAGCTTCTCGGCGTGACCTTCGATAGCCGTTGCCATCTGTTCGTGGAGGATCGCGATCAAGTCCATGGCGCCCTTGATGATTCCATCCAAAGCACCGTCGCCTGACGCAGCGATGGGCGGCGTTACCCGAGGCGTTATGTCCCGATACGACTTCGCCTGCTCATCGAAGGTGCTTGCCATCGAACTCAAGTCACCGAGGACGACTTTCAAATCACCCACCGTTCGCCTCCTTCAACCGACGTAGCGACTGCTCAGTCCAGACAGGCCCGAGCACGTCAGGCGCCGGATCGACCACAACGGCATCGATGCCTTGCTTGCCGGCAAGCCCCAGGACCGTCGTCCCCGGAAGCATCATCCACGGTTGATGCGCACCCAGCCGCTCGACCAGTTTGGCCACGTTCGAAAACGCAACCAACGCGGCGCCCAGCTTCTCCGTGTCGAACAGCTCGAGCTGGACCGACGCTTCACGACCTCGATCCAGTATCGGATGTGCGGGTACAACCACAACCCCAGGTAGAGCACCACCGACCGTCGTCTCCTGGACCTCTTCGACCGGGACTTCCGTCGCCGCCGCGCGGTCAGGTACACCCATCGGATCTACCAGCCAGCTTTGCGGTGCACTGCCCCCAGACATGATTCCCCACCCTCAGTTGACGCATGTTCGGTCGATATTTTAGCTAAGCATCTTGATTCGACCGACGCGGCCTACCCCATTTGCGCTGATAGCGGGCATTTCGGACAACCAGTGTCCTAACCTAAACGAACTTCAACCCCTCCCGAGAAGATCGAGTCGTGCAGCTCGAGGTAGTCCGGGCTCGCGCCAGACAACGCGTAAACGAGCGCACCAGAAACTGATTGGCCGGGATTCAGATCAGCAAACGCAAGGTCCGATGACCAGTCGAATTCCGGCTCGAATTTGCGCCCCTGCTTGTCGAACAAGTATTGATTCGACATCGCCAACGATTTCGGTTCATCGCCGATGTTCTTAACTGAGACTTGAGCAGTCGAACCATCCCACGAATGCACCACAAACTCGAACTTCCCGTCACGCACGGGTTTGCCGATGTCGGTGACAGGAGGCGGGGGAGGTAATTCGGCTGGAGTAACAGTGATGCGAGCTGGTGGCTCGACAGGAGCAGGAGCAGGAGCAGGAGCGGGAACGGGAGTAGGCGCGGCAACGGGAGCTTGCTTCACCGTGGTTGTTCGGGTGGTTGTGATATGCGAAACACGTGCGCTCGTTGAATCCCTGCTCCCCGTATCAACGATCACCCACGCGAAGAAGCCAATGAGGGCCACTAGTGCCACTCCGAGCCCCGCCGCCGCAAACTTCCAGCCGTTGCCACTGCTACCACTGCTCGCGGGTGGCTTCTTTTCGGCAACAGCGGGTGCTGGAGCCGGACCGGGAACCGCCTTGGCATGGCTTGTCCACCGGAAACCATCCCAATAGCGGATCTTTCGACGGGACTTCGGATCCGGATACCACCCTGGTTGCGCGTTCATAGACACTGATATACCAGACAATTCAGACGCATTTCCGGTTACAGCAATTTTCCGGCACCTGTTGCTTCAGATCGATCCAGCCGTCACAACCCCAACCGCGTCACCAGCTCCGCTCCCCCAACGTGTCGGATGAACGCCGGGTCTCCGCACACGACGAGTTGGTCCCGCGCACGCGAGAGTCCCACGTACAGCCGTTCTCGCGAACGTTCCTGCGGCTCACGTTCGTTGACGGCCAACACCACAGCTCTACGTTCGAGGCCTTTGAACCCGAGGACGTGTCCGTAGAACACCTGCTCGCTGTCCCAGAAGCTGGCCCAATAGGCATCGTGGCCTTCGGCTTGCCGCTCGACCTGTTCAGGATGCCGGCTGCCTGTTGCCAACAACGCCAGGTCTTCGGGTCGCCAACCCGCGTCCATCAGCTCGTCCACCTGGTCGTCGGCAACCGACAACGCCTCTTCCGCGGGACAGGCGATGAATCGCACTTCTGGACCGTCCCCGCCAAGCAACCGCATCCGCTGCCCCACCAACGGCGTGAACGACTCCGCGATCTGCCGGGTATTGCGCAAGTTGTGGTCGAGAACCAGCGGCACCAACTGCACCGGCGGCACACCGTGCCGATCGAACACCCGCTGCCCCTCGTCACTGAACACGAAGACCCCGCCGTTCTCCTCGTCCCGCAACGACGCCAGCAGCGGCTCCCACCAGCCGTCCGCAAAGTCCTGGGCCTCGTCCACCACGACCGCATCGAATCGTTCCTTCATCGGCAGTTCGCATGCCAACTCCGCCATCCGATGCGGCAGTTCGTGCTCCCAGAAATGCACGGTCTCCGCTGTGCGCAGACTTTCGTCCGGCCCTTCCGGTGCACCCCACTTCTGGCCCAACGTGTGGAACTCCCCCACGTACGCCGGCCGGTCCTTGTAGTTCCACGCAGCTGTGAGTCGTTCCAAGTACGACGCCAATCCGTGCGAATAGCAAACAAGGGCAACACGCTGCCCCGACTTCGCCAGGCGCCGAGCCTGTTCCACGGCCAAGAACGTCTTGCCGCTGCCGGCACCACCGCGCACCTCGACCCGGTTCAACAAACGCACAGCGTTCAGAATCACCGCTTGTTCGGCGGTCAGCGCATCCGCCTCATCTTCGTGCACCAACGCCCTCGCGACCACGTCCTTCTGTGGCAAACCCCTGCCACTCAACGCCTCGATCAGCTGGTCGATCCCATCGAGACTCAGCGCAGGACGATCCAGCTCCTGCGCAGCGAGCACTTGTCTCAGTCGCGGCACCAGATCGTCGAGGTCGTCGCGATCCATCACCTTCCACCGCGGACAGTCCGGGATCGCGAACTCGTCGGAGATCTCCGAGTTCGGAAACACCACCACGTGATCCCAACGCAGGCGGGACTGAGTCCAGCGCGGATCGCCCTCGACGAACCTCCTGATCGAATAGCACGCGTCCCGCGCCTGCCGCACTGGCTCGATGACGTTGTCGCCCGTCCGCTGCGCCTGATACCAGCTGCCGTCCTGATACGAGATCACCCCGCCCTTCACCTCGACACACACGATGCCGTAGCCCTCGAGTGCCACGATGAAGTCGATCTCGTGGTCCTTCAGGTGATCGGTGACCCTCTGGTTGGCGACCACCAGATCGTTCTCACCGAGCTGCCGGATCAACGCGTCCCACACAACTCGCTCGCTGCCGTGCTTCAGCCGGGGGTTCTCGGGAATGCGGATCGCCATGCTCTCAGCATCGCTTCCAGTCACGCACCGGTTACACCGAATGAGGCATTCGATGTCGGTCCCCCGTGGCACGCTCGGATGATCATGACCGACAGCACCACCTCCGACGCCCATCGCCGCCGAATCGCAGAGGCCCGCGATCACACCGAGCGGCGTATCGCGGCGCTCACCGAGCGGTTCGACGCGATCGTCGCCGGCTCGGAATTCACCACGGACGACGACGAACACGACCCCGAAGGCTCCACCATCGCTTTCGAACGCTCCCAGGTTCAGGCATTGCTGACGGACGCACGCCGAGAACTCGAAGAACTGGACGACGCCGCAACCCGACTCGCGAACGGCAGCTATGGAGTTTGTTCGGAATGCGGCCGGGCCATCGCCGCCGAGCGACTCGACGCCCTGCCCACAGCAACCAAGTGCATCGACTGCGCGTGACCGGCTACAGCGTGTGTGCGATCGTCCCTCGCTGCGACGCGCGTCGCACCCGTCGTTGAATCAGCTCAGCCACAACGGTCGAATTGTCGATCGGGATGACGAACTCACCCCCCTGAGCCCTTATCCACACTGCCTCACCCGGTGACGCCCAGATCGGAGTACCGGATCGAAGAATCATCCACGGCGCCGAGAGCACCTCCCGGCCCACCGTGACCGGTCGAGTGTCCAGCACTTCCCCGAGCGGAATCCGCGTGTACGTCCCGGAATCTGGTAGCGCGACTGTGACGAGACCGGCCGTGCTTCCCACAGCAAGGGAGATGGACTCCGTCGAAATCGTCATCGAGAGAATCTGTTCCAGACTCTTGTGCTTCGAATTCGGGCGATGCCCAGCCGGATGACCCCGGTATCGAAGGTCGAAGACGGCATCGACATCGGTCTCGCCCCATTCTCCGGTGGTTGGCGGCTGCAGCATTCTCGAAGCGTTGTGCGCGACAATCATCGCCACCAGCGGCACAACCAACGCCGACATGAATGCGAACCCAATCATCCAGCTGGGCGCATCACGATCAACGCCCATCATCAGCGCCAGGGCACCGGCCGGACCCATGACAACTTCCAGAATTGCCGCGTAGAACGCAACTGTTCGCCACCAACGTGCGCTGTCCAGCCCACCCCGATCGACGACAACCGCAAATGTGATCGCGACGGCCGAAACCAACGCCAACGGGAGCCAGGACCACCTGGCGTACTCCCCGCCTACCTGGCTTGATACAGCCGCAACGACAGCTAGCACCCCGATGACAATCGGGCACCATACAAAGCTGATAAGTAGGCGGATCCGTATCGAACGCCACACGCGCGCGAGTTCCGGCACTGCCGTCGAATCGGTTACCCCCAGCCGTTGGAGAGAAAACAACGTCACTTCTCGATCCCCCCCAGATTCGTTCAGAGCGTGTGTTCGGGGGTCCCGCGATGCGAAGCCCTACGTATGCGCCGCTGTATGAGATCGGCAGCCAGTCCCGCGTTCACGACCGGAATGAGAATTTCCCCGGTCAGCGTCCGGAACCGAACCGCCTCGCCGGGCGCAGCCCAAATCGGGGTGCCCGAACGAAGGGCCAACCAGGGCTGCGCCAAAACGTCCTGTCCCAACATGACCGGGTGACATTCCTGCACGTCGCTGAGTTCCAGAGTCAGGTAGACGCCCTCGTCAGGAGCTGTCCGTGCACCGAGGTATCCGGGACTACCCACCCAGAGGCTCGCTGAAGTGGCCGACACCGACAGCCCCAGCGTCTGCACCTTCGGTCCCGAATTCGGACCGAATCCGTTGACGGCAGGTTTCCCCAGATAACGCACTTGGAAGCCGACAGCGAAATCTGTTTCGCCCCACAATGGGGTCTTCGGAGGGAGGATCGTACGAACGGCGGAGAATGCCGTCGCGCCGCCCACCACTATCGCAGGCCAAGGTGCGAAGAAGGCGGCCGACGCAACCCAGGCGGGCCCATCGAACGATGAGGACCCCACCACTGCCATACCACCCATGGCCGCAGCAGCACATTCGAGCATGAGTGCCAGCACCGCTCCGGAAACCCACCTACCAGGCGAGGAAATCTGGCTTGCCAGAAATCTCTGTGCAAGGACGGCGACCACTGTCGCAACGGCCGCGGGAACGACCGACCACCAGACGAAGTCACTTGGCCATGTGGGCGCAACCACCACCAGTGCCAACACGATCACCACGACAGGACACCACAGATAGGCGATGCCGAGCAGCCTGCGAACCCTCTTCCAGGCCCAATCCAGTTCCGGCAGAGACATAGTCGTGTTCATGCCGGGCGGTGTAACGGGGAAGAAGCTCATCTGTCGCAGGTCTCAGCCTTCTTGGAGGGCGTGCAGTGAATTGTGCAGGCCGTCGAACAGGTCACGAATGGACGCGAGATAGGTGGTCGCCTCGCCAAGAAGCTTCGCGAGCTTCGTGAGCAGTTTGCCGACCGTACGAACCACCTGGGCAATACGTGACGTTGCCTGCGCCACCACGACCGGTGTCGCGATACCTACGGTGCAGGTGATCTCGATCGTCCAGCTGATCAGTGCGCCTGCGATACCTGTCAGGAGGTCTCGAATGGCGGTACGCACACCCGCAACAACCTCTGACATGCTCTCGGTCAGGACGGATATCCCGTGGGCGGCGCCGGCGGCTCCACCGGAGAGGTCCGCGACCGCCTCGGCGTGGTTTCGATAGGCGTCGGACGCCGCCCCCGTCCAACCTGTGGTGCCCGACGTCGCAGCCGATTTCATGTCCTCGCGCACCGACATCAGTTCGGTCTCGACATTCCGCCACGACTGCGCGTAGGCCTTGACCATCGCTGGATTACCGGCAACACGGTCGAGCGCCGAGCGTGCAGGCTCGATATGATCGAGCATCCATGAAAGAGTCTGGGCAGCAACGTATCCGATCGGGTCACTAGCCGCAGCGTAGGCGTCCAACCCGACACCGATCGCACCCGAGGCAGCAGTAACCACGTCGCCGTTGTCGATTCCGTCAGCAAGCTGCCAGCCCGCCTCGAACGAGGTGATACCGGTCATGTATCCGGTGCCGTTCTCGCCGGGCAGACCCAGGTTGCTATGGGTGACGATGTCCTCTTGGTAGTAGTTGTTGCGGACGTCGGTCCCGCGTTCCACCAATGGGTTGGTCGTACTTGGGTCGAGTGACATCACCGACCACCCGCCTGAACGGAGATCACACCGATAGATTCCAAGATGTCCTGAAGCGCCTTACCGAGCTTCTCATCGATTTCCTGGTACGAGTCCGCACACTTCTGGAGACGATCGGACATGCCGGCCACTGCCGAACTGTTGGCGCGAATCAGGTTCGCACCGCGCTGTTGCGGCTCCTGCAGCATCATTCCGAACGGCTGGCAGAAGATTCCGTAGGCGTCGTCCAACGATGCGACGTGTGCAGCCGCGTCTGCGGCCTGCCCGACTCGGTCTCCGAATGTGCTGACGCACTGTGCATGTGACCGAATTTCGTCGATCTTTACTGTCAGTTCGCCGCCGCTCATCGCCGACCGTCCTCGTCCGAGAGGAAGGAGCGGTTCTCGAAGTACTCGTCGTCGCTCGGCCGTTCATCGGACTCGCCGTCCGCGTCCGGGAAGCGCCGTGCGTACTGCGCGGCGATGTTCTTGCCCGCTTCGTCGTCGCCGGCGGTGTCTTGAACGAGCGCGGACACCTTCTCCCGCAACGTCACCTGGGCCTCGCGCATGCACGTCATCACCTCGGTGGACAGTGTGCCGGGCTCCACGCCCCGTGAAGCTTCCTCGAGTCTGATGTCCGTCGGGACACCGTTGCCGTCGACGGTCACCGTCACTCTTCCCTCGCGGGACGTGTGCGTGACGCTCGTCGAGGCCATCTGGGTGTGCAGGTCCTGATACTTCTTTGCCTTCTCTTCGAGACCAGTTGCCCAGTCCTCGAGTTGCTGCGCTGCCTGCCCTGGATCCTGATCGAGCATGAATGTCCTCCCCCTGAACTTCGCGTCGCCCAAGCCCGCCCCGAACGATCGAGACACGATAGCACCGGACACAACGGACGGTCGTGACCTACTAAAACTAACGGTTCATTCCGATTCCATGTGCTTGTGGCTGGCATTTCAGGTACGCCCGTTCCACTGTCGGCCATGAAACGGCAGCCCATCACAGTCACCCCGGACATCACACTGCGCAGCGGCACCAGTCGCCGTCAGTTCCTCACGTGGACCGCCATGGTCGGCGCCATGGCCGCTACTCCAGCGGTCCTCGGAACACCTGCAATCGCCGCACCCGGCACCGGATCTGTTTCCGGAGAAACGGATTACCCGTTCACCCTCGGCATCGCCTCGGGCGATCCCCTCCCCGACTCGGTGATCCTGTGGACGCGCCTGGCTCCCGAGGTCTACGCGCCGGACGGCGGCATGCCCGCGACACCGGCAGAAGTGAAATGGGAAGTGGCGGAGGACGAGAAATTCACCAAGGTCGTCAAGAACGGCACCTTCACCGCCACAGCCGATTCCGCGCACTCGGTTCACGTCGATGTCAAAGGCCTCGAGCCCTGGCATCCCTACTTCTACCGTTTCCACGCGCTCGGTCACACCAGCGAGGTCGGCCGCACCAAGACCACGCCCGCATCCGGCATCGAGATTCCTTCGTTGTCCTTCGCATGGGCGTCGTGCCAGGCCTGGTGGGACGGTCATTACACCGCTTACGACGACCTCGCGACCAACGACCTCGACATCGTCTTCCATCTCGGCGACTACATCTACGAGGGCAAGATCGCCGACAACGGAATCCGCGACATGTCCCCTTTGCACGCGGACATGCTCGAGGAGATCGAAACCCTCCCCCAGTACCGAATGCGTTACGCGCTCTACAAATCCGACAAGTCGCTGCAGGGCGCGCACGCGGTTGCCCCGTGGGTCGTCACCATGGACGACCACGAGGTGGACAACAACTGGGCCGGTCAGATCTCCCAGGACGACGACGACCCGGTGAAGTTCCTGCAGCGCCGCGCCCAGGCCTTCCGCGCCTGGTGGGAGCACAACCCCACCCGCATCTCCGCACCCACCGGGTCCGACCTGACGCTGTACCGGCGCGTCGAGTACGGCAATCTCGCTACCTTCTCGGTCCTCGACACCCGTCAGTACCGCAGCGATCAACTGTACGGAGACAAGTCGCACGTGCAGGACGCACAGACGGCCGACCCCAAGCGCACCATCACCGGCGACGAGCAGGAGAAGTGGATTCTCGACGGCCTGGGGTCCTCGTCCACGACGTGGAACGTGCTGGCCCACCAGACCGTGATCACCGACCTCCCGGACGCGACCAGCGGCGAACGGCTTGTGGGCATGGACAGTTGGAGCGGTTACGAGGCTTCCCGGCACCGCATCCTCGGCGGCGCGAAAGAACGTGGAGTCGAGAACTTGGTCTCGATCGTCGGTGACATTCACCGCACCGTCGTCGCCGAGCTTCGCGAGGACTACCAGAAGCAGACCCCGGTGGTGGGCGTCGAGATTGCCGGCACATCCATCTCCTCCGCGAAGGACGGTGTCGATGTCGACGACTCGCAGCGGGCCTTCATGGAGGCGACCCCGAGCATCAAGTTCGGCAACAAGCAGCGCGGATACGTACGCAACGTCATCACGCCCGGCGAGTGGAAGTCGGAAATGCGCGTCACCGACAAGGTGAGCGTCCCCGGACGCCCGATGAGCACCCGAGCCACCATCACGGTTCCCGCGGGCAAGCCGGAGATCCACGTGGACAACTAGCCTCAAATCTGTCGGTACCGGCCGCTACATTCAAAACCACAACAGTAGCGGCCGGTTTCGGGGTTCCGGCGACCATCTCCATTGGGGGCACCTATGTCCGGCGTAGACACGTTCGAATACGACAACAGCGTCCAGCGATCCTGGAACGCGTTCACCTCGCGGCTGGCCGATGCCATCGCCGACCTGCAGCTGCATCAGGTCCTCACCATCGATTCGACGTTCGATGCAGCCGACACGAACATGCCGCAGTGCGTCCAGTTCTACGCCTGGAGCGAGGATCTCGTACGCTGCGAGGTGCCGTCCAACCACTACCTGCCCGACAACCTAGCGCTCACCGAACACGACGAGTCCCGCCTCGTCGAGCTCGGTTGGCACCGACCCTCGAGAACACCGAACGCAGACACCGAGCACGGTTCGCCCGCGTTCTGGGTGGATCTTCCCTACTCGTGGGCCGACAAGCTGGCCACCATGACAGTTGCCGCTTTCCGCGAGGTTTGGGACGTCCCGCACCCTTCGTTTCTCGACACCTCGGGATTCGAAGACCTCGTGCCGACACCGGCAGCCGAACCGGACGCATCCACCGAACTGAATCTGAAGACTCCGATCGAGCCTCGTGACGTCGAGCATCTGCGTGATGCGGTCGAGCAGACCATCACCGCCACCTTCGATGCACACTACGGCCGCGACGACGACAGCGACATGTGGATGACCGTGGACTTCACCACTGCATTCATCTGGTCGGGCGAGGAGCGACCCAACATCCATATCCACGTGCCGTTGGTACGGGACATCACCAACCGGACCCGAGCTGCCGAGGTCGCGGCCGACCTCAACGGGCGGTGGCCCTACTTCCGCGCCGTCGTGGTCGGTGATCGACTCAACGCCACCTGCGACCTGGCTGCAGACCCCTTCATCCCACAGCACCTTTACAACACCCTGGAGATACTTCTGCTCATCCTCCAAGGCGCCGACGACGCCTTTGCGAGCAGTCTCGGCGGCATACTTCAAGGCCCCAAAAACGTGATCGAAGAGGTAACCCCTACTGCGGCTGACGATTCGGACAAGCATTCTGACAACACGAGGCGCCCGCTGCAGTCGCCTCAGCTGGGTCTGTTCGACACCAACTCGGAGCCGACATTGTTCGACACCGATCAGTAGAACTCACCACGACAGACGTGTGGCCACGGATCGAAAGTCCGTGGCCACAACGTTATTCGCAGTTCAGCGAATGCGGATCAAGCTCCGATCGAGCCCGTGATGATTCCGGGCATCACCGCGATGATGAGCGTAACGAACTGCGAGATAGCTTCCAAGCCACCACTGAGACTTCCCATGATTCCTCCATGTCGAAACAAGCTCTGACGAGCTGGGGTGATTGAACCGAGTCAGGGGCTGCCGACCCGGGCAGAGACGTTGAGCCGAACGATCAGCTGAAGAAGGTTGCGGCCTGTCCGAGGATGTCGAAGAAGAACCCGATGATGTCCACGATGGTCGTGCTTCCCATGCCAAATCTCCTATGTGAGGTGGATAACAACATGACCCCCGATGTAACGTCGCTCACTGTAGCTTACGTTTGCTCACGAAGTCCGAAATCGATCAATTCACCCATATCGGCGTGTTGTGTTCACGACGTTCACCCTCTCGCACATCCAGAACCGAATGCCTCCCACCTGCAGTAACAAGGCTATTTCGACTGTTGACGCTTATCGGGAATCAGGGCAATTCCGGTGATACTGTCGATTTGCTCGACGATCGAAATCACCCGATCACCCGAGGATGCGAATGGAACCGAGCCCTGCCCGAGAACCCGATGCGACACCACCCCAGACATCCGACGCGATGGCCCCGCCTACGGTTTCCGTTAACTGGCCTGTCTTCATCGGTTCGAGTGTCGGCATCGTCGGCATCATCGTATGGGCGTTCCTGGATCAGGACGGCGCCGACAAAGTCATCGGGTCCGCCGTCACCTGGATCGCAAAGGACCTCGGCTGGTTCTACATCCTGCTCGTGACGGTAGTGCTCGGCTTCGTCATCTGGGCAGCAGTGTCCGGCGTAGGCAAAGTGAAGCTCGGCCCGGACCATTCGAAGCCTGTCTTCGGCCTGTTCTCCTGGACCGCAATGCTCTTCGCTGCCGGCATCGGTATCGACCTCATGTTCTTCTCCGTCGCCGAGCCGGTCACCCAGTTCTTGGAGCCGCCCACCGGAGGTGGCAGCAATACCGAGGCGGCACGACAAGCCGTGGTGTGGACCCTGTTCCACTACGGCATCATCGGCTGGGCGCTGTACGCCCTCATGGGCATGGCCCTCGGCTATTTCGCCTACCGGCACAACCTTCCGCTGAGCATCCGCTCTGCCCTCTACCCCATCTTCGGCAAGAAGATCGAGGGCCGACTGGGCGACGCCGTCGACATCGCCGCACTCCTCGGTGCGATCTTCGGCCTGGCGACGAGCCTCGGTATCGGCGTGGCCCAGCTCAACGTGGGGCTGAACGACCTGTTCGGGCTCTCGGAAGGTACCGCCGCGCAAGCCGGCCTCATCGCGGTCGCGGTCCTGATCGCGATGGCCTCTGCCGTGTCCGGAGTCGACAAGGGGGTCCGCCGGCTGTCCGAACTCAACGTCATACTGGCGATCGGTTTGATGGTCTTCATTCTGATCGCCGGATCCACGGCATTCCTCCTGGACGGAATGGTCCAGAACATGGGCGACTTCGCCAGCCGCTTCCCCGGGATGACCCTCAACACCTTCGCCTACGACCGCCCCGACGAATGGCTCTCCTCCTGGACTCTGTTCTTCTGGGCGTGGTGGATAGCGTGGGCACCCTTCGTCGGGCTGTTCCTCGCCCGCATTTCCCGGGGTCGCACCATCCGACAGTTCGTAGTCGGCACGCTGACCGTCCCGTTTCTGTTCATCCTGGTGTGGATCTCGATCTTCGGAAACAGCGCCATCGACATAGTCCGAGGCGGTAACAGCGAGTTCGGCGAGACCGCCGTGTCCTCCCCCGAACGCGCCTTCTATGCCCTGCTCGAGCAGTACCCCGGCGCTCCCGCACTGGCTGTCATCGCAACTTTCACCGGACTGCTCTTCTACGTCACCAGCGCAGACTCCGGCGCCCTTGTCATGTCGCACTTCAGTTCCTGCATGAGCGACAACGAATCCGACGGCGCCACCTGGGTCCGCATCTTCTGGGCGACCGCGACCGGCCTGCTGACGCTTGCGATGCTGATGATCGGCGGGATCACCACCCTGCAGAACGCCACCATCATCATGGGCTTGCCGTTCGCCGTCGTGATTGTGTTTCTCATGCTCGGGCTCTTCAAAGCCCTCCAGGTGGAGCGAAACTGGGCAGCCTCACTGCGCCACTCCATTCCGGCGGCGTTGTCCAACCGCGCTTCCGGTGGCACCAACCTGCACTGGCGTCAGCGCATCGAACGATCGGTGCGATTCCCCGGCGTCCACGCGATGGAGCGCTACGCCACCACCGTGGCAGGTCCGGCGCTCCGCGAGGTGGCCGCGGAGTTGAGCAGCGCCGGCCGCGAGGCCACCGTGGGTGAACATGTCGTCGCGGCGTACGGCATCCACAGCTACCACCTCGACGTTCCCTTCGACGACGAGCGGCCTTTTCACTACCAGGTTTATCCGACCGAACATCAGACGCCGAGCTACGGCCAAGGCGCACAACCGAGTGCGAAGTTCTTCCGTCTGGAAGTGTTCTCCGCCGACGGCAGCAGTGGGTTCGACGTCTTCGGATTCACCAAGGAACAGCTCATCAGCAACGTCCTCGATCATTACGAACGGCACCTCGTCTTCCTGCACAACAGCGAGGGCACCGACTCCACTGCGGTGAACGCCGAACCGGTCCTCGACTGGTCGCACGATTTCGAGACCATCGACGCCGACACCCCCAGCACTGACGGCAGCGAGACTCAGAAAGAGGAAGCATGACCGCACAGACCCTGTTCATCGACGGCACCTGGCAGGCCGCGGCGAACGGCGACACGCGTGACATCGAGTGCCCGGCCAACGGCGAGACGGTGGGCACCGTCAGCGAAGCCTCGCGCGTCGACACCGAACGTGCAATCGCGGCCGCCCGCACCGCATTCGACGACGGCCGATGGTCGTCGGTACCGGCGGCAGACCGCGGCGCGCTCCTGCTGAAGGTCGCCGACCGCCTGCGCGAACGCAAGGACGAATTCGCGCGCGCCGAATCCCTCGACACCGGCAAGCGTCTCGTCGAATCCGAGATCGACATGGACGACATCATCGCCTGCTTCGAATACTTCGGCAGGGCCGCGGCTCAGGAAGCAGGACGCCTGGTCGACGCCGGTATGGACACCGTAGTCAGCCGCATCCAGTACGAACCCGTGGGCGTCTGCGGCATGATCACGCCCTGGAACTACCCACTGTTGCAGGCGGCCTGGAAGATCGGCCCCGCCCTTGCAGCAGGGTGCACCTTCGTCCTCAAGCCTGCCGAACTCACCCCGCACACCGCGATCTTGATGATGCAGGTCCTCGACGAACTCGGCCTCCCCGAGGGCGTCGCCAACCTCGTCACCGGAGCCGGCCCCGACGCCGGTGCTCCTCTGTCCGAGCACCCCGACATCGACCTCGTCTCGTTCACCGGCGGCCTCGTCACCGGCAAGGTGGTGGCCGCGGCCGCCGCCGCGACCGTCAAGAAAGTCGCCCTCGAACTGGGCGGTAAGAACCCCAATGTGATTTTCGCAGACGCCGACTTCGACGCGGCCGTGGACAATGCCCTGAACGGTGCGTTCGTGCACTCGGGCCAGGTGTGCTCCGCCGGAGCGCGAATCGTTGTGCAGGACAGCATCGCCGAGAGGTTCACCGACGCACTGGTCGCCCGCGCCGAGAAGATCCGGATCGGCGGGCCGTTCGACGACAACGCCGAGACCGGGCCGCTGATCTCGGCCGCCCATCGCGACAAGGTCGACGCTTACGTCAAGGCCGGTGTCGCCGAGGGTGCGCGGCTACGCACTGGCGGCGAGTTCGCCACCGGAACACGAGGTTCCACCGATCTGGACCAGGGCTACTACTACAAGCCCACCATTCTCGACCAGGTGCGCCAAGGCATGTCCGTGGTAGTCGACGAGGCGTTCGGCCCCACCGTCACCATCGAAACCTTCACCGACGAGGACGACGCCGTCCGCATCGCCAACGACACCCACTACGGTCTGGCCGGCGCAGTGTGGACCCAGGACGCGGGCAAGGCGCAGCGCGTCGCCAACCGGCTGCGTCACGGAACCATCTGGATCAACGATTTCCACCCGTACCTTCCCCAGGCAGAATGGGGTGGTATGGGCCAGTCCGGCGTGGGTCGCGAGCTCGGACCGACGGGCCTGGACGAGTACCGCGAGTCCAAGCACATCTACCAGAACATCGCGCCCGCAGTCACCGGCTGGTTCAGCAACGACACGCAGGAGGACAACCGATGAGCACCGACGATCGCACCTTCGACTATGTGGTGATCGGCGGTGGATCCGCCGGTGCCGCCTGCGCTGCACGTCTCTCCGAGGACCCGTCGATCACCGTCGCACTGATCGAGGCCGGACCCGACGACCGCGGGATCCCCGAGGTTCTCGAACTCGAGCGCTGGATGGAGCTCCTCGAGTCCGGCTACGACTGGGATTACCCGGTCGAACCGCAGGAGAACGGCAACTCCTTCCTCCGTCATGCCCGAGCCAAGGTGATGGGCGGCTGCTCGTCCCACAACTCGTGTATTGCCTTCTGGCCCCCGGCCGAGGACATGAACGGGTGGGAATCCGAGCACGGCGCCGAAGGCTGGAACAAGGACACCGTGTGGCCGGTGGTCAAGCGCCTCGAGACCAACGAGGACGCCGGCCCGGACTCCCCGCACCACGGCGACAGCGGGCCGGTGCATCTGATGAACGTGCCGCCCGCCGACCAGTGCGGCGTGAAACTGCTCGAGGCCTGCGCCGAGGCCGGTCTTCCCACCACCAAGTTCAACAACGGTGAGACCGTCAAAAACGGTGCCAACTTCTTCCAGATCAACCGGCGCGCTGACGGCACCCGTTCGTCCTCGTCCGTGTCGTACATCCACCCGATCTCCGACCGCGAGAACTTCACCCTGCTGACCGGGCTGCGCGCAAAGAAACTCGTGTTCGAGGGCACCCGCTGCGTGGGTGTGGAAGTGGTCGACAACCAGTTCGGCCGGGTCCAGACCATCCGCGCGAACGGCGAGGTGGTGGTGTCCACCGGCGCCATCGACACCCCGAAACTACTGATGCTGTCGGGAATCGGACCGACAGTGCACCTGCGCGAACACGGCATCGGGGTGCTCGTCGACTCCCCCGGCGTCGGCGCCAATCTGCAGGATCATCCCGAGGGCGTGATTTCCTGGGTTGCGAAGAAGCCGATGGTCGAGACGTCCACCCAGTGGTGGGAGATCGGGATCTTCGACACCGTCGACGATGGTCTCGATCGGCCGGATCTGATGATGCACTACGGCTCCGTGCCGTTCGACATGAACACACTCCGGCACGGTTACCCCACCGAGGAGAACGTCTTCTGCCTCACACCCAACGTCACTCATGCCAAGTCGAGAGGCTCGGTCCTGTTGCGCTCGAGGGACTTCCGCGACAAACCGCGCGTCGATCCGCGGTATTTCACCGACCCTGACGGCTATGACATGCGCATCATGATCGCCGGTATCCGTCGTGCCCGCGACATCGTGTCGCAACCCGCGATGGCCGAGTGGGCCGGAGAAGAACTCTTCCCCGGCAAGGATGTTCAGACCGACGAAGACCTCGCCGACTACATCAGCCGCACCCACAACACCGTCTACCACCCCGTCGGAACCTGCCGCATGGGTGCGACAACGGACAACATGTCCCCACTCGACCCGCAACTGCGAGTGAAGGGTGTGGAAGGATTGCGCGTCGCCGACGCGTCGGTGTTCCCCGAGCACACCACGGTGAACCCCAACATCACCGTCATGGTGGTGGGCGAACGCTGCGCCGAGTTCATCAGAGCCGACCGCGCCTGACCCCTTCCCCCCCTTTGCCCGACGAATGTCACACCGGTTCAGTTCAACTGAACCGGTGTGACATTGGTCGGGGGTAGGTGGGGGCGAACCTTCTCCGCCAGGAGTCGGAGGCTCGCGATTTCGAGATCGACGGGCGCGTCGATCGGCCTGGTGTGCACGAGGAGCTCGTCAGCGAGAGGCAACCCGGGATCGTCGCGGAAACCGTCGACGACCTGCTCGGGTGAGCCTGCCAGCAATGTGGACGGAAGCGAATCGAGGTCCACCTTCGCATCCTGCGTCGCCAACACCGGACGCGAGAGCGCCACCCGAGGCACTTCCGCTTTGCGGCGATAGTCCCCCATCAGACGCGCGACACGAACGTCTTCGGCACGGGGGCCGTCTGCACCCACCCGGCGCCTCCCCACCACCAGTCCGAGCCCACGCTCAGCTGCCGCAAGTGCGCTCTCCGCGCTACCGCAGGTGGCCCAGATCCGCGACGCCAACCCGTCCGTCGCAGGCACAACCGGCAGGCGCTCCACACCGATTCCATGACGCACGACATCGAGCACCGCGTCCAATGCATTCCAATGCCGGTGATGTCGGTCTTCGTGATCGCTTCCCCACGCACGAGACGCATCGGCGGCAGACCCACTGCCCAGACCCAATTCCAGACGCCCACCGCTGAGCGCATCGAGCACTGCCGCGTCTTCCAGCAACCTGCGGGGGTCCTCGAACAGAGTGGCGATCGACGCCGTCCCCAATCGGATTCGATCGGTCTCCCGAGCGATCGCTGACAGCAGCATCAACGGGCTGGGCAACATCCCGCCCTGTGCACCGAATCTGTGCTGCGCCAACCAGAACGAGTCGAATCCCAGATCCTCCGCAGCGCGGGCCAGTCGAATCGCATCCTCGAACGCCTCACGGGGAGATTGCTGCGTCGCGACGTGGGTGAGCACGCCCCACCGCATCACAGCACCACGACCATCGGCGAATCGTCTCGAGGGTGGCGATGCACTTCGGCTTCCACCCCGTATACGTCGTCGAGAAGACGCGGTGTGACGACCTCGTCCGGAGTGCCCACACCCCAAAGCTTTCCGTGATCGAGAACCGCGATGCGATCGCAGTACCGTGCGGCGAGCCCGAGATCGTGCAACGCCACCACGGCGGCCCCGTCGTGCTCACGAACAACCCGCATCAGGCCGAGCTGATGACGCAAATCGAGGTGATTGGTGGGCTCGTCGAACAGCAGCACCCACGGCACACCTGCCAGCGCCTGCGCGACAAGCACCCGCTGACGCTCACCACCGGACAAGGTCGAGAAGTCGTCGTCCACACGGTCCGCCATGTCGACGGCATCGAGGCAGGACATGACCAAGGCGGCATCTGTGTCGTCGTCGGCGTCGAACATGCCCTTGTGTGCTGCCCGCCCGAGCAGCACCACGTCACCCGAGGTGAGTGGGAAGTCCGATGGCATCTGTTGTGTGACGACACCTGTGCGTTTGCCGATTGTCCGCACCGCTGTCGCCCACACATCGTGCCCATCGAGCGTGATCGTGCCCGCCGCCGGCTTCATTGCGCGATACGCAGTCCGCAGCAGAGTCGACTTGCCACTACCGTTAGGACCGACGAGACCCACGATCTCGCCGTCCCCGATGTCGAGGCTGACGTCGTCTACGAGTACCTTGTCTCCCGCAGTCACCGTCACACCGTCGAAGCGCAGCATCTACCGACCAACCTTCCCTGTGCGTCGTAGCAGCCAGACGAAGTACGGCCCACCCACCAGCGCCGTGATGATTCCGACCGGCAACTCCCGCGGAATCATGATCGTGCGCGCGACAAGATCGGTGCCTATCGCGAACGCTGCCCCGATCAACAGCGCGACAGGAATCACCCGTCGGTGATCGGACCCCACGAGAAGCCGCGCGATGTGCGGAATCATCAGGCCGATGAATCCGATCACCCCACTGACTGCCACCATCACGCCGGTGAGGACGGCGCACAGCACGATCAATACGAACCGGAAACGTCGTACGTCCAGGCCGAGTGCGGTGGCATTCTCGTCTCCGGCGAGGAGCAGATTCAGTCGACGCGCCAATGGCATGAGAACCGCGACTCCCACCGCCAGCGCCACGGCCGGCACCCACAACGCGCTCCACTTCGCGCCGCCGAATCCGCCGAGAGTCCACTGCAGAACCTGACCGGCCAGACCTTGGTCCGGCGAGGTGAGCACCATCAAGGACGTCACTGCGCTGAGCACCGCCGACACGGCCACACCGGCGAGTACGAGCCGGATCGGGTCGAGAGCACCCCGTCCCCGCACAATCCCCAAAACCACGAATATCGCGGCGAGCGCCCCCAGGAATGCGGCAATCGGAAGCAGAACAGCGCTCCCGCCGACCCCGAAACGGAGTACGGCCACCGCTCCCGCCGCAGCGCCCGCCGACACTCCCAGAATGCCCGGACCGGCAAGCGGGTTGCGGACGATCGCCTGAATGGTGGTGCCGACCAAGGCCAATCCCGCACCCACGACTCCAGCCAGCAGAACCCGCGGCAGCCGCGCGTCCGCGATGATCAGGTCTTGTGATCGCGTCCAGTCCGGCGCGACGATTCCGGATCCGAAGATCCTGTGCCCGATGATCTTCCACGCGGTTGCGGGATCGACACCGACCGAACCCACCATGATTCCGGCGGTGGCCAACACGAGCAGAACCACGAAGGCAACACCCGTCACCAGCCGAAAACGCCTCCGCGCACCGGTGCCGGGACGGGTGGTGGGCGCAACCCGAACGTCGCGAGGTCGGGTCTTCGTGTCGACGCGGCTACTCACTCGAATGCGGACGGATGGAACTGTCGTCCGAGATGCTCGATTCCGTCGATCGAATACGGACCCGGCTGCAACTGCGACAGGGTGATCGTCGGGAAGGCCTTGTTCTTCATGGCGGGCGTCTCGGCGATGACGGGCACACTCTCGAGATCCGCGATCTTCGCCGCCACCGAGGGCGATTGATACTCGGGGGTCGTCCCCTCCTCGCGAACCAGAATGACATCGGGCGCGCGCTCGGCTACCTGCTCCCACGACACGCTCATCCAGCGCTCGGGTACGTCGCCGAAGATGTTCTCGCCGCCGGCAGCCTCGATCAGCTGAGTCGCCATGCTGTTTCCGCCCGTCGTGGCGCCGCTGTCCGTCCCCGACGCATACAGGAACACCTTGACGGGCTCCTCGTCGCCCACACGCGATCGGACCTCGTCGAGCCTCTTGCGCAGTGCATCGACGGACGCCTCGGCCCGGTCGGGTACCCGGAAGATGTCACCGATCGTGGTGATCTCCGTGAAGATGTCCTCCACCTCGACCGGACCGGTGGCACATCCCTCGGGCGTCAGGTGGGTGTCGATGCCCGCGTCGCCGAGTTGCTCACGGGTGTGCCCGTTCTTCTCGCTGAAGCCGTCCGGGTACCCCGAGTAGACGAAGTCCGGATTCACATCGATGAGCTGCTCCATCGTCGGCTGCTCTGACGACAGGATCGGCACCTGCCCGTACGGTTCCGCATAGTCCGGAGCGATCTCGCGTCCGCGCATGTAAGCAGTACCCACGATGTGGTCTTCGAGTCCGAGCTCGAGCATCGTCTCGGTGGCGTTCGACGTCAGCGACACCGCACGGTCCGGCACCGACGTGTATTCGGTGGCGATCCCGCAGTTGTCGTCCGTGTACACCTCCCCAGCCACGGCCGTCGACGCTTCCTCGTCGGTGACCGCCTCACCGCAACCTGCCAGGGTAAACACCGCGCCCAGTGACAGCAACGGCGCCAAGGCACGCCGGGATCGACTACCCGCGACTGTATTCATGTGTACTACTACCTTCCTGGGATCACGCGTCCCAGAAGTGGAGCAGCGAACAGCAAGGCACCTGGCTCACGGTCGAGACGACCGTTCACAGTGGCGGGACCGCACCGGATTCTCACCGGACTTACGCCCTTCACGCTGTCCGCTGGTGGACGTCCGGATAGTAGCCGACGACCTGTTCGTCCTGTACTGCTCTGCCTTCCCGGCGGACTGCCGCCCGTCGCCCCCGACCAATGTCACACCGGCCCGCCGCAGCTGAACATGTGTGACATCGGTCGGGTGGGGATAGCGTGGGACGGACGAGTCCTAGCGGTCGAACGACGGACAGGAGCGCACCGTGAGCACACCCATCAAGGCAGTCACTGCAGGTCTTGACGGCATTCGGTCCTGGCAGGAAGAGTTCTACAAGGACCCACACGCCAACCCGGAACTCCCGCATCAAGAGCGTCGCACCGCCGGCAAGGTGGCGGAGAAGCTGCAGCCGACTCTCGCCATCGGAACCCGATCCTTGGTGGTCGCCTCGATGGCGTGGCTGGCCGGCGATCACGAGTAGTCGACGCTGAACAGATCTCCCACGTCACACTCGAGAATCCTGCACAGAGCAGTGAGCGTCGAGAAACGGACGGCCCGGGCGCGATCGTTCTTGAGCACCGACAGGTTCGCCACACTGACACCGACCAGTTCGGACAGTCGCGCGAGAGTCATTCCCCGCGACTCCAGAAGCTGATCGAGATGGCACCTGACACCGTGCTCGATGTCGGTTCCGGGTGGCATCAGACCAGTCCGGCCTGGTCACGTGCCATCCGTGAACCGATCTTCATGATCACGGCCATCGCCGAGAACGCCATGCAGAACACGTAGATCGGCCAGAAATCCGCATTCAGCACCTCGGTGTCGACGTGTGCGTCCGGGACGTCGGCACCGATCCACCCCAGGTCGTGAGCTGCGATGTTGCCGCCCAGCTGGCGAGGAATCACCGGCAAGAACACTGCCAGGATCGATGCGATCGCGACCGCGTTGACGAGTCTCGCCGACCACAGCTCGAAGATACCGCCGCGTATGAACCGGACCACCAAGACGGCCAGAAGCCCGAGCACCACAAGGTATCCCACGGATTCGAGCAGGTCCCCTGCACGCAAGAACCCGGTGGTGACGGGCGACAGCGATTCCGTGGGCATTTGCAACGGTATGCCCGGTCCGGCCTGCACGGATGCGCCATTGGGTGCGGTGATCCACTGCGCATCGTCGTCGTACATGCGGAGTCGGGTCGATACGGTGCCGTCCCCGAGTTGACCTGTCAGATTCATGACATACCTGACGATCACCGCCACCGCCAATGCAGCGAAAACAGCCAGGGATGCCGACAGGTCACGGCGATTCTTCTTCGTGAGCCCGATGATCTCTGCGGACTCTTCCTTCGATCGAAACATGTCGCACCCCTCCATCTGGTCCATATCGATTATCGATACGGTATCGATAATCGATATGTTCCGCAAGGGGAACACGAAACCCCGCGCACCTCGCCATGAGAAGGCATCGCAGATGTCTACCTCGCCACATGAACAAACGGGCCGCCCTCGGCCGAGTCGCCGTCGCCTACGTGGTCGCCATCGCTGCAGGACTCGCGTGGCTGTTATGGGGTCCCGACACCGGCCAACTGTGGCTGGACGGACTCATTGCCGATCCGATCGCCACCGTCGTCATTTTCGGGGCGAGCCGCATCCACCGAAACCGCGCGACCGCCTCGTCGTCTTCGCCCCGAATGGACGCGAGTTCCGCTTTCCGGCATACTCGCTCGACGTTCTGCAGCGCGTCGTCGTCCACAGGGCCATCTACCGCAGCGTGCGAAAGAACCGAACGGAGTAGTTTCGGGACATGGACACGCACGAGCGAAACGAGAACTGGCAGAACCCGGACGCAGTGTCACTCATGCTCGACGACTGCAAGACCTGGGCGGTGGTCGGCCTGTCGGGAAATCCGGAGCGAACGGCCTACGAGATCGCCGAAGTCCTGCAACGTCACGGCAAGCGCATAGTCCCGATCCATCCGAGCGCCCCCACCGTTCTCGGCGAGCAGGGCTACGCCTCCCTCTCGGAGGTTCCGTTCCCGATCGACGTGGTGGATGTGTTCAGGCAGTCCGACGCCGCCGGAGAGTTCGCGGACCAAGCGGCCGCCGTGGGCGCCAAGGGTGTGTGGTTCCAGTTGGGCGTGATCGACGAAGACGCGTTTCGGCGCACCACCGACGCCGGACTCGCCATGGTCATGGACACGTGCCCCGCGATCGAATGGCGGGCTCGCGGCGAAACCCTCTGACGCCTCGCCGTCCGCAAATTCGACATTTCGCCCCACCCCGAGTAACCATGAGATCAGTGGAACGTGTTCTAGAAATGAAGCGAACGGGGTAACCGAATGAACGGTGCGGCGCCTATAGGTGACGGAATCTTCCAGATTGCGGTCCCCATCACGAACAATCCACTCGGCCACACGCTCGTCTACGCCATGGAGTCCCCCAATGGCCTGATCCTCGTCGACGCAGGGTGGGACGACGACAACGGGTGGAACGGGCTCACCGCCGGCCTGGCGGAGATCGGACACTCGGTCAAGGACGTCGAGGGCGTGGTGCTCACGCATTTCCACCCGGACCACGTGGGACTGTGCGGCCGCGTCCGTGAGGCGTCGGGCGCCTGGATCGCAATGCACCGCTCCGATTTCGACGAGTTCGAACTGATGACGGCCGCACGAGACCAGGAGTTTCTGAACTTTCATCGTCAGAACCTGATCAATGCAGGTGCCGGACCGAGCGACGTCGCCGCATTCGAACTCGCGGACGCACCACAGGCCCCGACCACCTCGGCCTCGAAACCCGACAGAATCCTGAACGACGACGAGCGCATCCCGCTCGCCGGACGTGAACTGCGCGCCGTCCACACACCTGGCCATACACCCGGCCACGTGTGCTTCCACCTCGAGGACGCCGACGTGATGTTCACCGGCGACCACGTGCTTCAGAAAACCACTCCCCACGTGGGAGCTTTCCAATACCCGATGGAAGAGCGCGACGCCCTTGCCGAGTTCCTCGCATCGCTACGCAGGATGAAGTCGATGAACATCACGAGAGGGCTGGGCGCACACGGCATACCGATAGACGACGTCGCGGCGCGATCCGACGAACTCGTCGCCCACCACGAAGAACGACTCAGCCACCTGCACGAGGCTTTCGGCGACGACGAACTCACCGTATGGCAGGTCGCCGAACGCATGAAGTGGTACAAGCCGTGGGGCGACATCTCCCCCTTGGGTAAACACATGGCCCTTGCGGAAGCTGCGGCACATCTGAGGCACCTCGTCGCACGAAACCTGGCCGTGCAGGTACCCGATCGCGCCCCCGCCGTATTCGTCCGCGTCGAATAGTCGCCTCGCTCCGAACAACTATGTGGGAAAACGACTATGTGGGAAAACGGCTCCGACACTCCCACAATTCGGCCATGATGTGGGCATGAACAAGGGGCCGAGGGGTGTACTGATGGCAGCGTCCATTGCGGCGCTCGGCGTCACCGGTGCCGGCATCTCCACCGCCGAACCTGTCAGGATCAACGACTGCACGATCGTCGCCGACCCAACTCCTACCGAGCACACCACCTGCCCCGGCGCAGATCTGACACACCACGACCTACGCGGCATCAACCTCCGGCACGCGAATCTGGAAGGTGCCGACTTTCGGGGTACGAACGTTGCGGCAGCCGATTTCACCGGGGCGAACCTTCGCAGCTCCGACATGAGCGACACGATCGCCACGAACGCCAACTTCACCGACGCCGACGGGACCCTCGTCGTCCTGTACCGCGCAAGCTTCGACGTCGGCGGAGTGCTCGTCGGCGATTTCGACATCACCACGGGCGACCATCAGGAAATTGCTCCGGAACTGCTCGAACAGATGCAGGAGATGCAGACTCCGCCGCCGACAACACCACAACTCGCGACACCACAAACTGCGCCACCCCCACCCGTGGGAACGCCCGCACCGGCTCCCGTTTCTCGCCCGTAACCCTCCCCGCACCCGTACGAATGGGACGCCCGTTCGATCCAACGGAACGGGCGTCCCATTCGTACACGGTGGGGTGGGTCAGGACAGTCCGCCGAGGGAGCCCATGCCGCCTCCGCCTCCACCACCCATCAACGGTCCGAGCACTTCGAGCAGTGCGATTACGACTTCGAGTAGCGCTGTCAGATCCATGTCCGTACCTCCGGTTGCGATATCGATCGGCTGCAATCCGTCGGTCGGGCCGGGATAGCTGCCTGAACGTTCATCGACATGAACTACCCGCCAGTTACCGCTGGTAGTGGCGTCCGGACAAAATTGGCTCCGCTGGGACGAACTTCTCGGCAACCCTTCGATCCGGTAGTACGAACGCCTACTAGCGCGCTTCCTCGAGTCGGCGGATGAGGGTTGCCGCGTCGAACGGGCCGACGTGCCGAACGAGGTCCGACGAACTGGCGCCGAGGTAGAAGGTGGGTGTGCCGCGGAAGTCGCTCGAGACGGCGTCGAGTTCGTCGTCGTCGACCCGGTGGCGCGGGCTTCCCTTGCGCATCGCTTCCTCGAACGTCTCCATGTCGAGCCCCAAGCCCTCGGCGTGCTCGTAGATTTCGTCTTCCGACAGCGCGTCACTGTTCGCGAACAGGTGGTCGTGCATCTCCCAGAACCTGCCCTGTGCGCCTGCCGCTTCACTTGCTTCGGACGCGAAGCGGGCGTGTGGGTGAACGTCGTCGAGTGGCAGGTGCCTGAACACGTACCGGATGTCGTCCCCGAATCGATTTCGGACGTCCCGGATGCTTCCGGTCGCCTTGCTGCAGAACGGGCATTCGAAGTCGCCGTACTCGACGAGTGTCAACGGTGCGTCTTCACGTCCTCGAATGTGATCGCGCTGCGGATCAACCGGCCGGAGCAATCGCATGCCTGCCTGTTCGGTGGGTGGATGGATCCGGTCGGAGATGCGGAACAGTGCCCAACCAGCCACGGTTGCGATCACTGCGGCAACGAGAACACCCACGCGCGCTTCGTTGGCGAGTTCCGGTGATTCGACGGCGAGATCCACGATGAACAGCGAGATCGTGAATCCGATTCCGGCAAGCGCCCCACCGCCTGCGATCTGCGAGAGGCTGAGGCCAGGCGGCAGACTCCCCGGGCGCACCTTCGCGAACACCGCCGTCGCGCCCGTGATTCCGACGAGCTTGCCCACCACGAGACCGAGGACGATTCCCCACGCAAGCGTGGAGGTGGCGGCATCCGCCAGAGTGTCCGGGGTGATCACCACACCTGCGTTCGCGAGGGCGAAGATCGGCACGACCAGAAACGCGGTGTACGGCTGATACAGCCGCAACAGGCGTTCGTTCATCGACACGGCCCGCACGACGCTCAACTGTGCTGCCCGCGCGTAGTCGGAACTGGGTGATTGCCGAAATGCCCTGGTCAATTCACCAGCCCGTTCGACCTCACTCCGACGCGGCGGGTAGACGGGCAGAATGAGTGCGATCAGGACGCCGGCCAACGTCGGATGGACCCCGGATTCGTAGAAGGCCAGCCAGGTTCCAGCAGCCACGACGAAGTACGCGACGCCCCGCCACACTTCGAGCCGTCGAAGTTGCAGGATGACCAGCAGACCGAGCGCACCGAACAGCAGAGGCCCGATGCGCAGGTTGTCCGTGTAGAAGAACGCGATGATCGCGAGCGCGCCGATGTCGTCGGCAACGGCCAGAGTGAGGATGAAGACCCGCAACCGTGCCGAACACCGTGGCCCGACGAGCGCGAGCGCACCCAGGACGAACGCCGTGTCGGTGGAGACAACCACACCCCACGCACTCGCCTCTTCGTCACTCGGATTGAGCACCAGGAGATGAGCGCGGGCGCCGCCAGCCCAGCGACCGCCGCGACGAGCGGAACCGCAGCCCGAGTTCGATCGGTGAGTTCACCGATCGTGAGTTCACGTTTCACTTCGAGACCGACGACGAAGAAGAACAGCGTCATCAGCGCGTCGTTCACCCAGTGCTTCAGATCGAGCGCGATGGAGTGATCACCGAGCGTGACAGTGAGGGGCGTGTGCCAGAACGCCTCGTAGGACTCCCCCAGGTTCGCCCAGACCAACGCAACCAGCGTCGCGGCAAGCAGAAATCCTGCCGACAGCTTCGCATCGTCGGAGTCTTCTCGAAAATTTGCTGTTCGCAGACCAATTCGACTCAGCCGGCTGTCCGTGTTCGTCATCGGTTCGATCAACCCGGCAGATCCGTCACGTATTCCTCCAGCAGTGCGGCCAGCTGTTCGGGCCGCGACAACGCAATCAGGTGGCCCGCGTCGACGACGTCCACGTCGACTCCCACCCGATCCCGAGCGAGTTTCTCGAGGAAGTCGAGTGGAAACAGTCGGTCGTACCGTCCCGCGACGACCCGGATGGGCACTTCCGGCCACGACTGCGCATCCCACACCGTTTCGAACGGGGTGTCCGCCATCGTCACTTCGCCGCGACCGAGCACCTCGTCGGCCACCTCCGGTGGGACGTCGTGGAAGAACAACGGGATCGGATCCATCGGCGCATCGGGGTTGCGCCCCTCTTCGACGTCGGCCGCTCGTCGTGCCGCCTCCTGACCGGTGTTCTCCCACCACTGGCCGGGCGACTCACCCGGGGCAGGCAGCATGGGCGCCACCAGCACGAGAAGATCGACCTCGATCTTCTCGCACACGATCGCCGCCGTGAACGCGGACATCGACTGCGCCACCAGAATCAAAGGCTGCGCCGTGCAGGCCGCTCCCTCCGCGACGAGGTCGGCGAACTCGTACTGACCTGCCTCCGCATCTGCGTACGGCAGGTCGACCGTGATCACCGCATGCCCGTTGTTCGACAACATCGGCGACACCCGATGCCAGTAGAACGAGTCCGAGCCCGCGCCGGGAAGCAGAACGAAAGTAGCCATACTCGAGTCTCCTTCGATCGGAATTCACCGTAACGCGGGCCCGGCGTCCTAGCCGATGACTCGGCGCATCGATTCGGCGACGTGTCGGTCGAACGCGACCAGGGTCGCCACTTCCACGCTGGTTCGGGCACCGGTCAACGCGGTGACGGCCTCGCGTACCGCCTCGTCGACGGGCCACCCGAAGGCACCTCCCGATACGAGCGGAAATGCCACCGTCGTCGCCCCGAGGGAGTCCGCAACCCTCAGACTCGTGGTGTACGCGGAGCGCAGCACGGGCGAACGGTTCTCGCGCACCGAGTATCTCGGCCCAACGGTGTGAATGACCCACCGCGCCGGGAGGTGCCCTGCAGTCGTGGCGACTGCTGCACCCTCGGCCAGCCCGTTCGGCAGCGACGTGGCTCGCAGCATCTTGCATTGCGCCAGAATGTCCGGGCCACCGGCACGATGAATAGCTCCATCCACCCCGCCACCTCCGAGAAGACCGGAGTTGGCAGCATTCACGACGGCATCCACGCGCATACGCGTGATGTCCCCCTCTACGACGTCGATGATCATGTTCACGCCTCCTTGTCGTTCGACCTGATATCGGCCTCGCACAGTTCCAGATCGGGGTGATCGTCGCGGCCACCCCACGCCGCGCGAACCGCGAGGCGAACGAGGTCCGTCGCATCCAGTCCCGGCCATCCGTGCAGCTTCCTTCGCCACCGAGCAGGGACTGCCGACGCTCCCCAACGCGCGCCGAGCAGACCGCCCGCGATCGCGGCGGTCGTATCGGTGTCGTGTCCTGCGCGCACGGCTCTTTCGAGCGCGACCGGAAGGTGTTGCGGACCCGAGTCCTCGGCCCCGGCGATGGCCCACCACGCGGTCTGCAGGGCATGGACCACCCACCCGTTGTTCGCGAAGTCTGCCGGCGTCCCCGTCTCGGCCTCGTCCAGCAACGGCCCCCAGAACTCTGCCGAATCGTCCTGTGCGACGTCGAGATACCGTCGCACGCCATCGAAGTCGCCGTGTACGACGGCATGCCGAATGGCATAGGTCCACATCGCGCACGCCTGCCCGGCCCGGACGTCGTCGTGAGTGAGGGCGCCGACCCGCACGGCTGCGTCGATACATCCGAGTTCGTCCTCCAGGAACCCCAGCGCTACCGGGGCGGTCCGCATCAACGATCCGTTGCCGCCCTTACGCCCGGAGATACTGCGCGCCCGGTCCGTCATCTCGGAACCGGAGGTGCTGCGAGCCGACAACACCGCGTGCGTCTGATTTCCGATGTCCTTGGGACCCGAGTCGTACCACCGCACGAACTGGGCGGCGACCGCATCCATCCCCCGCTGCGACCGCAGGTCGACACCTTCGGCGGCCACCTCGGCGATGGCCAGTGCCATCGAGGTGTCGTCCGTCCACTCACCGGGCGCGAACCCGAACGGGCCTCCCCCGATCATGTCGACCACTGTCTCGGGCGTCGGGTGTGTGAACTCGTAACCCGCACCGAGCGCATCCCCCGCAGCAGTGCCGAGCAGAACCCCCGCCGCACGCGCCGTCTGCTGTTCCGTAAGCCCCATGAGATCTCCTTTGCTCAATTCTGAGCTAAATAATAGATCACATCTGCGCTAAGCTGCAAGCGTGGAATGGAAAGATGCGAACGGACGCGCGCTGACCGACTACCCACGCCCTTCCGTTGCGGTGGACGTCGCCGTACTCACCGTCCACAACGATGCCGTGCAGGCATTGACGGTCCGCCACGGTGACGGCATGGCCCTACCGGGAACGTTTCTCCACCCGGGCGAAACGCTGGCCGACGCCGCGCACCGCGCATTAGGCGACAAAGCTGGGATCGGCCGAGTCCGAATCCACCAGCTGCGCATGTTCGACGACCCCGACCGAGACGATCGCGGGTGGGTGGTGTCCATGGCGCACGGTGCGACGATTCCCGCCGCCGAACTGCCCCCGAACGCCACCGTGCTCCCCTGCGACGACCCCGTAGTCGCCGACCTCGCCTTCGACCACCGCCACATGGTGGGTCTGGCGCTCGCCGACCTGCGCGAACGCTACGCACGCAGGCCCGACCCCGACCACCTGCTGGGCGACTCGTTCACCATCCTCGAGCTTCGGCGCCTCTACGAAATCGTCTTCTCCCGCCCGTTACCGAAGGATTCGTTCCGGAGGCACGTGATCGAGGGACTCGTCAGCACGGGCGAGACGTCCAGCATCGGAGGCGGACGACCTGCGGAAACGTTCCGCAGGTGTGATCTGAACGAACTCCCACGAAGCGCCGCGGCACTGTTCACAGAGTGACAGGCGTCACGCGAACGGCAATCCGACCGATCCGTTGCGGCACACTGACAACGTGAAGGCACGCGCGTACGACGACACCCAGGACCCCCTCGAGGACGACCTCGACCTCGGGTCCACGGATCTCGATGCCGAACTCGCACACGAACTCGGCACCCCGGAACAGGCGGACGTCGAACTCCCCAACCAAGATGCGGTCCTTTCCCTGCAACGAATGGAAGCCGCACTCGTCAGAGCCGACCTCGAGCATCCCGACGTCCTGACCCGCGAGGAATACCGGCGACTGCGGTACATCATCGGATTCGCCCGTCTCACGGTGTTCGAGCCCGGCGCTGCCGGCCCCGACGGCAGTCGTGGTCGTCCGGATGTGGATGTCGGCCTGGAAATCGCCGCCTTCCGTCGTCGCGTGGTGGACGCCCTGCACGACCCGCTGCGCAACGAGCGGAAGCTGCAGAAACGCCTCGTTGCCGCCAAACGCATTCTCCCGAGCCTCGTCGAACCGCTCGAAGACGAACGACGCGCCGTCGCCGACCGCCACACATCCGACTTCTCCCTCGTCGAACTCGATTCCGAGGTGTGCTACAAGGCGTTGGTCTGCTCGCTCGGAGGTGGCGGCGGCGCCGGATACGTGTACCTGGGCGGCATGAAACGCATCATCGACCAGGGACTCACCCCGGCGTACATCCTCACGACATCGATCGGCGCGATCGTCGGAAGCGTCACCGCACGCACCCTCCCAATCCCCGTCGACGAATACATCGACTGGGCCAAAACCGTCAGTTACGGCGGCATCCTGGGCCCGGCCCGACTCGGCAACAGGCAGCACGGTCTCGGGGGCGTCTTCTCCCTGACCTTCGACGACTTCGCCGACGACCTCTTCCGCTGTGAAGACGGATCACCCATGACGTTGGCCGACCTGTCGATTCCCTTCGAGACGGTGGTTGCCGGGGTTCGGCGCCAGTCCTTCGATCGGCTACCGGCACGACTGCGCAGCCAGGAAAACGCGACCACGCGGATGCGGTCACTTCCCACGACCGGAGCAGGTCTGGGTCGCCAGGTGGGCCTCGGAATCTGGCAGGCGTCCGCTTTCATCGACCGCCAACTGGTCAAGCCGATAATCCTCGGCTCCGACGACCTGACCTCGAAACTCAACGTCGTCGATGCCGCGAGTTTCTCGGCATCGATCCCGGGCGTCCTGCACCACGAGACCCGCGACCCGAACATGACGCCGATCCTCGACGAACTGTTCGAGCAGAAGGACGTCGCCGCACTGTTCGACGGTTTCGCCGCAGGCAACGTGCCCGTCGAAATGGCTTGGCGCAGAGTCCAGGACGGACGTCTCGGTACTCGCAACGCGTGCTACTACGCCTGGGACTGCTTCCATCCTCAATGGGGCCCGAAGCACCTCTTTCTGCAACCCCTCACGCAGGCCGTGCGAATCCAGATGGTGCGCAACGCGCCGTTCGCCGACCAGATCGTCCGATTCCGGCCCACGTTGTCGGCGTTGAACATCGCGCCGTCGCCGCGAGCACTGGACCGGGCCGTGCACTGGGGCGGCAATTCCGTCGAGGAATCGCTGCCGATGATCGAGCACCTCGTCGAACCGTTCTGGTGGGAAGGGTCGGGTCCGCCGCGCGTGGAGAAGTTCGACATTCCTGTCGAGGAACGAGATCCCACTCCCCCGGCGCGTTCGATGCGTCTCGTGCTTCGGCGGGCTCGCGACCGGGTGCGCATCGCCACGATGCGCGGTCACCGGCGCAGGATCAGGGCACAGAAGGTGCGCCAGCGGGCGTAACACTTCTTCGTGACGACAACGTGATCACGTCGACACCCATTACTTCCCCGAAGTAAGTCCATCGGCTGTACCGTCGCGGTAAGTACATCATTTGCCGAAAGGTAGCCGATGAACTCCACCGCACTTCGCACTTGCAGTCTCCGAGCCGGAATCCTTGCTACCACCATGACAATTGCACTTGTCGGCGCACAGAATGCCAGTGCCGATGTGCCGTTGCCACCGGAGATCGTCACACTCGTCGGCACCCCGGACGGGCACGCCGAGGGTTCCAACGACTGGACCTGCACCCCCTCCCCCGAACACCCCGATCCAGTCGTGCTGGTCCACGGCACGTCACAGAACAGACAGAACGACTGGTCGACCCTCTCACCTGTCCTGAAAGCAGAGGGATACTGCATCTTCGCGCTCACCTACGGAAACTTTCCCGACCTGCCGTGGCCTCTGAACGCAGTCGGCGGGCTCGGATCGATGGAAGACAGTGCGAGACAACTCGCCTCGTTCGTCGACGACGTGCTGGCGTCCACCGGCGCAGACAAGGTCGACCTGGTGGGGCACTCGCAGGGAACCCTGATGCCCGCCAAGTACGTTCGCGAGCAAGGCGGAAACACGAAGGTGGACAAATACATCTCGATGGCGCCGATGTGGGCCGGAAGTCACCGTCCGCCGTACGAACAGATCATCCAGGTCGCCGATCGCACCGGCCAACGAGACATGTTCGAGCAGGTGGTCCGCACAGCTGGTTGCGGATCATGCCCCGAGCTGATCGCAGGTTCGTCGTGGTACGAGTCGTTCGGCGCAGACGGCCCCTACGCCGATGGCGTCGAGTACACCAATATCGTGACCGTCCACGACAACGTCGTGGTGCCGTACACCAGCGGAATCCGAGAGGCACCCAACGCCGAGAACATAGTTCTACAGGACCGATGCCCCCTCGACCTCGTCGAACACGAAGACATCGTCGACGACCCGATCGCCGGCGTTCACGTTCTCAATGCGCTCGACCCCAGCCATCCCCGACAGGTGCCGTGCTTCCCGGTACCTGCAGAACTCGACTGACCGTCAGGGCTCGTTGCCCGAATCGTCGCCGGAATCGGGGTTCGGTGAGTCCTCGCCGCCCTCGTCCCCGCTGTAGATCGCCGGCTGCGGGTAGCCGTCCTCCGGTCCGTCGCACCAGTTGTCGTACTGGTTGTACGGGTCCATGCCCCATTCCGGGATGTTGGGCTCGTACGGTTCCGCCCAGTCGTCACAACCCGACGGACCGTACGGGGCAAAGCCCGGTGGTAACGGTGCGACGTTGTCGGGCGCCCGAACCGAAACCGTCAAATCTTCTAGCGCGTCCGCCGAAGCGACGCCAGGTAGAACCATGCCGAACGCTGCCGCGACAACTCCAACGGCGGCCAATCGTGCGTTGACCTTCATCACTGCCTCGCCTTCGTGCGAATACTTTGCCGTTCGGCTGTACCCACACTGACAACGATGAAACGTCAGCGCCCGGGCCGCGCGTGCGTGAGGTGCGGCGCCCATCCGTGCGCCGGCCAGCGCTTCAACCCGACCCGGTCCGGGGTGACACGCTTGTTCACGAACTGCGCCTCGAGGTCGGCGTCCACGTCACCCGTGAATCGCCACAGCGGGGTATCGGCCGACCGGGAGGCGATGTCCCAGGACTTCGCCCGGTACACGGCACGAACAATGTTGTCCGCGAACACGATAACCGGGAGATCGGCTGTTCCGCGGACCGCCGTACCTGCGGGCCAATCTTCGCGCGCTGCAGCGTAGATGGACTCCGGCGAAGCTCGGCGTTCACCCGCATGCTTCACCTCGAGGAGCAGACACGGCGTCGGCAGGGTGGGGACCCGCTCGGCCGAGTACTGCAACGCGAGGTCCTCGATGCGCACCGCTTTCTCGTCCACCGTGCCCAGCAAGTTGGTCAGCGTGGGTCGGTCCCCGCTCTCGAGCAGACCGAACCCGGCGACGAGCACGTTCACCCGGTCGGCCGCCGATCCCGAGTCCTCGATGTCGTGTGCCACGACGTAGTGCTCCACTTCGTGGCCCGAGTCGTAGATGTCGCGGATGCGGGAGATCACCGTCTCGCGAACCTCGGCGGAGTCGGTTTCGGGGTCGGTGAGAACCTGGCGCTTCTCGTTCTCTTCCAGCGCCGCCCACACGTGCCCGAACACCCTGTTTCCCGTCCCGGAACCCACGTGGAAAACCCGGCGACTGCGCGGATCGAGCAGTGCGAACACGTACCGCCCCAACTCCGCCGTCACCGTGTCCGGCAACGGCTGCGGCGACGGCCGGGTCAGATGCACGGGAGTCACCACCAGACGCAGCGCCGCCAGTTTCAAGCCCACCGGCACGCCCAGCCCATCACCGATTCCATCGAACAACGCGGTCGACGCCGCCTGCACGGAGGTGTACGTCTCACCGACGTGTCGCTGCAGAGACTTGGTGACGTCCGCGAACTGCGCGAGTCGAATCTTCGGGTCGGCGGACGCATTCGGCTGGTCGTTGGATGAGAGAAACGCCTGAACCTCGGCGGAGTCGAGCCAACGCGGAAGAATGTCGAGGGGAACTGTCCAGACGGTAGCCATGAGCAAACTCTATGCGGTCGGACACCGAAGCCACGTCATTGCCGCCCTCCCGGCTGCAAGTACGCAGCGCGTGCCGCCTCGAAGAACCAGGACATGACGAGCGCGCCCGGGTCGACGACACCGCGTGAAGCGTCACCGACGTAACTGGCACGCCCGCGCCGGGCAACGATGTCACCCGTGCCTTGCGCTCCCGCAGCGCCCGCAACGGCAGCCTGCTCCAGCGCCTCCGCGAGTGAGGAATTCGCACTCTCCAATGCTTCGACTGCCGGGGCGATGGCATCGATCATCGTCTTGTCGCCAGGACGTGCCCCTCCGAGATCGGTGATGGCATCCATACCTGCGCGCGTCGCGGCCGACAAATTCGGCAGGTCGAGACCCTCCGGATTGTCAGCGGCCGCAACGAACAGCTGCCTGAACCAGATACCGAACAGGGCTCCCGAGGTACCACCGGCGTGGCCGAGATACGCATCGGACACCGTCTCGAAAACCGTGGGAAATGCATAACCCGCGCGGACCTTTCGGACGTCGACGTGTTCGAGGGCAGCAAGCATGTTGGTGCCGAAGTCGCCGTCACCGGCCCGCCGATCCAGGTCGGTGAGGTGTGGTTCTTCCGCCAACACCTTCTCCACCCAGTCACCGACCCAACGCCCCACCGCGGGGCGGCCCAGCACGCTGTCGGTATCGCATGCGGACTCGTCGCTCTCCTCGTCTGCCATCGGCGCGACGAACCCGACACTGTCCGGCACACCGTCGAAGTGTCGACCAGGCGAGTTCGGCCACCCGGGCACCGCCGTCGGCGCATCCCACAGTTCGAGCAACTCGGGGTCCGTCCGCACCAACGTGATCGAGGCACCGTCCATGTCGAGGGCAGTCACGAAACTGCCGACCAGCGAACGTTCGACTCCGATGCCTATTCCGGCCAAAGCGCTTGCGGCTTCGGCGAACAGCACGTTCAAGTACAGCGGGTGTGTGGCGCCCAGCCCATTGACGATCAGGATCACCCGCTCGCCGGAATCGAGCCCGAGCGCATCGACGATCGGGGCGAGCAACCGTTCCACCAATTCGGACGCGGGCATGTCCGGCACTCGTTCGGTGCCGCGTTCGCCGTGAATGCCGATCCCCAGTTCGATCTCCCCGGCCGGCAGGTCGAAGGAAGGCTCGTCCGCACCGGGTAGGGTGCAAGCCCGAAGAGCAACGGCCATGCTGCGCGCGTTGCGGGCAGTTCGCCATCCGAAATCGGCGACGGTAGCCAGATCGTCGCCCCTTTCCGCAGCGGCCCCACAGATCTTCTCGACGGCGATGGTCGCAGCGGTGCCACGTCGCCCGGGACCGTCCTCGCTATCCGATGCAACGTCGTCGTCGACGAGTACCTGTTCGACGTCGATGCCGTCCTCCGCCACCAACTTCTCGGCGATCGAGAAATTGAGGACGTCGCCGGTGTAGTTCTTCACGATGTGGACGACTCCGGCGCCTGCGTCCACCGCACGAGTTGCGGCACGAACCTGCAAGGCGTTGGGCGACGTGAACACCAGCCCCGGGCAGGCGCCCGTCAGCATTCCCTGTCCGATGAATCCCACGTGCAAGGGTTCGTGCCCGGATCCGCCGCCCGACAACAGGGCGACCTGACCGGGGGCAATCGGATCACGTCTCGTCAAGTAGCCGGGCTCCGAGTGCCACGCCAGATCGGCGGCGGCCGCCACGGCCCCACGGATCGCATCGACGACGAAGGTCTTCGGAGAATTCAAGAACTGTGGTTCGGCCATGAGCCCAGGCTATGGGAGGCGCAGGGATGCGTCAGCGGCATTCGGCGTCATCGGCATTCGGCGGGCTCGTCGACCTGCTCCGTCTGCCGGCGCACAGCGCGCCGATCACGTCCGAGGATGAAGAGTCCCATCACCGCGGCAACGAAGCACGCCGACGCACCGAGCGCGAGTCCCGCTCGGCCGCCCCACTCCTCACTGACCCATCCGGCGACCGGCCCGCCGATCGCGGTCGAGCCCATGAAGGCCACCGAGAACAGCGCCATCACCCGGCCGCGCATGTTGGGTGCCGCCTCGAGCTGCAGAGAACTGTTCGTAGTGGAGGTGAAGGCGGTGCTGAGTGCGCCGACGAACACCATGACGGCGATCAACACGCCCAAGGAGGGCGACACGGCGGCGGCCGCCATGAGAACACCGAACGCGAGAGCTGTGAAGACCATGGGGCGAACACCGGTCCTACCCCACGTTGCCACGGCCAAACCGCCGAGTACTGCTCCCACACCCATTGCGGCTGTGAGGAAACCGTAGGCATCCGCGCCGCCCTGGAACACCTTCTCGGCGACAACGGGTAGGACCACCTGGAACTCGAATGTCAAGCAGCCCACGAGTGCCATCATCATCAGCGGTACTGCCAGGCCGGGACTACGGCGAATGTATGCAAGTCCTTCGCGCAATTGTCCCCTCGCGCGCCCGGTGGACGGCGACGGCCGCAACTCGGAAACGTTCAGACGCATCAAAGAAGCGACGACGGCGACGAAGCTGGCGGCATTCAGCATGAAGCAGAAGCCCAGACCACCCGCGGCGATGACGATGCCGGCAACAGCTGGGCCGACCGTGCGCGCGGCACTGGCAAGCACCGACTGCAGACTCACGGCATTGCGCAGGTTCTCCGTCCCCACCATCTCGAGCAGAAACGACTGCCGAGCGGGCTGTTCGAAGCAGTTGTTGAGTCCCAGGAGCACCGCGAGTGTGTACACGTGCCAGAGCTCGACCGCGCCGGTGATGGTCAGCGTTCCGAGTACGAACGCGAGCACACCCATCATGGTCTGCAGGCCGATCATCAAGCGCCGCTTGTCCACTCGGTCGGCGATGACACCGCCGTACGGACCGAGGAGCAGAATCGGCACCGTCTGCAGCGCAACGACGGTTCCCACCGCCGTACCCGACCCCGTCAGCTGCAGTACGAGCCACGACTGCGCGATCGTCTGCATCCACGTGCCGATCAGGGAGACGGCCTGACCACCGATGTAGCGTCGAAAGTTGGGGACGGCGAGCGCCGCGAACGTGTGTTCACGGAGCGTTCCTGCCATCGTCATTGCCGATCACTGTCCGCGACGTCGCCGGAGATGCTCCGGGATGGATACTTCGCCAATTCCTCGGACAGCGCCTCGAGCGCACCGAGTGCCTCGAGCAAGGTGGCGGCCTGACCGTCCGGAAGCCGGTTCAGGCGGTCTTCGAGTAGCGCGGTGCGCTTGGCACGCAACCGCAGGAAGAGTTCGCCTCCCGAATCGGTCACCTGGACGTTCACGGCGCGCTTGTCGTAGGAGTCGGCGGTACGAACGATCAGATCCGCGGACTCGAGTTTGCCGAGCATTCGAGAAAGCATCGTCGGGTTGATGCCCTCGATCTCCGCCAGCTCCCGCACACCGAGCGGGCCTCGCCGAGCAGCAGTGGACAGAATCGAGAATTGGGTCCGGGTCAACCCCTCCTCTGCCGAGTGCCGATCGATGTGGCGGGCGATGCGACCGAGCGCGACTCTCATTCGGGCCACGTCGTCATCTGTGAAAAGGTGCTGCATTCGCCTCCTCAATTTATTTGCCTATCGGCAAGCATATACCCGCAGTCAACCTCTCTTCCCCCTGACGAATGTCACACCGGTTCGCCTGAGGCGAACCGGTGTGACATTCGTCGGGGGATGTTCGTCGGGGGAACGGGGCGATCTCGGCCCTCAGCCCTCTCGCTCACCTGAGTCGGACCATGCGGTCAGCGCAGCGATGTCCCCGTACAACGCATTCTGATAGGTGCCGAGCAGTTCGTCGACGCCGGTGAACTGATCGCCTACGAAGTGGGTGTTCTCCGCCGACAGCTCCCGATTGCCCGACCGTGCGATCAGGTCGTCGATACGGCTGTCCAGGCTCATCGTGCGGCGTACCGCGCTGACCGAACGCAGCTGCACTTCGGCCTGGCCGACCAGGTCACCGATCCGGGCCAATGCCGCCACCCGATCGACGAGTTGGTCCCACACGGGACGCAACGCGAGCTGCCGAGACCGGATCTGTTCGCGGGCGGCATCTCCGTGGGCACTCCGATCGGCGTCTGCCAATTCCGCAGTGATGGCCCGGAGCGCGATCGCATCCACCGCGATCTGAGTCAGTTCCTGGGCCAGATCCAGCTGATGACGTTGAATCGCGAAGTGCTCGGAGTGCCACGTCGCCGAACCGTCGACGCGGTCGTACAGCATTCCCGCGAGGAACAGCAACGTGTCGTACGGGTCGGCGAACTCGTCGTGTTCCGGATCGGTGCCGCGACCGATCACTCCGGCCACTCGGCGCCCCAGCCCCGCCACCGCACCGGTCCCCGAGAGATCGGCCAACCGATCCGCCGCGGTATTACGCACCAGATTTCCGGCTTCGGACAGCCAACGGCCACCACTGGGCGCAGGGGTGCGCTGCAAAGCCGCGAACAATGCATCCCGCTGCTGCGGATCGAGATGCACACCCTGGCGACGGTCTCGCCGGATCTGCCGCACGCCGGACGCATAGTGACTGTTCGAGTGGACCACGGCCGCCCGCATGGTTCGCAGCTTCTTCGCAAGCTCCGTGGCGCGATACTTGAACACCAACTGGGCGGGGCCTGGCTTCATCGCATCGACCTTGCGCGCAACCTCGCCGTACTCGTCCGAAATGCCACGAAGCACACCGAAACCCCCGATCGACGGAATCGTCTTGCCGGCCCGTCGGCGAGCGGCGAGAACCTCACGAGTCTGCTGATCGAGGTAGCCACTCGCCACCAGGACCGCAGCGTCATCCGACAACTGCTCGTGCCGGCCGTCGATACGAGAGTCCTCGCACCACGCCCGTACCTGCCCGGAAACGCGCGCACGACGTTCCTCGACCGTCTCGAAATCGGACGGTCGTCGCGGTGTGTCCGACATCGGGCCTCCTGAGAATCTTCGCACTCCACTGTTCCAGAAAATTCGGACATGCGCCGCTATCTGCATCTTCGATGTCCTCGAGGTGACGAAGTGCCACCCCATCCCACCTCGAGCCCTACCCTTGGACACATGCGCATAGGGGCACACGTACGCCAGGACGACAACCCGATCGGGCACGGCGAGGAACTCGGCGCGGACATCGTCCAGCTGTTCGTCACCGATCCGCAGAAATGGAACAAGCCAGATCCGCACCCGCGTGCCGAACAGATACTCGCCAGCCCGATCGACGTGGTGGTGCATTCGTCCTACGTGATCAACGTGGCGAGTCTGAACAACCGACTCCGCATGCCGTCGCGAAAGGCTGTGTCCGAGCAGGCGCAGGCCGCCGCGGACATCGGCGCGATCGGGCTCGTGGTGCACGGCGGGCACGTCCGACAGGGCGAAGACCCGGCAGAGGGAATCTCCAACTGGCGCAAGCTCTTCACACGCCAAGCCGACAAGGGCGGGTTCCCGGTACCGATCCTGATCGAAAACACCGCAGGCGGCGATGCCGCGATGGCCCGCTACTTCGATGACATCGGACGTCTGTGGGACGCCGTGGGCGACCTCGGTGCGGGCTTCTGCCTCGACACCTGCCATGCCTGGGCTGCCGGTGAGGACCTCGTCGGTGTCGTCGAGAGAATCAAGGCGATCACCGGCCGGATCGACCTCGTACACCTCAACAATTCGCGGGACGAGTTCGATTCTGCGCGGGACCGGCACGCGAACATCGCGGACGGCACCATCGACTCCGAACTCCTCGCCGAAGTGGTGCGCACCGCGCAGGCTCCCGTGATCCTCGAAACACCGGCCGGGGGCATGGCCGAGGACCTCGCCTACCTGCGCGAGGTCACCGCCGGTCAGCCGTAGATGCGGCCTCCGCGTACAAGCTCTCGATCTCGTCGGCGAAGTGCTCGGTGACCACGCCACGCTTCACCTTCAACGTAGCGGTGAGTTCGCCGTCCGCCTCGGTGAGATCACGTCCCAACAGAACGAACTTCTTGATCGACTCGGTGTGTGACACCTGAGAGTTCGCGTCGTCGACTGCCCGCTGCAACTCTGCCCGCAGTTCCTCGTCGTCCTGCAAATCTGCCGGGGTCGCGTCGGAACTCTTGCCGTGCGCCGACTTCCACTTGTCGAACTCGCCGTCGTCGAGAGTGAGCAGCACGCCGACGAACGGACGCCCGTCCCCCACCACGACCGCCTGCGACACGATCGAATGCGAACGAATGCGATCCTCGAGTGGCCCCGGAGATATGTTCTTGCCTCCGGCCGTCACGAGCAGGTCCTTCTTGCGACCGGTGATCGTGACGTATCCCTTGTCGTCGATGTCACCGAGATCGCCTGTGCGGAACCACCCCTCGTGAAGCGATTCCGCAGTGGCCTTCTCGTTTCGCCAGTAGCCGTCGAACACGACGGGACCACGCAGTTCGAGTTCGCCGTCCTCGGCCACTCGGACGCTGTTTCCACCGAGCGGCTTGCCGACGGTGCCGATCTTCTGCTCGCCGGGCACGTTGACGGTGTGTGCGGCGGTGGATTCGGTGAGTCCGTAACCCTCGTACACGGGAACGCCCATGCCGCGGAAGAAGTGCGCGAGGCTCGGAACGAGAGCACCACCGCCCGAGATCGCCCACCAGCAGTCGCCGCCGAGCGCAGCCCTGAGCTTCGAGTACACCAACTTGTCGGCGACCGCATGCTTCACCTTCAGGACCGCCGACGGCCCTCCGTGATCCTGCGCTTCGCTGTACGCGACGGCGGTGGATTCGGCGAACTCGAAAATCTTCTTCTTCAGCGCACCACCCTGAGCCGCCTGCTTGGCCGCACCGTCTCGGACCTTCTCGAACACACGGGGCACACCGAGGATGGTGTTGGGCGCGAATCGCTCGAACTGCCCGGTGACGGTACCGAAGTCGGACCAATGAGCCTGTGTGGCCCCGGCCTCGAACATGGCGAGCGACACGGCGCGCGCAAGAACGTGCGCGAGAGGAAGGAACGTGAGCGCCCGGCTACCCGGACGTGCGACGTCCCCGATCGGGGCGGCGAGCAGTGCGCGCACCTCCGACAGGAAGTTTCGATGGGTGAGAACGCAACCCTTGGGACGCCCGGTGGTCCCGGACGTGTACACCAGCGACGCGAGATCGGAGGCGGTGAGCGCAACGATGCGTTTGAAGACCTCGGAATCGTCAACGGCCAGGCCCTCCTTGATGAGGGTCCCCACTGCGTCCTCGTCGATCGTTAGGGTTCGCTTCAGGGTGTACGGCAGTCCGTCACCGTCGAAGTTCTTCGCGTTCTCGGGCGTTTCGACCACGGCGGCAACTGCGCCCGAATCTTCGATGATCCAACGAATCTGGTCCTTGGACGAGGAGTCGTAGATTGGAACCGACGCGGCTCCCGCCGCCCAGATGGCGTAGTCGAACAAAGACCATTCGAAGCGGGTTGCCGACAACAGTGCGATCCGATCGCCCGCTTCCACGCCGCTGGCGATGAAGCCCTTCGCCACGCCGATGACGAGTGCGGCGAAGTCCTTGGCATTCACGTCGACCCAGCCGTCCTCCTCCGGACGCGAATACAGGATCCGATCCGGGTGATCGTCGGCTTGGGAGAACACGGTGAGAACTGCGTTCTCGTGGTCTTCCACGGTAAATGTCTCCGGGCTCGTGTATTCGCGCACGACTGTCCTCTCCGTCACTGTCTGGTACCTACGGCGTGTGGCCGATCGGCGCTCCGACGAAATCGGCGCAACAGGTCTGCGAACGACTCGATCTCCATGTCGGACCATGCCCCGAGGCGGTCGGCAACCTGTTCCAGTCGCTCGGCGGTCGCCGCGTCGAGAACTCGGCCGCCGGTAGCCGTCAGCGTCAATGGATGCCCTGTGCGCAACGGGCCCGGCTCGGCGTGAACCCAGCCTTCGTCGATACACACGCGTAGCTGGCGCGACACCGTGGAGCGGTGGACGTGGAACGCGTCGGAGATGTCCGTGGCTCTGCAGCCGGGGTTGCGTGCCACGAAAGTCAGTAGCGAATGTTGTGCAAACGTCGGTGCGCCGTCCTCCGGCCGACCGTCCGCCACCAACTGGCGCAGCAACCGCACCAATTCGTCATGCACCGCGCCGACGCCGGAGTGGCGCGTCACATCGCTTTCGGTCAATACCTGTTGCACATCGCAACTGTAACCGGTCATTTGCTTCTCGACCACGAACACCAACTCCCGATCCGTATTTCGACAGCACTTCGCTCGAACAAGATCATCAATTCGGGCACAGCAGAACACCTGTGTGCAAACAGCCCGCCCGCGAAACAGCAGCTGCGCTCGAGAATCAGACCGCTTCCAGGTTCGGCGGCGTTCAACTGCCGGTTTCCCGAGATTTCAGGCGAAAGCGCCCGTCACACCCCCAGTTCACAGGTAAGGAATACCGCGAAACAACCGGTCGTCGACAATCAACCATCCGGTGACGCGCACAACATTCCGATCGAATGTGAGCAGTCCGTCTCTCGACCGAGAGAACCGGACATTTCGACGGTATTCGTAAAGTTTTAGCAACAAACTCGCTATGCAGACGGGCCCCGAATTTCTGGGGTGGTCGGCACCGGCGCTGTTTGCAACAGTCCTCGATGCACTTCCACCGCGCCCAATACGTTCCCGGCCTCGCCGGGCCGACACAGCTACCGCGCAGTTCCCCACCCGTCAGGTCGATAATCGATTGTGCGACGAACACCGATCGACGAAGCTGAGCGGATGATCGTTCGCAGAGAGGTCCCAGCCGACATTCCTGCCATCGCAGACGTCCACCGACAAGCCTTCGACGGCGAAGAACCCGCCGAAGTGGGCCTGGTCGTTACCCTCCGCGCAGATCCGGCATGGGTTCCGGAGCTCTCACTGGTCGCGGAAGTGCAGGGCGTCGTCGTCGGGCACGTGTGTCTGACAGCCGGGAAGGTCGAAGACACAGCTGCCCTGGCACTGGGTCCGATCGGTGTGTTGCCGTCCCATCAGAGCACAGGGGTGGGGTCGGCTCTCATGCATGCGGCACTGGGTGGAGCCGATGCGTTGGGCAGTCCGTTGGTCGCGCTCCTCGGACATCTCGACTACTACCCCCGGTTCGGTTTCGTACCAGCCGACACACTCGGCATCGCTCCGGAGGAACCGAGCTGGGTCTCACACTTTCAGGTACGAACACTCGGAACCTGGCGTTCCGCGATCACCGGCACCTTCCGTTACGCTCCCCCGTTTCTCGCGCTCTGATTGGTCCGCTCGACACGACCGAAGACGCCCCTGGGCGCCGTGTCGATGACATACGGTGATTCCCGTGAACTCGCCGCGAATCGTCACCCCGGGCAGTCACATCGAACTCAGTCGTTCCGACGCAGATCGCACGCTCTCGGACGCCGTGGTTCAGGACCTGCGAACGCTGATCGAGACCCGGTCGTGGGCCCTACCGGAATGGTTCGACGCCGCCGAGTCCGGCGGGTTCCGAGCCCCGGCACATGCGGTTGCAGGTCTTCTGGAACTCGCCGCCGAGACTCCGGCACACCGAGAGAACCTCATCCGGCTCACAGGCGAGTACGGACAGCAGCTCACCGCGTCCGAACCTGCGCTTTCCACCCTTCGGCGCCCCTCTCGGTTCGATCCACGTCCGTGGATTCACGGCTCGCAACTCGAGCGATTCCAGTGGCTCACGAATGCCCGCACCATGGATCCGGAATCGGCGGTGCGCGAGATCGAACGCACGTGGGCCCGAGAGTCGGGCGGAACTCGGGCGGCACTCCTGTCCGTTCTCGAAACGGCACCCGTACCGGCGGACGAAGACCTCCTCGAATGTGCACTGGACGACACCCGCAAAGACGTGCGCGAACGAGCAGTACAGATCCTGCGCCGGTTGCCGACCTCGGCATACGCGGAACGCATGGCACACCGGGCCCGGAGGTGGTTTCACGTCGAGGACAAGCCATTGCGGACCCGACTCGTGGTGCGGCTACCAGGTTCACTGGACCGGTCCGCACGCCGCGACGGGTTCGAGGACGTCCACTTCAAGAACAAGGCAATCCGCGGCTGGTGGCTCCGCACCGTGGTCACGGCAGCGCCGTTGTCGGTGTGGGAAGAGATGGTCGGCTCGGCCAGGGAAGCACTCGACATCCCGATCGAATCGCGGTGGCACGCCGCGATGTCGGAGTCCTGGCGTGCGGCCACCACCACTCAACAGAACGCCCGCTGGGCCGAGGCCTTCCTGAGCAGAGATGGGAGGCGAGTCGATCGACGGATCGCGGCCCTGGTTCCCGCGCCCACGTTGACGGACTACATCTGCTCCGGGAAGGCGGATTCGTACCTCCTCGGCGTCACCGGCAGTGCGCTGCTGGACGGGCTATCGCATCCGTGGCCCACGCCCGTCGCCCGTCGCGTCGTCGCCACACTCGAACACGTCGCTGCGAGACAAGCACGTTCGGGTACGGTGCTGGGCGCAGACTCACGTCAGAGCCACCACACCGTGATGCGTTCCGCTGCGACGCATGTGCCGCTCGAATCGTCACGCTTGTTCGAGGAAGCAGCAACACGTGCTGCGGACGCCGAATGGCGTGCTGCCTTCGTCGATGCTGCCGCTGTTGTCAACAGGCGGCGAAGAATGCTGGCCGAACTGAGGTGATCAGCCGGCGGTGGTGATGCGCCGACCGACTTGCTTCATTTCCACGTCCATGTGCATCTCCGGGTGCGCGTCGGCACGGATGCGAAGTAGGACGAGTCCCGAGACGGACGCGACGATCAGTGATGCGACGATCCATTCGACGTGCAGTTCGGCGATGCCGATACCAGCGCCGATCAATCCGATGGCAAACAGGCTCCACATGACGATCTTGAAAGCGGCGGACCCCATGGCGGTGCTCCTTCGTAACGGTGTGCGAACTTCTCCCCCACTCGTTCCGGGTTGCTGTTTCGGCAGAAACGTTAACCACGTCACACGCCAGTTCCACGGACGACACGACCGTATTGCCAGGTCCGATACCAATTCGAGACCTTCACCTGAAACTCAGAGCAGTTGTGCAGGCCCCGATGCCGAGGTCGCCAACACCCGCAGATGGTCGTCACCGCCACCGAGCGTGTGCTCGATCGCGGTGAGGCGACTGACGTAATGCCCCACCGGATACTCGGCCGTCATCCCGATGCCGCCGTGCATCTGGATGGATTCCTGTCCGATCTGCCGTGCAGAGCGGCTGATCTGCAATTTCGCACGTGACGCCACGAGGGGATCCTTCTTGCCCGCAGCCAACGACATCGTTGCGTACAGGCTCATGCTGTGAGCCAGCTCGAGGAGTACGTACAGATCCGATGCCCGGTGAGTGAGCGTCTGGAACTTGGCGATCGGCACACCGAACTGTTTGCGAGTCTTCAGATACTCGGTGGTCAGACGCAGGGCTTCCTCCATTGCACCCACGGCTTCGGCGCACAACGCAGCTTGGGTACGGACCTCGCAGTCCTCGATCAGATGCCGCGCATCGCCGCCGTCGCCCAGCGGCTCCGCCGCCGCACCGTCGAACGAAACCTGCGCACCACGCAACCCGTCGTGCGTCGCATATGGCGCGACCGTCACCCCGGAAGCATCCTTGTCCACCAGAAACAGCCCGACACCACCGTCAGGCAACGCCGCACTGACGACGAATCGCTGTGCGTCGCCCCCGTGCGGCACCGGGTTCTTCACCCCGGAAATCGTCCACTCCGAATCACCGCTGGAGGCAGTCACGGCGATCTTCGTGGACGGCCAACGCACCCCGGGCTCGTTGTGTGCGAACGCGAGCAGTAGTTCGCCGGACGACAACGCGGGGAGGATCTGCACACGCTGATCGGCACTTCCGCCGTCGGCAACGAGTCCGCCCGGTATCAGGACGGCGTCGAGAACCGGCTCGGGCGCCAACCTGCGACCGATCTCCGTCATGACTGCGCCGACCTCGACGGGCCCCGCACCCATTCCGCCGTCCGACTCCTCGAACGGCAGACCGAGGATGCCCAGTTCGGCAAGCTGCTTCCACACCTGCGGGCTCCAGCCTCGATCCGTGGCTGTGATCTCGTTGCGCTTCTCGGAGTCGTAATTGCGCGCCAACACGTCACGGGTGGTGTCACGCAGCAGCTTCTGTTCGTCGTCGAGTTCGAAGTCCACGGCTTGCCTCACAATCCGAGAATCGAGGAGGCGATGATGCTGCGCTGCACTTCACTCGATCCGCTGTAGATGGATACCTTGCGGTAATTCAGGTAGGTGGGTGCGGCGCGCTGCGCCCACACGGGCGAGGCAATGTCGGGGCCGGCATCGAAAGGTAGCGAGTCCTGGCCCGCAATATCGGTGAGGAGCTCGAGGGTCGCTTGCTGCAGTTCCGAACCTCGGAGCTTGAGCAGCGACGACGCCGGGTTGGGCTTGCCGTCCGCGGAACTCGCAACCACCCGCAGCTGCGTCAGCTCCAGAGCGAGGACCTCGTTCTCCAACTCCGCCAGCCTCGCCGCGAACAGCGGATCCTCGAGAAGAGTGCCCTCGCCGACCTCGATCTCGGCCGCCTTCTCGCGGGCTTGGGCGAGCCGCACCTTCGAGAAGCCGAGGCGGGTCACACCTGTCCGCTCGTTTCCGAGCAGGAACTTCGCGTAACTCCACCCCTGGTTCTCTTCACCCACGAGGTTTTCCGCCGGGATACGCACATCCTCGAAGAAGACCTCGTTGACCTCGTAGCCTCCGTCGATCAGCTTGATCGGCCGCACCGTGACACCGGGTGTCGACATGTCCACGAGTACGAAGGAGATTCCGGCCTGGCGCTTCGGCGCATCGGGATCGGTCCGGACGAGACAGAAGATCCAGTCCGCGTGCTGTCCCAATGTGGTCCAGGTCTTCTGGCCGTTGATCACGTAGTCATCACCGTCACGAACCGCGCGGGTCTTCAACGACGCCAGATCCGATCCGGCCTCTGGTTCGGAAAACCCTTGGCACCACCAGATGTCGAGGTTCGCAGTGGGAGGGAGAAACTTCTCCTTCTGTTCCTGCGATCCGAACGCGGCGATCACCGGGCCCACCATGTTCGCGTTGAACGCGAGCGGTTCCGGCACCGAGGCAAGCTGCATCTCGTCGAGCCAGATGTGCCGTTGAATGGGCGTCCAGTCCTTACCGCCCCATTCGACCGGCCAGTGCGGGACGGCGAGGCCGTGGGCGTTGAGAATCCGGTGCGACTCGACCATGGCGTCGCGGCCGAGTTCGTCACCGTTGGCGTACCGAGTCCGAATCTCCTCCGGGATCTGCGTGGTGAAGAACGTCCGCATCTCGTCCCGGAACGCCAGTTCCTCGTCCGTCAGATTCAGGTTCATCCTTTGCCCTCTCAGATCTCGCCGCAGCCGTCCACTCGCACGGTAACGCTCCGGGCGAGTGTGTGGGAGCAGACCGCGAAGAACGCTCCGCTCCTACAGATCCGAGATGGCTTCGAGTGGACGAGTGCGCGCTGCCCTCGCTGCCGGCCACAGCGCGGCGAGCACGCCCACCACACCGGACCCGATCAGCATCGCCACGATCTGGCCCCACGGAACCGTCACACGATCGATGCCTTGATCGGCGAGCGTGCTGACGAATCCCCAGCCGAACGCGACACCGAGAATCACGCCCACCACCGCGCCGAACACCGCGATGAGCATGGACTCCAGATAGATCGTTCGGCGCATCTGCACCCGCTGCATGCCCACTGCCCGAAGCATTCCGATCTCCCGACGCCGTTCCACCACCGACAGCGCGAGTGTGTTGACGATACCCAGCACGGCGATCACGACCGCCAACGCCAGGAGTCCGTACAGGATGGCGAGCAGCATGTCGATCTGTTGCGCCTGAACGCCTTTGAACTCGTCCGCATCCATGACCTGGACCACGACGAACCGTTCGGTCGCGGACTCGAGTTCGCTGCGCAAGTGCGCGACGTCTGCACCTTCCGCCGCATCGACGAACACCAGAATATCCGGCAACGAAGCCGCCGGCATGGTCTGCCGATACACCTCGTCCGACACCATCCACGGACCGAGAAGCTGGCTGTCCTCGTAGATTCCGGTGATCGTGGTGGTCACCGTGTTGTCGTCACCGTCAACCAGGCCGACCTCCGACCCGAGGTGCCAACCCTTCTTCTCGGCCTCGCTCTGCGAGACGATCATGTCCGTTCCGGTCACCTCGGACTCGCCTTCGACCATCGTGTAGTCGAGAACTCCGTCGACCGGCCCGTCGTAGGACACACCCCGCTCGTCCTCGTCGTCGATCTTCACCATCACTGCGTGCAGCGCCACCGCACTACGCACGTCGTCCAGCTTCTCGACTGCCGTCCCGGCACCGGACGGGACTCCGGACATGTCGGGTCCGGAGAGGATGTAGTCGGCAGTGACACCGACATCGACGAGTTCGTTCACGCTCGCTTTCGCGGAGGACCCGAACACGCCGATCACCGAGACCAGCATCAACCCCAGAGTCAGCGCGAACGCGGTGGCAGCGGTTCGCCGCGGATTACGCACCGCGTTCGTCCGCGCCAGTCGACCGATCGGACCGAACGGCCTCGCGAACACCGATCCCAGAGCGCCCACGACCGGGCGGGAGAGCGCCGGCGCACCCAACAGCACCGCAAGAATCAGTGCCAGCGCTGCCGCACCCACCAGGGCGGCGGCGCCGTTGCCGGTCCCCTGCGCGCCCACGATCAGGCCGACGACACCGAGAACGCCCAATCCGACGCCCAGAAACGTCCGGGTGCGAAGGGAATCGCCCGTGGAGGCGAACTCTTCGCGCATAGCCGCGACTGGAGGCACTTTGGACGCGCGCCGCGCGGGGGCGTAGGCGCTCACGGTGGTGACGAGAACACCCACCACCAGTGCGATCAGGATCGTCCGAACGCCGACCTGCAACGATCCCTCGGGAAGTCCCAGATCGAATGCGTTCAGAAGTCCGCGCAGACCGTAAGCGAGACCGATGCCCGCGACGATGCCGAGCGCACTGCCGATGATGCCCACGACGAGCGCCTCGAACACGACGGATCTGCCGATCTGTTGCCGACTCGCTCCGACCGCCCGCAACAAGGCAAGTTCCTTCAGCCGCTGCGCCACGATCATGGAGAAAGTGTTGTAGATGATGAACGTTCCGACCAGCAACGCGATGGCGCCGAATGCGAGCAGGAAGTAGTTGACGAAACTCAGTGCCGTGGAGATCTCGGACTTGGTCTCTTCACGTACCTCGTCGCCGGTCTGGACCTTGTAGTCAGGCATCGCGGCGGCTACGGCCCTCTGCAACTCGGTGGCAGGCATACCGTTTCCGGCGACGTCCACGTACTCCACGTGCCGACCGTCGGTGAACAGTTCGAGGGCTTGCGATTCGGCGAACTCCACGCCGATGAACCCGCCCGTCTCGTTGCCCGTGTCGTAGATGCCCGTCACGGTCACGTCCACCAAGCCACGGGAGGGAACGAGGATGCGGGTCTCGTCACCCACGCCCAGCCCCGACCTCTCGGCCGCGCTCGTGTTGATCGCGACCTGGCCCGGCTGTGCAGGCGGAGCCCCCGCGACAATCGGGTCCGGGTCGGACAACGCCTTCTCCGGCGGCAGATACGACACACCGATACTGGGTGCGCCACCTGTTTGGACCGCACTGCCCTCGGAGTTCAGCAAGACGACGGGTCCGCTCGCGAACGCCGCGACACGCTCGACTCCGTCGATGGCTGCGATCTTGCCGAACTCCTCGTTCGGTACGCCTCGCGAAGTCTCACCTTCCGTCGAGACCCGAACGTCCACGCCCTGAGCGGTGTCCGCGAAGATCGAGTCGAACGTGCGTTGGAGGGTGTCGGTGAAGACGAACGATCCGGCCACGAATGCGGTGCCGAGCACTACCGAGAGGACGGTCAGCGCCAGCCTCACCTTGTGGGCCGCCAGGTTGCGGAGCGCCACTCTGCGCATCGGTGAGCCGGGCGATCTCTGCGCCATGATCAGATCGCCGAGTCTGCGCCGACAGTGCCCTGCGCGGCGGGCTCGTCGAGGCGCTTCATCGTGTCGAGTACGGAATCGGCTGTGGGATCACGCAGTTCGTCGACGATCCGACCGTCCGCGAGAAACACCACACGATCGGCGTACGCGGCGGCCCTCGGGTCGTGCGTCACGATCACCACGGTCTGACCGAACTCGTCGACTGCGGCGCGAAGGATCGACAGCACCTCACCCGAGGACTTGGAGTCGAGATTTCCCGTCGGCTCGTCGCCGAAGACGATCTCCGGCTGCCCGGCCAGTGCCCGCGCGCACGCGACGCGCTGCTGCTGCCCACCGGACAGCTCCCCCGGACGGTGATCGAGCCGATCGTTCAGACCCAACCGGGTGAGCACGCTGTCGAGCCACTTCGCATCCGGGGTTCGGCCGGCGATGTCGAGGGGCAACGTGATGTTCTCCAGCGCCGTCAGGGTCGGGACCAGGTTGAACGCCTGGAACACGAATCCGATCCGATCCCGGCGCAGGGCAGTCATCTGCTTGTCCGTGAGGTTCGTCAGATCCGTGTCGCCGACCAGTACCGATCCCGACGTCGCGGCATCGAGCCCGGCCAGACAGTGCATCAGCGTCGACTTCCCGGACCCGGACGGGCCCATGATCGCCGTGAACTCGCCCCGAGCGAAGTCCGCGGACACCCCTGCCAGCGCGTGAACGGCCGTGTCCCCTTCCCCGTACGTCTTGGTCAGGTCGACTGCGCGGGCGGCTGTGGTGTGCGTGCTCATGGGCACCTCTCGTGGTCTTCGGATGCGAGCGACGAGGCTCTCGCACCATCCTGTCGAAAGGAACGTGCACCCGCCATCCGGATTCACCCTGAAGTTCCGTGGCACGTAGGTGCTATTTCTCGGACAACAGGTCCCCGGAACGCGGATAATTCGAAGGAGTCGAATGGGGAGCGAGGCGCGGCCATGATCGACAAGTTTCTTCAGTCACCGTTCGCCGGGCTGGCACCGTGGATCGTCATGGCCATGCTCGTGGGCCCCGACAGGTTCGAGGTGGCTGTATGTGCAGCTCTCGGCCTGTCGCTGCTGTTCACCTTCCTGGGTCACCGTCGTGGTACCTCGTTCAAGCTTCTCGAGTTGTTCGACATCGTCTACTTCGGCGCTCTGGCCGTCATCGGGCTGTTCGCATCCGACGCTCTGATCACCTGGCTCGAAAAGTGGTCCGGTGAGATGACGAGCATCGCGCTGGTCGTGTTCGCGTTCGGGTCGATCCTCATCCGAAACCCGTTCACCCTTCAATACGCACGCGAGCAAGCACCCGAGGAGTACTGGGACACACCGGTCTTCTACCGGATCAACCGGAACATCACCCTCGTCTGGGGGCTGGCGTTCGCAGTCAACGCCCTGGCCGGACTGTTCGCGGACGTGGTCCTGGACCAGCCGGACGAGTTCTGGACGGCATGGATCATCCCGATCGGCACCATCCTGTTCGCCGTCGCCTTCACCGAGTGGTATCCCGATGCCGCGTCGGCCCGGGCAGCGGCGGCCGCAGGAGACCCGTCCGAACCCGTCCCGTCCCGCTCGAAGCTGATCGAGTGGATTCCGCCGTACACCGTCGCCGTGGGGATCGCGATGCTCGTCACCGACAACGATCCGGATTGGGTGGCCATCGCATTGATCGTGCTCGGCGTCGTCGGCGGAATCGCCATGCGCAAGTACTCGGCTGCCAAGTACTCGGCTTCACGGGAACCCGCAATACTGGAGAAATGACGACGATCTGTCCGTGCCGTCTCGGCGAACCCTACGACGAGTGCTGCGGCCGTTTCCATCGCGGCGAGGCCGTGGCCCCCACCGCCGAGCGGCTCATGCGATCACGATTCAGCGCCTTCGCAGTCGGCGATGTCGAATACCTACTGAATTCCTGGCACCCACGTACGCGCCCGGCCGCACTCGAACTCGATCCCGAGCAACGCTGGATCCACCTCGAGATCCTGGGAACAGAACACGGTTCCCTCCTCGACGAGGAGGGAACCGTGGAGTTCCGCGCCCATTACCGGCAGGACGGCCGACGGGGCGCCCTCCACGAGAACAGCCGGTTCGCCAAGGAACGCGGCGAATGGTTCTACGTGGACGGCACTGTCTCGGAAGGCGATTGACGCCTACTCGCCGTCGCCGGCTGGATCTTCGCCACCACCGTGATTGGGATTGGTGCAGATCGTGCCCTCACACGGAACCTCCGAGCCGTCACCGTTCGGATTGGGCATCACAGCCCCACCGTTCTCCTCCGGATTCGGACCCGCACCATGATTCGGGTTCGTACAGATCGTGCCCTCACACGGAACCATCGAACCGTCACCGTTCGGATTGGGCATCATGCTCGCGCCGGGGGATGCAGGTGCTCCGGCCGGTGCCGACTCCGAACCTTCCGCCGGGGTCGTAGTAGCACTCGTCGTCGATGTCTCACTCGTCGTCGTAGCGCTCGTCGTCGTAGCGCTCGTCGTGGTCGTGGTGTCGTCGGTGTCCGAACCGTCGTCACCGCACGCAGGAAGAACCAGAATCGCTGCCGCGGCCAGAATCATCGCGTACTTCTTCATCGGATGCCCTTTCGCTCCGTCGACCGGGAGATCGCCGGACGTGCAGGCAAACCGGCCGTTCGGTTGTGACCTCTGGGACTCTAATACCTGTCGCTCACTCGGGGGGCGCGATTTCTCCGCCGGAGTCCGGACCGGGCGGCTCGTTGGTGGGGACGACATCGGTGGGAACGTCGCTCGCGGTGGGCGGTCTCGGCGGCAACGTCTTCGCCACGCTCTCCTGCTCCGGGCTGTACCCGGGGCATCCCTCGTACGGACTCGGAATGTCCGGGGATGCACCGAAACACAGACTGTTCGGGTCCTCGGTGTCGAACGAGTCCCCTCGCCCTGGAAAGGGTGAGTCCGTGCCCGCCACCGGGGCGGAGGTCGCACCGCCTGTCGAGGGAGCTCTTGTTCCCTCGTCGTTGCCACAAGCCGCGAGGAACACCAACGCGACCGCAGCCACGATCGTCGCCGAACGCCTCATACGGGACTCCAACCGGTCGTGTTTCGAGTTCTGGCCGACACCGAACCTAGTGCCGAACCCGACAAATTACTCCGAGATCGGCGAAGTGTGAACCGCCACGGTGAGGCCGCGACCTGAGTTGAACTGCGGACGTGTTCGGACTCGGAGACGCTCCCCTGCGCAATGCCCGAATCGTCATTCGCGCGGTGATCGCCATCGGGGTCTCGTCCGGCGCCGCTTGCGCTACGAGCAGGGGGAATCGGATCCCGCCGAGCCGATGCCGTCCGCCGGAACGACCACTCGCATCGAATACGGCGACACCCCGACAACTTCGGCGAACTGTATCTCCCCGAAGGGTCCGACGACGATCTTCCTGTCGTGGTGATGATCCACGGCGGTGGGTGGCTCGAAGACCATGACCTGTCCTATTTCCAGCCGCTGTCCGCTTCCCTCGCCGAGGAAGGCGTCGCGGTGTGGAACGTCGAGTACCGCCGCGTCGACGGGGCCGGCGGCTGGCCGGTCACGCTCGCCGACGTGGACGACGCGACCGAGACTCTCGCCACCGTCGTGCAGGAGAAGGCCGACAATCGCCTCGACCTCGACCGCGTGCACCTGGCCGGGCATTCGGCGGGCGGCCACCTCCCCATCGGCCTGCCCGTGACAGCGCTGCACGGGGACAACGACCAGACAGTGTCGATCGACCAGAGCCGCAATTACACGGCCGCAGCAGTAGCCGTCGGAGATCCCGCGCAACTGCAGGTCCTACCGGGGACCGGGCACGGCGATTTCGGCAATCCGGACAGCGCCGCGTGGGCCACGGCGCGCGAAGCAATTCTCGGACACGTCGGCACCGTGGATTGACGGGGTTGGGCGGCTGAACCTCCCGTATACCTGTACTGCGTAGGAACACCCGGCGGAGGCACCGGCAGGCACAGGAGCAGCACACACATGGTCGCACTCGAAGACACCTCGCTGATCACCGGGTGGCTGCCGGTCGCACTGACCGTGGCCGCCGCCCTGTCACTGATCTGGTTGGTCGTTCGCCGGGGGCGTTCGTGGTGGCGCGTATGGATTCCGACGTGCGTAGTTGCGACAGGACTCGTCACCGTCGCGGTGTACGTGTTCGTGGAAAATGTCTGGCACCCGTTCCCCGACCCGCTCGCCCCCAGCGTCTACGTCTGGATCGGCATCGGCGTGCTCGCCGTGATTCTCGGCGTTTGCCGCACGATCGTCGACAACGGGATTCTCCGACGGATCGCAACCGCCACGGCGACGCTTCTCGTGGTTGTCACCGCTGCCGCGCACGTGAACCTCGAGTTCGACGCGTACCCCACCGTTCGCAGTCTGTTCGGCCCTTCGGTCGACGCCGTCGCGTTCGACGAGGTTCCCCGTTCGACCGAACCACCGTCCGTCCCGGTGAGCGAATGGACACCGCCCACGGATCTGCCCACCGAGGGCAAAGTGGCGAGCACGCCGATTCCCGGCACCGTGTCAGGCTTCTCCGCCCGTGATGCCGAAATCTATTTCCCACCCGCCTACTTCGCGTCACCTCGGCCGCAGCTTCCCGTCCTCGTACTGCTTGCCGGACAGCCGGGCTCGCCTCAGGACTGGCTGGTCGGCGGCACCCTCACCGAAACCATGGACACGTTCGCTGCAGAGCACGATGGACTCGCGCCCGTCGTGATCGTCGCCGACGGCACCGGGTCCGAGATCGCAAACCCGCTGTGCGTGGACTCTCCTCTCGGCAACGTCGCAACGTATCTGTCCCAGGACGTTCCCGCCTGGATCGAGGCGAACCTCGACGTGAGCCGCGACCCGTCGACACTTGCGATCGGCGGGCTCTCCTACGGCGGGACTTGCGCCTTCCAGATGACGACCAATCACCCGGAGGTGTACCCGACCTTCATCGACCTGTCCGGACAGATCGAGCCAACTCTCGGGGACCGCCAGAAGACGATCGACACCGCATTCGGGGGCGACGTGCGGGCGTTCGAAGCGGTCAACCCGATGGACCTGTTGAAGACTCGGCGATATCCAGGTGTGGCGGGAGCCTTCGTCGTCGGCAGTTCGGACGACGAGTATCGGCCGGGCCTGCAAGCCGTGTACGAGGCAGCGAAAGCGGCAGGGATGGACGTCCACTATCTCGAGGTCGACGGTGGACACAGTTTCGCCGTGTGGTCGGCGGGACTGAAGAGCCAGCTCGACTGGTTGGCGCATCGAACTGGCCTGACTCGCTGAGTCGTGCACCACGATCCGTCGCCTCCGCGGGCTTACGATCGAACGATGACCCGGACGACCACGAAACGCCTCGCCCCGTTCGCCGCACTCGCCGCATGTGCGGTCACGATCGGCCTCGCCGGATGCGCAGAGAGCGAATCGGCCACCAACACGGCATCGAGCGTCGTGGCCGGCACGACGTCCGCTGCCGCCGAGGGCGAGGGCTCGATTCCCACCGATACTTCACCCAAGATCTCGCCTGCCTCGGAAGGGGCGGCACTGACCGTCACCGACATCCGCGTCGGCGAACACGACGGATTCGACAGGGTGGTCTACGAACTCGGCGGCGAAGGCACACCCGGGTGGCAGGTCGAGTACGTGGACTCGGCCGTTCAGGACGGCAGCGGACGGCCGATCGAGGTGGGCGGCCAGGCGATTCTGCAGGTCCGGATCGACGGGTCCGCATACCCGTTCGAGAGCAAGGTGGAGCCGTACTCGGGCCCCGACCCTGTTCCCGGGATTCCTGGCGGCGTGATCTCCGATGTCAACGGTTCCCTGGTGTTCGAGGGCGTCACCCAGTCGTACATCGGTGTCTCCGAGAAGGGTCGGCCGTTCTCGGCGAGTGCCCTTTCCGATCCGCCGCGCCTGGTCGTCGATGTCGCCAAGTGACTTGACCTCGAGTTAACTTCAGGTTCTACGGTCGGTGTCGTAGCCCTCCCCTAGCGTGGGAGGCAGGCGACGGGAGTGGACCGCATGAGCATGGAAGTGACCGCGTGGAACGCGATGTACAACGCGATGCACACACAGGAGGACAAGCGACCCTTCTCGAGGGCAACCCTCGGCAGGATCGGCCGATTCGCATTACCGCACCGCCGCCACCTCGGGTGGTTCCTGGTTGCCAGCGTGGCCACTGCTGCGCTTGCCGTCGCGACGCCGGTGCTGGCAGGCCAGGTGGTCGACGCCATCGTCGGGGGCGACGAGGTCGCAGTCGTGGTCCGGCTCGCCGTCCTCATCGCCGTCATCGCGCTGCTCGAAGCAGGGCTCGCCCTGGTGACCCGCTGGTTGTCGTCGACGATCGGGGAAGACCTCATCCTCGACCTGCGGACCGCCGTGTTCGACCACGTCCAGCGCATGCCCGTCGCATTCTTCACCCGAACCCGCACGGGTGCACTCGTGAGCCGACTCAACAACGACGTCATCGGCGCTCAACGCGCCTTCAGCGACACCCTGTCCGGGGTCGTCAGCAATGTCGTCACCCTGGTCATCACGCTCGTCGTGATGATCGGAATCTCATGGCAGATCACCTTACTCACCTTGCTCCTGCTCCCCATCTTCGTACTGCCGGCCCGGCACATGGGCGCACGGCTCGCACAGCTCAGTCGTGAAGCGGCCAATCACAATTCGGTCATGAGCACCCAGATGACCGAACGGTTCTCGGCACCCGGAGCCACACTGGTCAAGCTGTTCGGCCGGCCGTCCGAAGAATCGGCGGAGTTCGCCGTGCGAGCCCGGCGAGTCCGCAACATCGGCGTCCGCACCGCGATGCTGCAATCCGTCTTCGTCACCGCACTCACACTGGTGTCGGCGCTGGCCCTCGCGCTCGTCTACGGCCTCGGTGGTTTCTACGCGCTGCGCCAGCAACTGGCTGCCGGCGCCGTCGTGGCCATGGCCATGCTGCTCACGCGTCTGTACTCGCCACTCACCGCCCTCGCCAGCGCCCGCATGGACGTGATGAGCGCACTCGTCAGCTTCGAGCGGGTGTTCGAGGTTCTCGACCTCGAACCGCTGATCGCCGAGAAGCCGAATGCGATCGAGGCGCCGACCGGTCCTGCTTCCGTCGAATTCCGCAATGTGTCCTTCGCATACCCGTCCGCCGATCGGGTATCTCTCGCCTCGCTCGAGGAAGTCGCCACCCTGGATACGAGGGGCGGTGTCGAAGTCCTGCACGACATCTCGTTCCGTGCGGAACCAGGCCGGATGGTCGCGCTCGTCGGTTCCTCGGGTGCCGGGAAGTCGACCGTTGCAGGCCTTGTTCCGCGCCTCTACGACGTCGACCGGGGTTCGGTCGAGGTCGGCGGCGTCGATGTTCGCGATGTCACCAGTGATTCGCTACGCGCCGCCGTCGGGATGGTCACTCAGGACGGGCATCTGTTCCACGACACCGTGCGGGCGAACCTGCTTCTGGCCGCACCGGAGGCGACCACGGAAGAACTCGCGGACGTCCTCGAACGAGCGCGTCTGACCGAACTGATCGCTTCACTACCGGACGGACTCGACACCGTCGTGGGAGAACGCGGATATCGCCTGTCCGGCGGCGAGAGGCAGCGACTCACCATCGCACGTCTACTGCTTGCGCACCCCCGAGTCGTCATCCTCGACGAGGCCACCGCACACCTCGATTCGACGTCGGAAGCCGCTGTACAGGAGGCACTCGGCGAAGCACTCGTCGGCAGAACCTCGGTGGTCATCGCACACCGCTTGTCGACGGTGCGAGCCGCTGACCTCATTCTCGTCGTCGAGGACGGACGAATCGTCGAACGCGGAACGCACGATCAGCTCCTCGAGCGAAAAGGTCGCTACGAACAGCTGTACCGGACCCAGTTCGACACCGGACGTGGCCGCGATGCGAACCAGAGTTACGCACCGTCGCTCGGTTGAGAGGTGCCGGGGTGGCCGTTGGCCTCGCCTGTTCGTTTCCGGACGGCGACCAACGCGTCCTTCCGTTCGGCACGGAGAATGTGCACTATCCGTGACCCCACCGATTCGACGGTGAGCAGGACCGCGCACAGAATCGAGAGTGTTCCGGGTACGAAAACGAGCAGATCGTCGATCCGATCCCAGGCCGCCGGACTCCACAACGCCACCCACGTCAACATCAACGCGACCACGGTCGACAGTTCGCCGACGAACGTCAGGACGACGAACGAGATCGCTGCCATCCGGTGCCTGCGGACCGCTTTACGCGAGAAGTAGACCGAGGTCATCGGCCGTCAGTGTCCGCACGGCGCCATCCTAATCGCGTCGATACCCTTACCGGGTTCGTCCAGTTCGCCCAGTATGCCCTGGTAGGCGCTCGACGGCGGCGCTTCGCCCAGGTGCCTGCCGTGCTGACTCGGCAGGTGGCACAAGGTGAACATCGACACGCTCCCACAGTCCGGACGCCACCCCTCACTTTTCTGCTGACTCTGGGGTAAGTTCTCCGCGCGGGCGATCAATCGGGGATTCGCTCGCAGGTCGGACGTGCCCGTGACGGGGCAACGAGGAGTAACACAGGTGGACGTTCAGGGTTGGACTCGGCGCGCGCTCGCTGCCGCAACCGTCGGCATCGCAATGACTCTGGCCACCGCGGGTCCGGCAGCGGCCGGACCGGCCATCTCCGGACTGGACGACCTCGGCGAGAAAGCGGACAGTGCGCCCGCCCGCATTGCTATCGAGGCCCTGACCGCGTCGAGCGCCCTCTCCGACGTTGCCGACGAATACACGCCGTTCTTCTACACGGCTCCCACGATCGGCTGCGGCACCACGGCACCGGTCACCATGACGATGGCTTCGGCCACCACCGGGCCCTCCGCGGCAGTCTCGGCCAACGAGGTCAGCTTCCAGGCGCTGTCCGCGTACCCGGGTGTCGTGACCGCCTCCGGGCTGAGCGTCGTGTGGCTCAACACCACCACCGGAGCAAGTGGGATCAACGCCCTGGACGGAACGACCGAGGGCGGCTACCCGTCTTTGGCGAAAACCGTGCACACGGGCGCAGGAACAGTGGTGGCCGCACTCTTCGGCTCCGTCAACTATGCGACAGCCGTGTGCCACGTCCTGCCCACCGTGGGCTCGTTCTTCGTTCCGGAAGAAGGCCCGCTACCCGCCGAGGCTGCAGCAGAGCCGGTCCCCGCATCGAACGACCTCGACGCCGACACTCCCCCGGCCTGAGACAGACTGCTCAAACCGCGAAAGTCGAAACTATCTGCGCGGCTTGCGCTTTGCGTCCCGATCACGGTCGCGGTTGAAGCGACCACCGGCGCGGTCATCGCGACCGCCGCGTCCCGGCCTCCCGGCCGGCGGACCGGTATCGGGCTGCAACTGGATGAGCACGCCCGAGATTCGAGTACGGCGCAGCGCCTCGAGCGTTTCGCGCGACAGGTCGGCCGGCAGCTCGACGAGGCTGTGATCCGGGCGAATGCTGATGTGCCCGAAGTCGCTGCGCCGCAAGCCGCCTTCGTTCGCGATTGCTCCGACGATGGCGCCGGGCACAACGCGATGCCTTTTGCCGACCGCGATTCGATACGTAGCCAGCTCCTGGTCTCCCGGGCCGCGTGAACGCTTCGGGGGACCGTCGTCGAAACGCCGGGCAGGACGCTCGCGGGGCTCGCGGCGCGGCGGCGGTGGCGGCTCCGGGTCCATGAGAAATGCTTCGCCGTCGCGCGACTGCACGGCGAGTGCCGCTGCGATGTCGGCGAGGGGCACATCGTGCTCGCGTTCGTAGTCCTCGATCATCCTGCGGAACAACGCAAGATTGTCCGAAGCGAGACTCTCGGTGATCGAGTCACCGAACTTCGAGACCCGCTGTGCGTTCACGTCCTCGACGCTGGGCAGCTGCATCTCGGCCAAAGGCTGGCGGGTTGCCCGTTCGATCGCCTTGAGCAGGTGACGTTCCCGCGGTGCGACGAACAGCAGTGCTTCACCGGCGCGACCGGCGCGACCGGTTCGGCCGATGCGGTGAACGTACGACTCCGTGTCGTGCGGGATGTCGTAGTTGAGCACGTGCGAGATGCGGTCGACGTCGAGTCCACGAGCGGCAACGTCGGTTGCGACGAGAATGTCGAGTGCACCGCTCTTGAGTTGACCGATCGTGCGTTCACGCTGCGCCTGCACGATGTCGCCGTTGATGGCGGCTGCCGAGAAGCCGCGTGCACGCAATCGTTCCGCCAGATCTTCGGTCGCCTGCTTCGTACGGACGAAGATGATCATCGCCTCGAACGACTCGACCTCGAGAATGCGCGTGAGGGCATCCAACTTGCGCTGATGCGCCACTTGAACGTATCTCTGCGAAATGTTCGAGGCTGTCGAGGTCTTCGATTTGACGGTGATCTCGACAGGGTCGTGCAGGTATTGCTTCGAGATCTTCCGGATCGCGCCAGGCATCGTGGCGGAGAAGAGAGCAACCTGCTTGTACTCCGGGGTGTCGGACAGGATGCGTTCGACGTCTTCCTGGAAGCCCATCTTCAGCATCTCGTCTGCCTCGTCGAGGACGAGATACGCGAGCTGCGACAGATCGAGCGTGCCCTTCTCGAGATGGTCGATCACACGACCGGGAGTTCCGACCACGACATGAGCGCCGCGACGCAGACCGGAAAGCTGAACGCCGTAGCTCTGGCCGCCGTAGATGGGTAGCACGTGCAACCCCGGAATGTGCGCCGAGTACTTTCCGAATGCCTCGGACACCTGCAGAGCCAGTTCGCGGGTGGGAGCAAGCACCAACGCCTGCGGCGACTTCTGCGACAGGTCGATCCGCGAAAGGATCGGCACCGCGAAGGCAGCCGTCTTGCCGGTACCGGTCTGTGCGAGGCCCACCACGTCCTTGCCGGCGAGCAGCGGCGGGATGGTGGCCGCCTGGATCGGTGAGGGCGACTCGTACCCCACGTCGGACAGTGCCTTCAGAACCCGATCGTCGATGTCGAGGTCGGCAAAGGTGGGGTGCTCGGTGTCTTGCTCGTTCTCACTCATTGACCAGCAGTTTAGCTGACACTTTGCCGAACGGTGACACACCGGGGAACCAGCCCGCGTCGTCAAGGGCACACGACTCATCGGAAATGTCCTTCGAATAGTCGATATCGAACATCCGGCACCCGCCGATATCGTCATTCATCCGGGGAGATCACAGAAGTGGGGGACGTCGATTCATTTTCCGAACCCAGCCCGCACTCTCCGTATTTCCACTCACCTCACCAACGGAGATTCGGCCATGAGCACCAGCGATTTCGGTCAACCGCAATACAGTCAACCGCAATACATCTACACGCAGGCACCGCCCGAGCCCCGCAACGGGCTGGGAATTGCCTCCATCTCGCTCGGCATCGTCGGCCTGCTCTTCTGCCTCATGCCGATCACCGGGTTCATAGGTTTCGCCCTGGGCTCGATCGGTTCGATCCTCGGGCTTTCGGCCCTGGGACGGTTGAAGCGCGGAAAGGCGACGAACACGAAGACGACGTGGGCGGGAATCATCACTTCCCTTGCGGCGATCGTTTTCGGAATTATCGGTATCGTCATGTTCTTCACTGCAATCGACCAACTCGGTGACGATCTCGACGAGGTCGGAAACAATTGGAACGAATATTCCGACTGCGTCGGCAGCGCTTCCACACCGGAAGAAATGAACGCCTGCTAGTGCCCCGCGTTTGAAGTTTTTGGGCGGTTGGCTTTGTTGAGGATCTGATCGGCCGTCTTGGTCCACACGAACGGTTGTGCGCGTGGGTTCCAGCCGTTGATGAATGCGCGAATCTTGGTGGTGAGGTCGCGGACGTTGCGGAAGGTGCCCCGGTGGATGGCTTGGCGTTCGATAATACCGAACCACACTTCGACCAGATTCATCCACGACGCCGACGTGGGTGTGAAGTGGATGTGGATACGAGGGTTCGCGGCGAGCCAATCGCGGACCTCCTGCTTCTTGTGGGTGGCGTAGTTGTCCATCACCAGATGCAGTTCCCGGTCCGGGTAGGCGCGGGCAACATGTTTGAGGAACACCAGAAACTCCTGGTGCCGATGCCGGGGCCGACAGATCCCGGTCACCTTCCCGGTCGCGATGTCCAGGGCGACGAACAGTGTGGTGGTGCCGTTGCGGACGTAATCGTGCGTCTGACGCTCGGGAATTCCGATCTGCATCGGCAGCGTCGGTGCCGTGCGGTCGAGTGCCTGGATCTGCGACTTCTCGTCCACACACAACACGATCGCGTTCTCCGGCGGGTCCAGGTACAAACCGACGATGTCGGTGACCTTGCCGACCAATTCGGGATCGGTGGAGAACTTGAAGGTCTCGGCTCGCCAGGGCTGCACACCGTGCTCCCGCCATACCCTGGCCACCGTGCCGTACCCGATGCCCAAATGATTCGCCAACAGGCGTGAACTCCAATGTGTGACACCGTATTTCTTCGGTGGAGGCGCCAACGTCGTGGTGATCACCTTGTCCCGGTCCAACACCCGTGGGCGACCCGAGCGGTCCTCATCGTGCAAACCGTCCACACCACCGGACTCGTAACGCGATCGCCAGTTGATCACGGTCTGCCGCGAGATCGACAACCGCCGCGCTATCTCGGTGTGCGCCACACCATCGGCGACCAGCAACACGATCCGCGCGCGCTGCACCAGGCCCGCCTTCATCGTCGACGAACGAACCCATCGTTCCAACTCGGCACGGTCACTGTCGGGCATGATCAACGGCGCTGCTCGCATACACCATTCAACCAACCAATACCGTCCAAGCACTTCAGGCGCGCCGCACTAGCGGATGCGAATTCGAATGGGCCCTGTACCGGCCTCGGGTGCCGGCCCCCTTCGAGTCGCCTAGCGTAGGGGGCATGGTGGAGGTGGCGGTCGCTCAGTTCGGTCCGGGTCAGGACAAGCGCGTGAACCTACGCACGGTTCGTACGCTGGCACAACAGGCCGCCGGCCGAGGTGCTCGCGTCGTCGTCACGCCGGAATACTCGATGTTCACCGCGCCCGCTGTCGACGAGAGGATCGTCGCAGCTGCCGAGCCACTCGACGGCGAGTTCGTCACCGGCCTGGCCGAGATCGCCGCAGACCTGAACATTCACCTCGTCGCAGGTGTCGCGGAACGACTGTCGACGGACAATCGCATCTCCAACACTCTCGTCGCCCTCTCACCCAACGACGATCTGGTGGCGGTGTATCGCAAGCTGCACCTCTACGACGCGTTCGGCTTCCGCGAGTCCGACGTGATCCGGCCCGGGCCGATCGAGGCGCCCGAGACGTTCACCGTGGATGGCCTGACCTTCGGCATGCAGACCTGCTACGACGTCCGGTTCCCGGAAACCACCAGGCGGATCGTCGACGCCGGGGCGAACGTGGTGGCTCTCCCGGCACAGTGGATCCCCGGCCCGCTCAAAGAAGACCACTGGACCACGCTCGTACGCGCCCGCGCTATCGAGAACACCGTGTACGTGGCCGCAGCGGACCAGTGCGGGCGAGGCGGAGCGGGCAACAGCATGGTCGTCGATCCCATGGGTGTGGTGTGCGCTTCGCTCGGCGAATCGGTGGGCGTCGCGACCGCCGAACTGTCGCAGGAGCGGGTCCGTTCGGTGCGTGAGGTCAATCCCGCGCTCGAACTGAGAAGGTTCGGGATCACCGATCACGGGTAGCGTCGACATCGAGGACGTTTCGAAGTTTTCGGAGACCGTCGATGCCGTACGCCGACCGCACTGCGGCGGGTCGCGCACTGTGTGACTCGCTCGCCGGTCTGCGCAGCCCGACGACAGTGGTGCTGGGCCTTCCGAGAGGTGGCGTTCCGGTGGGCCACGCCGTCGCGGCCGAGCTCGGTGCGCCGCTCGACATCGTTCTGGTCCGCAAGCTCGGACTGCCATGGCAGCCCGAACTGGCGATGGGCGCGATCGGCGAAGGTGGCACCCGGGTCGTCAACGAGGACGTCGTGCGGGGTGCTCGCGTCTCTCCGCTGACGATGCGGGGTGTCGTCACTCGGGAGCGACGGGAACTCGAACGACGGGCCCGGGTCCTGCGCGGGGGCCGCGCACGTATCGATCTTCACCGACGAACAGCCCTGGTCGTCGACGACGGCATGGCTACGGGCGCGACGGTGGCGGTCGCCTGTCATTCGGTTCGCTCGATGGGCGCGTCCGAGGTCGTCGTGGCGGTACCCGTCGCGTGCCCTGAGGCGATACGACGAATCGAGGTCCTCGCGGACGAGGTGGTATGTCCCTGGGTAGCCGCAGATCTCGGCGGAGTGGGCGCCGCCTACGTCGACTTCCATCAACTGACCGACGACGAGGTCCGGAGTTTTCTGTAGCCGAATTGCAACGTTTCGCAGGGCGCGACCGATACATCCCCCAGAGCACGAAGTACTGCCCACTTGGAGGATCCCGTGACCACCTCACTGGAAAGACCGGAAGCACTCGACGGCGACTACCGGCGCAGTCTGGCACTGTGCATCATCGAATCGGTTCAGTCGCATCACGGTCGCGACGAGGTAAGTGTCGTGGACAGGTACCTCGCCTACCGGCGCGCACGTGAGTCGGACCTCGCCCCGTACGCGGAGCCGCTGACCGACGGCGCACGCGCCCTGCTCCGGACCTTCGAGGAGGCGGGCAGTTCCGACCAGTGGGCCGGCAAGGTCGCCAGCTACAAGAGACGCTATTCGGCTACCGGCGCACCCATCGAGGCCCGCCACATTCAGCAGGCCGCCGCTCTTCTCTACGACCGGCGCATCGACAGCATTTCGGACCTGTTCGATGCGGCCCGTGACCAGGCCGCCCTCGAGAACTTGCACGACGCCTGGGTGGAGGTCTGCGGCGCCGAGGAAGACGACACCTGGTCGCGCTTTCTGACCCTCGCCGGGATCGGCCTGCCGCGGCAGGCGGTGCAGACCCTCGCGAGCTGACACGGCGCCCTGCCGTCCGTGGTCGTGCCGCTTCACTGCCCTCGACACCATTTCCCCAGGTCGCCCCAGAAATCACCCAAATCGGACAGCGATGGTGATGCGGAAACGCTCCGGATGTGATCGAATGCACATCCGTCGACAGTTTCAGAGGATGGGGTTACAGTGCGTGAATTCTCGGTACCGCAGTCGTTCTCGATTCCGGAGGACGCCTCCATGGCGGACACCGTGTTTCGGCACGCGAGCGAAGACCCGAACTTCGTTCCGTTTCAGCGTTCACAGGGTTCGACATGGGTGAACGTCACCGCCAAGGAGTTCGCAGACCAGGTCGCCGCCGTCGCCAAGGGGCTCATCGCCTCCGGCGTCGAACTCGGTGACCGAGTCGCGATCCTCTCGGCCACCCGGTACGAATGGGTCGTCCTCGACTACGCGATCTGGACAGCAGGCGGCTGCACGGTCGCGATCTACGAGACGTCCTCCCCCGACCAGGCGCAGTGGATTCTCGAGGACTCGGCCACGTCGATTCTCGTCCTCGAGAAGCAGGCGCATGCCGACGCTCTGCAGACTGTCACCGACAACGCCGAGGCCCTCCGTGAAGTTCTGCAGATCGAGTCCGGCGCCATCGAGGAGCTCACCAGTCGCGGGGCCTCCGTCACGGACGAGCAGCTGCACGAACGACGTCACCAGGTCCGTGCGGCGTCGGCGGCAACACTCATCTACACATCCGGCACGACCGGACGCCCCAAGGGTGTGCAACTGACGCACTCGAACTTCTACGCCGAGTCGGCCGCGGTGAAACTGGCCATGAGCGACGCGATGTACGCGGGCCGACGAACCCTGATGTTCCTTCCGCTCGCGCACGTGTTCGCGCGGGCCATCTCCTTCGTTGCCTTCGATGCCAAGGTCACCGTCGCGCACACCTCGGACCTGACGACACTGCTCGACCAGTTCGCCGAGTTCAAGCCCAACTTCATCCTGTCCGTGCCGCGCGTGTTCGAGAAGGTGTACAACTCCGCGAAGCAGAAGGCGTACGACGGCGGCAAGGGCAACATCTTCGAGAAGGCCTCCGCCACCGCGATCGCGTGGAGCGAGGCCCAGGACGCGGGCGGCCCCGGGTTCGGACTCAAGCTCAAGCACGCGGTGTTCGACAAGCTGGTGTACTCGAAGCTCCGCGCCGCACTCGGCGGCGAATGCGACCGTGCCGTCTCCGGCGGCGCTGCACTCGGCAGCCGTCTCGGACACTTCTTCCGCGGCGTCGGGATCCCCGTCTACGAGGGCTACGGCCTCACCGAGACCAGCGCTGCGGTCTCCGTGAACACCACGACCCAGCAGAAGATCGGCACGGTGGGCAAACCCATCAACGGACACTCGGCGAAGATCGGCGAGGACGGTGAACTCCTCGTCAAGGGACCCGTGGTGTTCGGCGGCTACTGGCACAACGAGCAGGCCACCGCCGATTCGATCCGTGACGGCTGGTTCCACACCGGCGACCTCGGCGCCATCGACGAAGAGGGCTTCGTCTCCATCACCGGCCGCAAGAAGGAGATCATCGTGACGGCCGGCGGCAAGAACGTGGCGCCCGCCGTCATCGAAGACGCCATCCGCGCCCATCCCCTGGTCAGCCAGTGCCTTGTCGTCGGAGACGCGAAACCGTTCATCGGCGCACTCATCACCCTCGACGAGGAGACGTTGCCGGGCTGGAAGGAACGCAACAATGTTCCGGCCGACAGTCCGATCGCCGATCTCGTCAAGAACCCCGACCTCGTCGCGGAGATCGACGCTGCTGTCAGCGACGGAAACAAGAAGGTTTCCAGCGCGGAGCAGATCAAGAAGTATCGGATTCTCACCGTCGACTTCACCCAGGAGACAGGTGAACTGACACCGACGATGAAGCTCAAGCGAAATGTCATTCACAAGGAGCACGGCGCCGAGATCGAGGCGATCTACTCCTGACGACCTGCCACCGCCCACCGACGAAACATCGTCGGTGGGCGGTGGCAGAATCACCGCATGTTCCTACTCGACGACTCGATCGTCTACAGCGCCGCGGACCTCACTGCGGCCGCGGCATGCGAGTTCGGCCTGCTGCGTCGGCTGGATGCGGCACTCGGGCGGATCGAGGCTCCCCGGGTCGAGGACGATCCGATGCTCACCCGAACGTCCGGGTTGGGCAGTGCTCACGAGCGCAGGCATCTCGATTCACTGAAGGCGCGCTTCGGCGACGGTGTGGTCGAAATGGAACGGCCGAAGCACGATCGACAGGGACTGCTCGAGGCAGACGCCGCCACTGTGAACGCATTGCGTGGTGGCGCCGATGCGGTCTACCAGGGCACGTTCTTCGACGGCCGATTCCTCGGCTTCTGCGACTTCCTCGTCCGCGAGAAGGACTCCGTCGCGGTGTACGACACCAAGCTGTCGAGGCACGCCCGAGTGCCCGCACTCCTCCAGTTGGCCGCATACGCCACGGCTCTCGCCGCACACGGAGTTCCCACCTCACCCGAGGTTCATCTCCTGCTCGGCGACGGTACGGCCACCAGCCACTCCCTCGGCGACATCGCCCCCGTTCTCGCAGCGCGGCGAGCCGCACTCGAACACATACTGGACACCCACCAGAGCGAAGAAGGGTCCGCAGCGTGGGGTGATCCGCGGTACACGGCGTGCGGTCGTTGCGACACGTGCGCGCCCGAAGTGGAGGCCCACCGTGATCTCCTCCTGGTGGCCGGAATGCGGACGCTCCAACGGTCGCGCCTCGTCGCCGGCGGCATCACGACCATCGACCAGTTGGCCGCCCACACGGGCAAGATCGAGGGCGTTCACGACCGCACTCTCATCGGCCTCCGCGAGCAGGCAACGATCCAGCTGCAACAGGAACGATCAGGCAATCCCGAGTTCCAGGTCCAGAGTCCCGAGGCGCTGTCGGCGATTCCCGCGCCCGACCCGGGCGACATCTTCTTCGACTTCGAAGGCGACCCCCTGTGGACGGAGGACGGCGACGCCGACTGGGGTCTCGAGTACTTGTTCGGGGTGGTCGAAGGCACCGCAGACCGGTTCGTGTTCAAGCCGTTCTGGGCGCACGACCGCGATCAGGAGCGTACGGCACTCGTCGCCTTCCTCGATTACGTCACCGAACGCCGCCGCCGGTATCCGGACATGCACGTCTACCACTACGCGGCGTACGAGAAGTCCGCGCTCCTCCGCCTGGCCGGAAGGCACGGTGTCGGTGAAGACATCGTCGACAATCTGCTGCGCGACAACGTCCTCGTCGATCTCTACCCGGTGGTCCGAGGCGCCCTGCGCATCGGCGAACGGTCGTACAGCATCAAGAAACTCGAACCGCTCTACATGGGCGATCACCGGCGCGACGGCGACGTCACCAATGCTGCGGCCTCCGTCGTCGCGTACGCGGACTATTGCGAACTGCGTGACAGCGGCAGGTCGGAGGAAGCAGCAGCTTTGCTCCAAGGTATCGCCGACTACAACGAATACGACTGCGAATCGACTCTCCTGCTCCGTGACTGGCTACTCGCCCGTGCCGAGGAACACGCGGTGACACCGCGGTCGGCCGGTCAGGAATCACTCGCAGTTGTCGACCCACCGTCTTCGACCGAAGTAGCTCTTCGCGAGTTCGCCATGGAGAGCGGCAGATCCAGCGATGACGGGCGCGCTGCCGCTCTGGTGGCCGCTGCGGTCGGCTACCACAAGCGCGAGCGAAAGCCCTTCTGGTGGGCGCACTTCGACCGCTTGGACGCATCCGCGGACCTGTCCGACATTCGTGACGTTCTTCAGGTCGCCGCCGCGAGGGTCGACAAGGACTGGCACAAGAGCACATCGAGGCAGAAGAAGCAGCGTCGGCATTCGACCTTGGTCGGGCGTTTCGGAACCGGAAGCACGGTCGGCAAGGGCACCACGGTATTCAGCTTGTACGGCACACCAGCACCCGACGCGGTGTCGGGAGAACACTCTCATCTGCGAGGATGTTGCAGAGCCACCGTCATCGACGTCGGTAAGGACGAAATGCGCCGTGACGTCGTGCAGATCGAGGAACTGTTGGACGGCGACGAATACCTGGACTTCCCCATCGCTATCGCACCAGGTCCACCGATCACCACCGATCGAATCGAGTCCTCGATTCTCGAAGCTGCGAGGCAGGCTTCGGACGCACTACCCGCGCTCCCCCGCACCGCGGCCATCGACATCCTGCGCCGGATCGACCCGCGAACCACGAGCGGCGAGGCCCTGCCGCGTCCGGACGGGAACGACTATGCGTCGGCCATCACCGCGGCGCTCCTCGATCTCGACAACTCGTACGTGGCCGTCCAGGGCCCGCCCGGCACCGGCAAGACTTTCACCGGCGCGCGAGTGGTGAAGGCTCTCGTGGAGAACCACGGTTGGCGAATCGGTGTGGTCGCGCAGTCTCATTCGGTCATCGAGAACATGTTGGGAGCCGTCGTCAAGGCCGGAGTGTCCAAGGACCTGGTTGCGAAGAAGGACGGGCGCGGGCGGACCACTCCGTGGACCGAACTCGACGCCAAGGACTATCCCGGGTTCCTCGACCGGTCGGCCGGAACCGGTTGCGTCATCGGTGGCACCGCATGGGATTTCGCCAATACCGATCGGGTGCCCCCGGGCTGTCTCGATCTCCTCGTCATCGACGAGGCAGGCCAGTTCGCGTTGGCCAACACCGTTGCAGTGAGCGGATCCGCGCGCAATCTCCTTCTGCTCGGGGACCCGCAACAATTGCCACAGGTCAGCCAGGGCACACACCCCGAACCGGTCGACGAGTCCGCGCTCGGGTGGTTGGCAGCGGGGCACGGCGCATTGCCTCCCGAACGCGGATACTTTCTCGAACGCACCTGGCGGATGCATCCCGATCTGTGTGCACCCGTGTCCGCGCTGTCCTACGACGGCCGGCTGCATACGCAGGAATCGGTTTCCGGGGCACGGTCGCTCGCGGGTACGCCGCCCGGTGTCCACACGGTCTTCGTGGAACACCGGGGCAATTCGACCCAATCCCCCGAGGAGGCCGACGAGATCACGACAACGATCGCGAAGCTGCTCGGGCTGCGGTGGTCGGACCCTCATGAGAAGGTCGTCGATCACCCGATGGGCGTCGAGGACGTTCTCGTGGTCGCCCCGTACAACGCTCAGGTCGCCCTGATCGAGCGACGCCTGGCCGCTGCGGGCCTCGCCGGGGTGGAAGTGGGCACGGTCGACAAGTTCCAAGGACGAGAAGCACCCGTCGTCATCGTGTCCATGACCGCATCGGCCATCGAGGACGTCCCCCGGGGAATGTCGTTTTTGCTGTCGAGGAATCGACTCAACGTCGCGGTGTCCCGTGCGAAGTGGGCAGCGTTCGTGATCCGGTCGACGGCGCTGACCCAGTACGTACCGAGCACACCCGAGGGTTTGATGGAGCTCGGAGCCTTCATGCGACTGACATCGACGGTCAGCCGAAGTTGAGGCCTTCGCCGCGGTATGTAGGGACGGTCGAGTGCGTTCCGTCGGAGTCGACCAAGTGCACGATGTTGAAGCGTTCGCACAACTCTCCCGCTTTGGCGTGGCGGAACCACACACGGTCGCCTATCGCGAGGTCGACTGCGGGTCTTCCCGTTACCGGGGTCTGAACTTCTCCGGCGCCTTCGTTCCGGGTCACCTTCAGTCCGCGTGGCCACGTCGGCGAAGGAACCCGCGACTTCCCGACAGGACCGGAGGCGATGTAGCCGCCACCGAACAGGGTGGCGATCTCGGGTGTCGGTTTCCGAACCGCGGGCAGGGCGAAGAACAGCGCAGGACTCGGCGCAAACGAGCGGTAGCGGTCGAACAGCGTCGGCGTGTAGAGGCCCGATCCGGCAGTCACCTCGGTGACGGTGGGATCCGCGGAACTCACTTCGAGGGAGCCGGTCCCACCGCTGTTGACGATCTCCAGTTCACCGACGACCTCCTGCACTGCGTTCACGACAGTGCCACGGCGCGTGGATAATTCCTTCGCAGACGCGCGTTTCATCCATTCAACAGGACGGTGCGTGTCGGGAAGGCCGGCGATCTGCGCCTCGTAGAACATCACTCCGGCAACAACGAAGTTCTCCGCGGACGCCTTCTTTGCCAGCGCCGCGACCTCGGCGGGATCACGAAGAGGAGAGCGCCGCACTCCGATGTGGATCGGCCCCACCCGCAACGAAGAATCCACGTCGATACACACGCGCACACCCGGGGCGTCGGCGGCTGCGCGGATCACGTCGAGATGGGTGGGCGAGTCGATCATCAGCGTGATTCGGTCGCGCAGTGAGCGGTCGCCGGCCAATTCGGCCAGTGCCGCACGGTCCGTCGTGGGATAGCCCATCAGGACATCACGGGCACCCGATCGCACCAACCAGATCGCCTCGCGCAGCGAGTACGCCATGATCCCGTGGAACCCGTTCGCCTCGGTGAGACCTTCTCCGAGGGCGATCTCGAGTACCGCCCGGCAGCGCACGGACTTGCTCGCGATTCGCACAGGGGTTCCGTCGGCGCGCCGCACCAAGTCGGCAGCGTTGGCCCGCAGCGTGGTCAGATCCAGAGCCGCCAGAGGCGGATCGAACGTGTCGGTCGCGGCGGCCAGGCGGTCAAGTGTCGGGCTCACGTGATTCCAATCGTCGCTGATCCAGACCAGTCAATCACCCAACTGGACGAATGTCCAGATTCGAGCCGGAACAGCCTTACGCTTCAGTCGCCTTGTCCGCGACCACCCGCACCAGATCGTCCAGTGCGGCAATCATGGCCTCACCGTCCCGATCGACCAGCCACCGAAGCACGAGGCCGTCCAGTACGGCCAACGCAAACCGTGACACCGACTCGACCGGCTCCAACCACCGCACTTTCGCCATGCGTGCACATTCCTCGAAGAAGCCCGCCGCTTCGTCGTCCATGATTCGATACTGCTCGTTGGCGATCTCGCCCGCGTGCTGCGCTCCCCCTGCTCGGTGACGCAGCGACAACGCGGTGATCTCGTACGTCAACAACTGACGATCCGGCGTTTCCTCGAGAATGGGCCACATCGCACTGAGACCGATGTGCAGCAGTTCGCGGAGCCCAGTCACGCCCACGAGCTGCGGCGCATGACGCACCTGCCCGAACGCCACCCGCAAGGACTCGCTCAACTGCAGGACGAGCGCCTGCCCCATTGCGGCGAGCAGCGCCTCCTTGCTTTCGAAGCAATAGTGCACGACGCCGAGAGATACGCCCGCTTCCTCTGCGACCGCGCGCACCGTCACGGACGCAACGCCCCGTTGTTCTGCAATCGCGAGCGCGGACTCGATCAACTGAGCCCGACGTTCGTCTGCAGGAAGCCTGTTCAGCATGTGTCGATCGTAGATCGACGTCGGCGTCCCACCGGGGATATTTGCCTGGACGGTCGTCCAAGTTCATTATTGTTCGCATGGCACTGGACACGTGGCGCAACTGGGCAGGCACACAATCTGCCCATCCGCATCGATTCGAGACTCCGCAATCGGTGTCCGAACTTCGGAAGATCGTGCAGGATGCGGCGCGCCGCGGACTACACGTGAAGGCCGTGGGTGCAGGGCATTCGTTCACCGGCGTCGCAGTCACGGACGGTGTACTGATCAACCTCGACGCCCTGACCGGCATCGAAACCCTGAACTTGATCGCCGACGGCGCCCACGTCACCGTCCTGGCGGGCACTCGTCTCCACGACCTCAACGAGATGCTGTGGTACCGCGGTTTCGCGATGACCAATCTCGGCGACATCGACGCTCAGTCCATCGCGGGCGCAATCTCCACCGGAACGCACGGCACGGGTGCCGGGTTCGGTGGACTCGCAACGCAGGTCGTCGGTCTTCAGATCGTCCTTTCCGACGGTTCGGTTGCCGACTGCTCCCCCACGGAGAACGCCGAGCTGTTCGAGGCCGCCCGTCTGGGCCTGGGTGCCATCGGAATCCTCTCGAAGATCACCCTCCACTGCGTTCCGCTCTTCTCGCTGACCGCCGTCGAAGCACCGGAATCGCTCGACGACACCCTCGCGCAACTCCAACGCGACCGAGAACTCGTCGACCACTTCGAGTTCTACTGGTTTCCACACACCCGCCGGACTCAGACGAAACGCAACACGCGACGGCCGCGCAACACACCGAACACCCCCGTGCACCCCGTGCGTGCATACGTCGAGGACGAAATTCTGAGCAACGCCGTCTTCGAGGGCGTCAACCGAATCTCCACACTCGTGCCATCGGCGATTCCGCGGATCAACCGACTCACCTCTCGCGCGCTCGGTCGTCGCGAATTCACCGACCGCAGCTACCGCGTGTTCGCCTCCGCACGGCGTGTCCGATTCCGTGAGATGGAGTATGCGATACCCGCAGACGCGTTGGAAGCGACCCTCACCGAGATCGACAACTGGGTGAATCGCTCCGGATTCACGGTGGCGTTTCCCGTCGAGGTCCGCTTCGCCGCCGCCGACGACGTCTGGCTGTCCACCGCCCACGGCCGCGAAACCGCATACATCGCCGTGCACCAGTACCACCGACGTGAACACGAAACCTACTTCGATGCGGTCGAGCAGATTGCCCGTGCCGTCGACGGACGTCCGCACTGGGGCAAGATGCACAGCCGTACCGCCGACGATCTCCGTTCCACCTATCGCCATTTCGACGACTTCCTGGCCGTCCGCGACAAATACGACCCGGATCGGATGTTCGACAACCCATACCTGCAGCAGGTCCTGGGCCGGTAACTGACGCAACCGAGTTCGAGTCGGCAGGCCGTGGCGCCGGTATCAGAACTCGGCGAGCAGTTCCGCCTTCCGCGCATCGCTCGCGAAGGCAGCACGGATCGAGTTGCGGGCCAGCAGATCCCGCTCGTCGTCCGTCAGGTCGATGCCACCGCGAAGAGCCTCGAAGTTGTCGTCCACGTAGCCGCCGAAATAGGCAGGGTCGTCGGAGTTCACGGTGACGACGAGCCCCTCGTCCATCATGCGGCGCAGAGGATGGTCCTCGATGGAGTCGAACACCCGCAATCGGACGTTCGACAACGGGCACACCGTGAGCGGAATCTCCTCGTCCACGAGGCGCCGAACCAACTCCGGATCCTCGAGGGCGCGCACACCGTGGTCGATGCGCTCGGCCCCGAGCAGATCCAGTGCCTGCCAGACGTATTCGGGCGGCCCCTCCTCGCCCGCGTGGGCCACCACGTGCAGACCCTCGGCACGAGCACGCGCAAACACGTCCTCGAACAGCGACGGCGGATTGCCGACTTCCGCCGAGTCGAGTCCGATCCCGACGATCGGCGCCCGCATGGCGAGAAGGTCACCGAGCATGTCCGCGGCCTCGCCGACCGGCCTGTCCCGCAACACTGCGGCGATGACACTCGTACTGAGGCCGAAATCTCGTTCGCTGGACGCGACCGCATCCGCCATCCCGTCCACGACGGTTTCCAACGCAACACCCCGTGCCATGTGGGCCTGTGGGTTGCAGAAGACCTCCGCGTGCGCGACGCCGGCTCCGGCTGCCCGCTCGAAGTAGGCGCGGGTGAGATCGGCGAAGTCCTGCTCCGTGCGCAGCACCCGCATGTTGGTGAAGTACAGATCGAGGAACGACTGCAGGTCGGTGAACTCGTAGCGTGAGCGCAGGTCGTCCATGTCCTTGTACGGCAGATCGATTCGATTCCGATCGGCGAGCTCGAAGATCAGCTCCGGTTCGAGAGACCCTTCGATGTGCATGTGCAACTCGGCGACCGGACGACTCATGCAACTGCCTTTCGGGACGTGATCCGCACGAATCCTTCGTCGTCGACCGACGCGGAATCGCCCGTGTGAAACCAGCCACCGGTGAAGCTGTCCGCGGTCTCCTGCGGCCGGTTCCAATAGCCACGCGCCACACCCGGACCGCGGCAGAGAAGTTCGCCGAGACCACGCTCGGCGTCCGGTCCAAACAGTGCCACTTCCATTCCGCCGTATGCAATTCCTACGGTGCCGACGTCACCGACTCCGCACCCGTCCGGCAGCACGAAGCCCACCCCGCAAGTTTCGGTGAGTCCCCAACTCGCGAAGTGCTTTGCGCCGGGAAACGCTTCTCGGAGCGCGGCCGCATCCCGCATACCGAACCCGTCCCCGCTGTAATCGATCCACCGCACGGTGCGACGTCCGAAATCTGTGACGTCGTGTGTCTCGAGCGCGGCCAGCAACGTCGCCGGCGTCGCCGTGAGAACGTCGGCAGCGCTCGACCACCACGCCTCCACCTCGGTGCTCGTGGTGAGAACGACCGTGCCGCCGACCGCCAGCGTCGACAACACCTCCACTGCGGACGCCACGGTCTGCAGGTCCGGATCGACCACGAGGTTGCGAATCCCGGCATCACCGAAAGCCCTGAGGTGGACGATCGACTCGATGCTCGACAGAAGATTCTCGTTGCTGAGCTCGACGCCGGTGGCATGCCCACTGTCGAAGGTATAGGCGAGCAGCGCCATCTCCTCGAGAGCCGCGCCGTCGTCGATGAAAGCGATGCCCTCGGGCAGCTCCGACGCCAGTGTCATCATCGCGCCGCTGTCGTCCTCGACGAGGTGGACCCGGTCTGCTCCCCAGGCCGGATCGACCGTGACCGGCACGGCGCCCGCCAGAACTATCCCGAGGAAAGCCTCCACCCAGCGCGCACCCACCGGCTGACAGACCGCCACCCGGTCCCCGATCTCGACTCCGTGAGCCTTGAGGCCGCCCGCGACGTGTGCGGCGGACTGCCACAATTTGGCGTAGGTGAGCGACTCACCGCCCAATTCCTCCACAGCCGTCCGATCCGAGAATCGGTGAACGGCGATGTCCAGAAGCTCCGACAAGGACGGTTCGAGCCCGCCGTACCGCAGTAACCCGTCGCGCCCTCGCACCATCCTGTCGTCGCGGAGAAACCGCCGACTACTCGGATACTCCACAAACGATGACGACATCCGCACCTCCGCTCTCGCGATCAGTACAGACGACTATATGGCGTAGGTCACATTTCGTCTCGCAACGTGCGGCGTACGGCTCATCTACCCGAGTAGGTGGCCTTGCCCGGTCCCACGTCGAGGAAGCTCCGGACCGCGCCGATCAAGTCCTCCGTTTCGAACAGGTCACCCGAGACCGTCGGTGTCACGGAGTCGGCGTGCGCGATTCCGCCGGACCGCCAGGCCTCGACGATCTGCTTGGTGGCGGCGTGCGCTCGCGTCGGACCATCCGCCAAACGGGCAGCGAGGGCTCGGGCCGCCTCGTCGACGTCCTCGTGCACCGCATTGACGACGCCCCAGGCATGCATCGTTTCCACGTCGTACAGATCGCCGGTCATCACCAGTTCCCGTGCACGCCCCGAGCCGGCGCGCTCGGCGAGACGCTGCGGCCCACCCATCGACGGGGTCAGCCCGACGACCGTCTCGACGAGACCGAACTTGGCCCTGGGACCGGCGAGGATGATGTCGCAGGCGAGTGCGATCTCGAAGGCAGCCGTGAGTGTCAGTCCGTGCGCCGCGTACACGACGGGGCACGGCAACGCCTCGAGCGGATGACACACCGTCGCGAACAGTTCCTGCCACAGTTCGGCACCCTGCTCGGCGTCGAGACCCGAGAAGACCTTGACGTCGACGCCGCCCGAGACCACCTTGCCTTCTGATCGCAGCAGCACCGCGCGCGGTGGGTGGTCGGTCAGTTCCGCCACACGTGCCCGTACCGAATCGAACATGTCCTGGTCGAAAAGGTTGAGGGGTCCGTGCGCGAACGTCAGGATGGCAACTTCTGCGCCCCCATCGGTCGTCACTCGTTCCAGTCGCGTGGGCTGATCCGTCTTCGAAGACTCGGTCATGACGACAGAGTGCCACAGGTCCCGGGCCTACGATCATGGGGTGACCGAGGAGCACACGACGACTGTCCTGGAAGAGGCCCTCGCCGCGGTGGTGGGCGGCAGGTACGTCACCACCGATCAGGCGATAGTCGGCCCGCGCACCACCGATCACACCGGCCGCCACAGCGGCCGAGCCGTCGCTCTCGTTCGTCCCGCGAACACGGCTCAGGTTGCCGCGGTGCTCGCCGCCTGCCGAGAACACGGGGCAAAGGTCACCGTGCAGGGCGGTCGCACCGGCCTCGTCGCCGGCACGGTGCCCGAGAACGACGACGTTCTGCTGTCCACGGAAAGACTCGTCGACGTCGGCGCCGTGAACCACGACGAAATGCGCGTCACGGTGGGTGCGGGCGTCACCCTGGCTCGTCTGCACCAGACCGCAGCGGACGCGGGGCTGCTTTTCGGTGTCGACATCGCGTCGAGGGACTCGGCCACCGTGGGTGGGATGGTCGCAACCAATGCCGGCGGACTGCACACGGTCCGCTACGGCAACATGTCCGCCCAGGTGACCGGGCTGGAGGTGGTACTCCCCGACAGTTCCATCGTGCGGCGCACACCCCGAGTCCCCTCGGACAACACCGGCTACGACCTGCTGTCCCTGTGGGCAGGCAGCGAGGGAACCCTCGGGATCGTCACCGCCGTCGACGTTGCCCTGCGACCGGTTCCTTCTCGTCGAGTGTGTGCGCTGGCGGGTTTCGATCGACTCGAGGACGTGATCGACGCCGGCCGGATTCTGCGTCGGTACGGCGCCGTGGACGCCCTCGAACTGATCGACGGTCGTGGCCTGAGGCTCGCCGCCGAGTATCTCGGAGCATCGGTTCCGACGGGCCTGCCGTGGCACCTCCTCGTCGAGTTCTCAGGTAACGAGGATCGCACCGAAGAGTTGGCAACTGCGTTGTCGCGCTGCAATATCCGCGACGAACCGGCCGTGGGTACGGACGCGACAGGCCGTGAGCGGGTGTGGGCCGCTCGCGAGGTCTTCGCCGACCTGGTCGGGCTGTTCGGCCCGCCCGTGAAGTTCGACGCGGCCCTACCGCTCGACACGTTGGCCGATTTCGCAGCCGAGGCGGTGACGACCGTCGGCCGGCTCGCCCCCGACGCACTTCCGGTTCTGTTCGGTCACATCGCGGAAGGGAACATCCACTTCAACGTGTTGCGCTGCCCCGACGACGCGGAGATCTACCCCGCGATCCTCGAGGTGGTCCGCAGCCACCACGGAAACGTGAGTTCCGAACACGGGGTCGGCACGCTCAAGCGCAACTACCTGGACCTGACGTTGTCACCCGAGGACATCAGCACCATGTGGACGCTCAAGAAAGCCCTCGACCCGGACGACTACCTCAATCCTGCAGTGCTCTTTCCGGATTCGTTTCGGTACCAGCCGAGACGGCTTCGGCAGTAGCCTGCCCACCCGGACGTGCGAAGAACACCGCGGCGACGAAGCCCACGAGCAGCACGACAGCAGGTAGCCACATCGACTCGGACATCGCAGTACTGAACGGGTCACGAACGAACTCCGGCAGCTGCTGCGTGGCTGATTCCTCACTGCCGCCACTCAACCCGCCTGCCGAGAGGCGCGCGGTGATGAGGGCACCGATGGCCGCACTGCCGAGCACCGCACCCACCTGCCGCGTGGTGTTGTACACGCCCGCACCGGCACCGGCCTTCTGCGGTGGCAGGTTGTGGGTGGCTGTCGCCGCCAGCGGAGACCAGATGCACGCGTTGGCGAGACCGATCAGTCCGATCGGCAACAACAGGTGCCACACCTGTGCCTGCGGCGTCATCACGGAAGCCAACCAGCCCAGCGCCACCGCGAACATCAAGAACCCCGTGCCAGCGATGTATCGCGGGTGGGTGCGGTCGACCAACCGCCCGACGAAGGGCGCGAACACGCCAGTCAGAACTGCCATCGGAACCAACAATAGCGCCGACGTCGTCGGGGTCATGCCCCGAACGGCCTGTGTGTAGAACATCAGCGGCAAAACCATCGCGGTGATGGCGAACCCCATCGCGGTGATGGCCACGTTCGCGAGCGAGAAGTTGCGATCGGCGAAGAGCCCCAGAGGAACCAACGGTTCTCTTCTGCTCCACGACTGGTACCAGACGAACATGCCGAGAATGACCAGACCCGCACCGATGGAGAGCAATACGAGCCCCGACCAGTCGTAGGTACTCCCCTCCTGGATACCGAACACGAGGAAGAACATGCCCGCGGCACTCAGGAACACACCTGGGATGTCGAAGCTGTGGCTGTGAGTCGGCAGGGTCGGCACCAGTCGCCACGCCATCACGAACGCGATCACACCCACCGGGACGTTGACGATGAAGATCCATTCCCAGCCGAGGTTGTCCACCAGAACACCGCCGGCGAGCGGGCCCACCAACGTCGCCACACCGGCCACTGCGCCCCACAGGCCCATGGCGGTTCCACGGCGGTCCGGCGGGAACGTCCGGGTAATGACCGACATCGTCTGCGGGGTCATGAGCGCCGCGCCGAAGCCTTGGAACACGCGAGCGACGATCAGCATCGCGATGGACTCCGACAAACCGCACCACAGTGATGCGCCGGTGAACAGGACCAGTCCGATCAGGTAGACGTTCTTCGGGCCGAACCGGTCACCCAACCGGCCAGTGACCAGCAGCGGTACGGCGTAGGCCAGCAAGTAGGCACTGGTCACCCACACGACACTGTTGATGTCGCTCTGCAGGTCGTTCATGATCGCGGGATTCGCAACGGCGACGATCGTGCTGTCGACCAGAATCATGAAGAATCCGATGACCAGCGCCCACAACGCCGGCCATGGACTCCGCTCCGTGGTCGACTCCGGGCCGACGCTCTCGGTAGTCATTTGTTGTCCCCTGTCTGTTCCGCCGGCTGTCCGGTGAGTCGAATCGAGCGCTCGATGCTCTCGACGAGTTCTTGTGAGAGCCAGGGGATCTCCCCGGTCTCGAGTTGTTCGATCACGCCTGTCAGCCACTCACGTTCGGCACGCGCGACGACCTGTAGATATTCTTCGCCGAAGCGAAAGATGCGGGGTAGGTTCATTTCGTCCGCCATGACCCACTTTTCGGACACGGCATCGATCTCTTCGGACAGGGCCGCGATCCGCTTTCGGAGCAATCCGATGACGGTCTCGACGTCGAGATTGTGCGCTTCGGCCAGGGCAACAGGAAAGCGCGCGTACTCGTTGACCGGGACTTCCAGCATGCGGTGGAGAGTGCCTTCGATGGCCCCCCGCCCGGCATCGGTGATCTCGTACGTCGTGCGCTCCGGCCGCTTGCCGTCGCGGTCGGTGCCGACCGCGACCACCATTCCGTCCCGCTCGAGTCGATCGACCGTGTGATACAGCGACCCCGGTCGGATCTTGACCAGACGCTCACCGCGTCGAAAAGCCGCCAGCTGGTACATCTCGTACGGGTGCATGGCTCGCTCACCGAGTAGCCCGAGGACGGTCACAGCGAGCGGAGTCAGGTCCGAACTCACTTCGCTTGCCTCCATCCATCAGATACCCCACTCCAAATAGTCCACATGGAATATACGCTCGTATCCTCGCTCGAGCAACGGCGCCGAATACTCGGGCCCCGGTCGATACGGTGAACGGATGGACTCGCACCAACTCGCCATCGCACGCCTTGCGTGGGCCCGCACTCTGGGGCTTTCCGACGACGCCCTGTCCAACTCCGGCACCCACGAGGGCGGGTCCTCTACGACTGTCGAGTTCCTTCGACTCGGTGACGTCTGCGCCCTGGTGGGCCCCACGTACCTCACCGACCGGACCGCGGGCAGCGCTCTCGACGCGTTCGCCGACCCCGCCACACTCCTGTCGTTGACCGAAGACCGATCCGCTCGATGCATCGGACCGGAGATCCTGTACTTCGCCACGGACTACGCCGCCGTCGGTGCCGGGCCGGAGGACGGCGGACCGGACGACGATGGCCCGCTCGTGTCCCGCGAGCCACACCACGCCCACGCAGTCGCGCGCCTGTGTCCACCGGACGACATTGCGGACCTGCACCTCGACCAGCAGGACACGTCCTTCACGATCCTCACCGACGACGAGTACCCGACCTCGACGGCCGGCTACCTCGAGAAGGAAGGTCTCGTCGCCGATGTCGCGGTACTCACCGCACCCACGCACCGCCGGAACGGACTCGCCTCGGCCGTAGGACGATTCGCCACAGACGACGCGCTCGATTCCGGACTGATCCCCCAATTTCGGGTACACCGAGACAATTTCGCGGGACAAGCACTCGCACGAAGACTCGGTTACATCGAAGGCGGCCTGCGTTTGTCCCTGAACGTTCAACCAAAATAGGGGTAGGCTACCGACAACAGCCAGACGACAAGGGGGACGATGCGTGACGAAGAGTGATTCGGATTCCAACCAGACTGCACCAGAAGAGAATTCCTACGTGCAACCCGGCACGGAGTACACCCGGGACACCCGTTACATCGAAACCCGAATCACCGCAGACGGCCGGGACGGCTACCCCGTGGAGCCCGGCCGCTACCGATTGGTGGTCGCACGTGCCTGCCCGTGGGCGAATCGGGCCATCATCGTTCGACGCCTTCTGGGCCTCGAAGACGTCCTCTCCATGGGAGTGTGTGGCCCGACCCACGATCAGCGCAGCTGGACCTTCGATCTCGACCCCGGTGGCGTCGACCCTGTCCTGAAGATTCCCCGAATCCAGGACGCATACTTCGCTCGAGTTCCCGACTACCCGCGAGGTATCACCGTTCCGGCAATCGTGGACATTCCGTCCGGCCAGGTAGTGACCAACGACTTTCCCCAGATGACCCTCGATCTGTCGACCGAGTGGAAGCAATACCACAGGGAGGGCGCGCCGGATCTCTACCCGGAAGACCTTCGGACCGAGATCGACGAGGTGGCCGATCTGGTGTTCCGTGACGTCAACAACGGCGTGTATCGGTGTGGATTCGCGGGCTCACAGGATGCGTACGAAAGCGCATACGATCGCCTGTTCGACCGCCTCGACTGGCTCACCGAACGTCTCTCCGGGCAACGATTCCTCGTGGGAGACACCATCACCGAGGCCGACGTACGACTCTTCACCACCTTGGCCCGGTTCGACGCCGTCTATCACGGGCACTTCAAGTGCAACCGCAGCAAGCTCACGGAAATGCCCGTGTTGTGGGCCTACGCGCGCGACCTGTTCCAGACCCCCGGTTTCGGCGACACCATCGACTTCACCCATATCAAGGATCACTACTACGTCGTCCACACCGATGTGAACCCCACCGGGATCGTTCCCAAGGGGCCCGACCCGAAGAATTGGCTCGAACCGCACGGTCGCGAGAAGCTCGGCGGGCGCCCGTTCGGCGCGGGCACGCCGCCGAACCCTCCCAAACCCGAAGAGGTCGTCCCGGCGTCGCACCGGGTGGGATGACTACTCAGGCTCCGCCGTACGTTCCGAAGTTCCAGAAAACCCCTTCTGGATCGCGGCAGGTGAACCCACGGGAGCCGTAGTCCTCGTCGCGCAACTCGCGGGTGATGGTCGCATCCGCTTTCACGACCCGGTCGTACAGTTCGTCCGGGTTGTCTATCACCACGTAGATGGAGCCGACGCCCACTGGAAGCTGGCAATCCGATTCGGGCCTACTCGAGCCGAGCATGATGCCGCCGCCGCCCGGCCAGGCGAGTTCCGCGTGTTCGACGAGATCTCCTTCGCCGTACACCGCGGTTTCCACGAATCCGAGAACGTCGACGAGGAACCGGATCGCGCCGCGCGCGTCCGCGTACATGAGGGTGGGCCAGACGATCGTTTGTGTTTTCGTCGTATTCATGACGATCACTCTGCGCCGTCTTCGGCCTTCCAGTCTTGGACGAATGTGAAGTTCTCCGACCGCCGCCACTCCGACGGCGGCATTCCCGCCAATTCTCGCCAGTCTCTGGCCATGTGCGCCTGGTCGTAGTAACCGCACATCCCGGCAATCTCGGACAACGGCGGAATCAGGTCCCGGCGCAGGTGCTGGTGGGATCTGTGAAACGACCGAGCCGAACCGCGTCCTTGGGCGTTATCCCGAACTCGGTCCGAATCTTTGTCACCAGATGCCTTCTGCTCCAGCCGATCTCGTCGGCGACATCGGCGACCCGCGCCCCTCCGTCGCCGACCAGTCGACGCCAGCCGTGGTGAACGTCGGCGTTCGGGTTCGCGTCGGCGAGGCGCCGGGCGAACACCTCGTCGCACACCGCGAATCGCGCCGCCCAGGTGGACTCCGCGGCGATCCGCTCGCGCAGTTCGATGGCGTCACTGCCGATGACATCGCGTAACTCCACGACGAGATCGCCCAGTTCGGAGGTCGGCATCCCGAGAAGTGTTCGAGAACCCATCGGCGTCATCGAAATCTGGATGCCGTGCTGGTTGCCGTCGTGAGGAAGCGCCACCGGGGACATGGACAGGCCGCCCACGAGCGATTCGTAGCTGTCGTCGAAGCCGCAGGCCTGCACAGTCAACGGCCGATCGAGGGACAGCACGACCGTGAGATACGGCGAGGGCAGACCCGCATGCACTCCCGGGTCGAATCCACTCAACCGATAACCGTCGTATCCGTGAACGAACTGCCGTAGAGCAGGAGGCGGGACCCGGTGGACACCGACGAATACCTGCACGACCACCACCCTAATTCCCCCTGTGCGCGGTTGGCGAGCCTCTGCACTCGCTGACCACGCACAGGGGAGGATTGATTAGAGTCGACCCGAACGCACAACTCGATGGGAGCACCGATGGCCGTGAACGAGAATGCGCCCGACGGCCGAATCGAGAAGGTCCTCGTTTCGGTCCTGGACAACGGCAGCCGCCTCCAAGCCCCTGCCGTCGCAAAGTACGTCGACCGCGTCCGCCGAGCTCACCCGGACGAATCACCCGCTCAGATCATCGAACGCATGGAGAAGATGTTTCTTGCCGCGGTGACGGGCAGTGGCGGGGCCGTCGGTGCCACCGCCGCAGTCCCCGGTGTGGGCACCATCGCCTCACTCGCCGCGGTAGGCGCGGAATCGGCGTTCTTCCTCGAGGCGTCCGCACTCTTGACCCTCGCCATTGCCAGCGTCCACGGCATTTCCCCCGCGGACCACCAGCAGCGGCGTGCGCTCGTTCTCGCGGTCGCACTCGGCGAATCCGGGATGGAGATCGTTCAGAAGGCGACCGGGTTGACCGCGCAGAACTGGAGCAAGGCCATCACCTCGCGCCTTCCCGGAAGCACGATGCGCGGCATCAACAGTTCGCTCGTCCGAAAGTGGATCGCCAAGTACGCGGCGAAGCGCAGTGCACTGGTTCTCGGCAAGCTCGTGCCCGCCGGAATCGGTGCCGCCATCGGAGGCGCAGGCAACCGGGCGATCGGCAAGGGCGTCATGAAGAACGCACGACAGGCGTTCGGCGCCCCGCCGGTACGGTTTCCGGTGGTGATAGACGCGCCTGTGGTCCCGAACTGACCCACACACCCCGAACTGACCTGTGCGTCCCGAATCGACCTACGTCAGGGACCTGACGTCACCGACTTCGTACTCGGCCACAGACGCCGACAGCATTTCGGCGCCCTGCTCGTCACTCGGCCCGCTGCCTCGGAACTTCTCCACAGCATCCCGGCTTTCCCAGAGCTCGAACACGTTCACGCGCTCGGGGTCGATCAGGTCCGGAGTGATGGCGAAGTCCAGACACCCGTGGGTTCCGCGGGCCTGCTCGACGACGCTCACGCATCCCTCCAGGTAGGCCTCGCGCCGTTCGGATGCGACCCGGATGTGTCCTGCAACGACGAGCATCGATATTCCCCTGTTCCTAATGAGCGAAGTGCTCCGCTGTGGAGCCACTTCCACCTTTCGATTTCAGTTCCGCGCACACCGCCTCGAACGCCTCGCACAGCTCGCGTCCCAGATCCGCACTGAACCCCTCCCGCACGACGATACGCAGAACCGCCACGCTCTCGGCGTTCGCCGGCATCGTGTACGCGGGCACCTGCCAGCCGCGCGCACGCAACTCGTGCGACACGTCGAAGACGGTGAAACCAGGATCTCCGGCCAGCTCGAAAGTGACCACCGGAATCGCACTGCCGTCGGTGATCACGTGAACCGCATCGAGCTTCGACAACCGCTCACTCATCCGAACGGCGGTGTCGCGCAATGCTTCCATGATCGCCTGATAACCGGCCCGGCCGAGTCGAAGGAAGTTGTAGTACTGGCCCACGACCTGATTTCCCGGCCGCGAGAAGTTCAGGGTGAATGTGGGCATGTCTCCGCCGAGGTAGTTGACCCGAAACACCAAGTCCTCCGGCAGGTACTCCGAACTGCGCCACACCACGAATCCGATACCCGGATAGGTGAGTCCGTACTTGTGCCCACTGACGTTGATCGAAACCACGCGCGGCACCCGGAAATCCCACTTCAGGTCCGGGTGGAGGAAGGGCAGCACGAACCCTCCACTCGCCGCGTCCACGTGCATCGGTACGTCCGGGCCACCCGATTCGGACAGGCGATCCAGCGCCTCCGCTATCTCCTCGACCGCTTCGATCTCTCCCGTGTAGGTCGTTCCGGCGATCGCGACGACGCCGATCGTGTTCCCGTCCACCGCCTCCCGCACCTGATCGGCGGTGATCACATAGCGCCCGAGCTCCATCGGAAGATACTTCGCCTCGACGTCGAAGTAACGGCAGAACTTCTCCCACACCACCTGAACATTGCTGCCCAGCACGAGATTCGGGCGTCCGGTGTCCGCGCTTGCCGATTCCCGTGCGGCGCGCCAACGCCACTTCATCGCCAACCCCGCAAGCATCACCGCCTCGCTCGACCCGATGGTCGACACCCCTGTTGCACTCGCGGCATCGGTGTCCGACAGATTCTCGGCATGGAACAGATCGGCAACCATCGCCACACACCGAGCCTCGATCGCGGCGGTCGCCGGATACTCGTCCTTGTCGATCATGTTCTTGTCGAACGTCTCCGCCATCAACTTGTCGGCCTGCGGGTCCATCCACGTGGTCACGAACGTCGCAAGATTCAGGCGTGAACTGCCGTCCAGCATCAGCTCGTCGTGAATGAACCGATACGCCCCCTCGGGGTTGGTTTCTTTCTCCGGCAGCCGCAACGCCGGGAGCGGCTCCATGGACAAACGGCCCGTGTAGGCCGGCGTCAGATACGCCTTCGGATTCTTGTGATGCTTGCTGCTCACGAGTTGCCCCAATCGAGTACACCCAGCACGACGAGTACTCCCAGCATGCTCCGCCGTGCACCGCCGTGTCCTCGGGTCCGGTGAAGTAGTGTCGGCAGGGTTTCCAGTTCGACTTCGGCCAGGGAGGGCGCACGCATTGACTGCAGCGGGTCCCGGCATCCTCGCGCCACCCATCGCGGTGAACGACGTGTCGAAGAGCTTCAAGGACGTGCAGGCGGTCTCGGACCTCACGTTCACCGTTCGTCGCGGTTCCGTCACGGGTCTGCTGGGGCACCCTGGGTCAGGGAAGACGACGGTGCTTCGGATGATTCTCGGACTGGTCCGGCCCGCGGCCGGTGATGTCACCGTGGAGGGTCTGCCGTTCGCTCACCTCCGACGACCGGCGAGCATCGTCGGCGCGGACCTCGGTCCAGGAGGAGCGCATCCGCGCAGAACTCCACTCGGGCACCTTCTCGTGCACACGGCCGCCGCAGGGGTTCCGGATATCCGTGCCGACCACGCGTTGTCCACGGTGGGACTGTCCGACGTCGCTCATCGCCCCATCGGCGAACTGACGCCGGGAGCGCGGCGACGACTCTCCCTGGCGACCGCCCTGCTCGGCGATCCGCACATCCTGGTCCTCGACGAACCAGTCACCGATCTGAATCCGGAGGAAACGCACTGGATGCACGCGTTTCTGAAGGGGTTCGCCGCCACCGGCGCAGCGGTACTGCTCACCGCGACCAACCTGCGCGACGTGGAACAACTCGTCGATCATGTCGTCGTCCTCGGAGGCGGCCGACTCGCCTTTCAGGGCCATATCGACCACCTCCGGCGCGCTCGGCAGGACCGACTCCTTGTCGCCTGCTCCGATCCGGCCACACTCGCGACCGCTCTTGCCGCCGGCGGTGTCGTCGACACTCGCTCGCTCGTCGACGGCAGGCTCGCGGTCGTGGGCGCGCCTGCGGGCGCCGTGGAGCGTGTCGCCGCATCGACCGGCGTCGTCCTGTACGCAGTCTTCGAGGACCGAGTCGAACTCGAACAGCTGTATCGGCAGATCTCGTCGGGGCAGTTCGTTCCGGGAGCGAGCGCGGCGGCCCCGGCAGGCTTCGGGGTCCCGCCGGCGAGATGGCAGGGTCAGGCCCCCAACCCACAGATCCAGCCGCCGCCCGGACACCCGCCCCGGCAGTGGCACGGACCGGGAGGCGCCCGATGATCGATTCTCTGCGCTCGGAGTACCGCAAGGTGTTCGGCCTCCGTGAATGGTGGGCGGTCGCGCTGGTCCCCATCGTCGTCGGCATGTTCGCAGCGGCGATCGCCTTGCCCCTGATGCGTATGTTCCGGGCCGAAGACACCACCGAAAGCGACCCGTACGCCACCCTCACGGCACTCGCTGCACCGCTCGCACTGGCGGTGCTGTCCTCCGGCCTGTTCGGGGCCCTGAACTTCGGGTCCGACTTTCGCCACAACACCCTCGCGACCAGTTTCCTGACCACACAGCACCGAGATGTGGTGATCGGGTCGAAAGTCGCGGTCAATGCCGCATTCGGTACCGCCCTGTGTCTCCTCGTCGAAGTCGCAGCCCTACCGGTCCTGCTCGCATTCGGCGGAGACGACTTCCACGTGAACGCCGCACTGTTCGCCCAACTGGGTGCGGCTCTGATCGCAGCGTTCGCCTGGTCGCTCGTCGGGAGCGGGCTGGCGATGCTGACCAGATCGGTGACGATCGCCGCCGTCGGACTCCTCGCCTGGTACACGATCGTCGAGTTCCTGCTGCGCCTCGCCCTCGGTGCGATCGGCGCGGACGGTCTGGCACGCATCCTGCCCGTCTCCGCGACGACCGGCGCGATCGTGAACGCGGACAACCCCTCCCCTGTCGAATCCTTGCCCTCCTTCGCGACCGGCACCGCCGCGATGCTGGTGTGGGCTCTCGTCATCGGCGCGGCCGGGTGGGCTCTGACCAGGGTCCGCGACGTGTCCTGAGGGCCGGTTCGCACGAATAATCACATGTCGGGGCGCGGGTCTAACGTGGAACCCGATGACACAACAGACCTCGACTCCGGGAACCGAGACACCGGGAACCGGCGTCCCGGTCGTCGGCTCGGCGTCGAGGCCCGACCCGGGCTGGATTCGACGCCTCACCCGGGAGTGTTGGACCCACCGGGGGATCGTCGTCGGCGCCCTCGGCGTCACCGTCGTAGCCGCAGTCATCGACATCACCTTTCCCCTGTTGACCAAGGTGGCGGTGGACTCTGCCGCCGCCGGCGACCCCGGGCACACGGTTGCCGTCGTCGCGGGACTCATCGCTGCTCTCGCAGCGGTCAGGTTCGGGTGCCAGTACGGACGGCGCATGCTGTCCGGCCGCCTGTCCCTCGACGTCCAGCACGACCTCCGGCTGCGACTTCTCGGTTCCCTGCAACGACTCGACGGACGTAAACAGGACCGCATCCGCACCGGACAGGTGGTGTCCCGGTCGATCACCGACCTCCAATTGGTGCAGGGTCTCCTCGCGATGGTGCCGATGTCGATCGGATCACTGCTGCAGTTCGTCCTGGCACTCACGATCATGGTGTGGCTGTCTCCACTGCTCACCCTCGTCGCGCTCGTCGTGGCACCCGCCGTCGCCTATGTGGTGTCGACGATGCGACCCAAACTCTTCGCTGCCACGTGGGCCGCCCAACAGAGCGCAGCCGACCTCGCCCAGCACGTCGAGGAAACGGTTACCGGAGTCCGAGTCGTGAAGGGCTTCGGTCAGGAGCAGCACGCAGTCGACCAACTCGAAACGCACAGCCGAACTCTGTACGCGCACCGAATCCGCTCCGCCCACATCAATTCGCGCTTCGCCCCCACCATCGCGGCACTTCCCCAACTCGGCCTCGTCGGGATCATCGTGTTCGGTGGCCTCCTCACGATGCACGGGTCGATCACGGTCGGCACGTTCCTGGCCTTCGCCACCTACGTGACCGCAATGGCGGCCCTCACCCGCCAGTTGTCTTCAGTGGTCGTGCTCGCTCAGTTGTCGAGAGCCGCCGTCGAACGCGTCTACGACGTCATCGACACCGAAGCCGACGTGGGCGATCCCCAGCACCCCCTGCCCGTACCGGACGGCCCTCTCGGCGTGCAGCTGCGATCCGTCTCGTTCGGATTCGAGAGCGATCGCGGCATTCTCCGCGGTCTCGACCTGAAGTTGGCGCCCTGCGAGACGGTTGCCGTCGTCGGCACCTCCGGTGCGGGCAAGACCGCACTGTCGCTTCTGCTCCCCCGCTTCTACACACCCGACTCCGGCACCGTGTCGTTGGTCGGCGCCGACGACACGGTCGACCTCACCCACGTCCGAGCCGGCGAACTCCGCGGAGCGGTCTCGCTCGTGTTCGACGAACCGTTCCTGTTCTCGGACTCGGTAGCGGCCAACATAGCCCTCGGCCGACCCGACGCCACCGCCGAGGAAATCCAGGCAGCGGCACGGATGGCGCAGGCCGACGACTTCATCGCAGCCCTGGCCGACGGTTACGACACAGTGGTGGGCGAACGCGGCCTCACGCTGTCGGGAGGCCAGCGGCAACGCATCGCACTTGCCCGGGCCCTCCTCACCGACCCACGCGTGCTCGTGCTCGACGACGCCACGTCGGCGGTCGACGCAACCACGGAAGCAGCGGTCTTCGATGCGTTGCGGTCGGACCGACGGCGAACGACGCTGATACTCGCTCACCGGCGATCCACCCTGTCCTTGGCGGACCGCGTCGCGGTGTTGGACGAGGGACGAATAATCGATGTCGGCACCGTCGACGAACTGGACGAGCGCTGCCCGCTCTTTCGCGAACTGTTCGCCGCCGGCGACGAGACGACCCGACCCGGTCCTCCGGAACCCCACCCGGTGACGACGCCGACCCGAACGACCGAGGCGGTGCTCTGGCCCGAAACCGTGGACCCACCCGAGGAAGGGGGCAGCGCGACACCCGAACGCACCTCTCACGGGTCGGCTTCGGGGAAGGGGCCCATGGCGGGCGCACTCGGCGCCGTCGCCGCAACACCCGAACTCGAGGCCGCAGTGCGTGCGTTGCCCCCCGCGACGGAAACGCCGGGCGAAGACACTTCCGCCCTCCGCACACCCGAACCGAACTTCGGTCTCTCTCGCATCCTTCGGCCCGTCCGCCTGCTTCTCGCCGCAGTGATCGTGTGCCTCGCACTCGACGCCCTCGCCGGGATTGCATTCCCCTCGATCGTCCGGTACGCGGTCGACCACGGTGTGGTCCCCGAGCATTCTTCGACGCTGTGGGTGGCGGCGATCGGCGGCATCGCCCTCGTCGCCGTCGACTGGCTCGTCGTCGCGATCATGACGGTGCTCACCGCACGAACAGGTGAGCGAGTGCTGTTCGGCCTGCGGGTACGCAGCTACGCCCATCTGCAGCGACTCGGACTCGACTACTACGAACGTGAGCTGTCGGGCCGAATCATGACCCGCATGACGACCGACGTCGACGCGTTGTCGTCGTTCATCCAGACCGGTATGTCCACGGCTGTCGTCAGCGTCCTGACATTGGTGGGCATCTCGGTCGCGCTACTCGTCACCGATCCGACACTTGCGATGGTCGCGCTCGCGGTACTCCCACCGTTGATCGCCGCAACGCTCGTGTTCAGGAAGGTGTCGTCGGCCGCGTACACCGTTTCGCGCGAGCGAATCTCTCTCGTCAACGCCGACTTCCAGGAGAACATCGCGGGCCTGCGCGCCGCCCAGGCCTACCGGCGCGAGGAGTATGCGGCCAGGCGTTTCACCGAACGCGCGGAGAGCTACCTTCGAAGCCGGATGCGCTCACAGCGCGCGATCTCGCTCTACTTCCCTTTCATCGCCTTCCTCTCGGATGTGGCTCTGGCAGCGGTGGTGTTCGTCGGTGCGCGTCAAGTGGCCGACGGTCACACCACGGCGGGAGTTCTCGTCGCGTTCATTCTGTACCTGGGTCTTCTGTTCGGACCGATTCAGCAGTTGTCACAAGTCTTCGACGGGTACCAGCAGGCGTCCGTCGGTCTGCGCCGTATCGGCGACCTTTTGCGCACCCCCACCTCCATCGAGGCCGCGCGTACTGCGGACGAGGTGCCGATCGAGGGCAGACTGCACGGCGACGTCTGTTTCGAGGACGTCGGCTTCGGATACGCCGGGTCCGAGAACTTCGCGCTCGAAAACATCGATCTGCATATCCCGGCCGGTACCTCCATGGCACTGGTCGGCAGAACCGGGGCCGGCAAGTCCACCATCGTCAAGCTGCTGGCTCGCTTCTACGACCCCACCAGCGGCGCGGTACACGTGGACGGCGTCGATATTCGACGATTCGATCTGTCCCGGTATCGAAGCCGACTGGGCGTCGTCCCGCAGGAAGCCCACCTGTTCACCGGAACCGTCGCCGAGAACATCGCCTACGGCCGTCCCTCGGCCGAACGTGCGGACATCGAACGTGCGGCGAGCGCAGTCGGCGCACTCGACACGATCGCAGGTTTACGTGGTGGGATGCGTCACGCTGTCGGTGAACGTGGGCAGGGCCTGTCCGCCGGGCAGCGTCAGCTCATCGCACTCGCCCGCGCCGAACTCGTCGAGCCCGATCTGTTGCTTCTCGACGAAGCGACCGCGACGCTCGATCCCGCAACGGAGAGGGCGGTTCTCGACGCCGGCCGACTCGTCACCACGCGGCGCACTTCGGTCATCGTGGCGCACCGTCTGGCAACCGCCGCGCAGGCCGATCTCGTGGTCGTCGTCGACGGCGGACGCATCGTGGAATCGGGCACACACGCCGCACTCCGACACGCCGGTGGCCACTATTCGAGACTGTGGGATGCATCCCAGGCCGCGGCAGGGAATAATCCGGGGGCGAGAACCGTCATCGATGGTGACCCCATCGAATGGCCGTGAGGCGAATCACACCTGTGTGCCGAGCGTTGCTCGTCACACAGGGGACTGGTCTCATGTACATAGGCGCTCTGATCGGGTACCGAAATAGAAAAGAGGCGAATACCTGCCGTGAGCAGCAGCTCTACATCCCAGTTCGGACAGAATCAATGGTTGGTTGACGAGATGTACCAGCGCTTCCAGGACGACCCGTCGTCCGTGGACGCAAGTTGGCACGAATTCTTGACGGACTACACCCCTGATGCGGGAACGACCGACAACGCCGCCGCGGCGCCCAGCGTCGACAAGGGTGCGACCAACGGTCGAGGTTCTGTCTCCAGCCCCAGTTCCTCCAACGGGCACAACGCCCCGCCTGCCGCCTCCGCTGCTCCGGCACCGAAGACCGCCCCGCCCAAGGCCGCCACCTCCGCGCCCGACGGCAAAGCATCCGCGCCTGCCGCGCAATCGAAGTCCGCACCGGCGAAACCCGCCGCAAAGCCGGACAAGAAGGCAGACACCAAGAAGGCCGATGCCCCAAAGTCCGACGCACCGGCCGAGGACGAGACCAAGGTTCTGCGCGGGGCCGCTGCTGCCGTCGCGAAGAACATGAACGCCTCGCTGACGATCCCGACGGCCACCAGCGTTCGGGCGATCCCCGCAAAGCTGATGTTCGACAACCGCATCGTCATCAACAACCACCTCGCGCGTACGCGTGGCGGAAAGATTTCCTTCACCCATCTTCTCGGTTACGCGATTGTTCAGGCGGTCAAGGCCTACCCGAACATGAACAACCACTTCGAGGAGATCGACGGGAAGCCGAACGCGATCACGCCGGCCCACACCAACCTCGGTCTGGCGATCGACCTCGCCGGGAAGAACGGCCAGCGTTCCCTCGTCGTCGCCGCGATCAAGAACACCGAGACCCAGAACTTCACCCAGTTCTACTCCGCCTACGAGGACATCGTTCGGCGCGCGCGTGACGGCAAGCTGACGGGCGAGGACTTCTCGGGCGTCACCATCTCGCTCACCAACCCGGGCGGTATCGGCACGGTGCACTCCGTCCCGCGCCTGATGAAGGGGCAGGGCGCCATCATCGGCGCGGGCGCGATGGAGTACCCGGCCGAGTTCCAGGGTGCGAGCGACGAGCGGATCGCCGAGATGGGCGTCGGCAAACTCATGACCCTGACGTCCACGTACGACCACCGCATCATTCAGGGTGCGGAGTCGGGCGAGTTCCTGAAGACCATTCACAACCTGCTCATCAGCGACGAGTTCTACGACGAGATCTTCCACTCGCTGCACATCCCGTACGAGCCGGTCCGTTGGCGCAAGGACGTTCCCGAGGGCGCGGTCGACAAGAGCACGCGAGTGCTCGAGCTGATCGCCGCCTACCGGAACCGCGGCCACCTGATGGCCGACACGGATCCACTGCAGTTCGTGAAGGACAAATTCCGGTCGCACCCGGACCTCGACGTCACGACACACGATCTGACGCTGTGGGATCTCGACCGCGAGTTCAAGGTCGGCGGGTTCCACGGCCAGGAAAAGATGAAGCTGCGGGACGTGCTGAGCGTGCTGCGCGACGCGTACTGCCGCCACGTCGGTGTCGAGTACACGCACATCCTCGAGCCCGAGCAGCAGCAGTGGCTGCAGGATCGGGTGGAGGCGCACCACGTCAAGCCGACCGTCGCTCAGCAGAAGTACATCCTGAGCAAGCTCAACGCCGCCGAGGCCTTCGAGACCTTCCTGCAGACCAAGTACGTCGGCCAGAAGCGGTTCTCGCTCGAGGGTGCGGAATCTGTCATCCCGATGATGGACGCCGTGATCGACCAGTCCGCCGAGCATGCGCTCGACGAGGTCGTCATCGGTATGCCGCACCGCGGCCGTCTGAACGTCCTCGCGAACATCGTCGGCAAGCCGTACTCGAAGATCTTCACCGAGTTCGAGGGCAACATGAACCCGGCTGCCGCGCACGGTTCCGGTGACGTGAAGTACCACCTGGGCGCCGAAGGCACCTATATCCAGATGTTCGGTGACAACGACATCACCGTGTCGCTCACCGCGAACCCGTCGCACCTCGAGGCGGTCGACCCGGTTCTCGAGGGTCTCGTCCGCGCCAAGCAGGACATCCTCGACAAAGGTGAGGACGGCTTCACCGTCCTGCCGCTCATGCTGCACGGTGATGCCGCATTCGCAGGCCAGGGTGTCGTCGCCGAGACCCTGAACCTGGCGCTGCTGCGCGGTTACCGCACCGGCGGCACCGTCCACGTCGTGGTCAACAACCAGGTGGGATTCACCACGGCTCCCGAGCATTCGCGCTCGTCGGAGTACTGCACCGACGTGGCCAAGATGATCGGCGCACCGATCTTCCACGTCAACGGTGACGACCCCGAGGCATGCGTGTGGGTCGCCCAGCTCGCTGTCGACTTCCGGGAGAAGTTCCAGAAGGACGTCGTCATCGACATGATCTGCTACCGCCGTCGCGGTCACAACGAGGGCGACGACCCGTCGATGACCCAGCCGGCGATGTACGACGTGATCGACACCAAGCGCAGTGTCCGCAAAAGCTACACGGAATCCCTCATCGGTCGTGGCGACATCTCGCTCAAGGAAGCCGAAGATGCCCTCCGCGACTACCAGGGCCAGCTCGAGCGGGTGTTCAACGAGGTTCGCGAACTCGAGAAGTACACGCCGGAGCCGAGTGAGTCGGTCGAGTTGGACCAGCCGTTGCCCACCAAGCTCACGACCGCGGTCGACGAATCGGTACTGCATCGCATCGGCGACGCGTTCGCGAACGTGCCCGAGGGCTTCAGCATTCACCCACGTGTGAAGCCGGTCGTAGAGAAGCGTCGTGAGATGTCCCGTGCGGGCAAGGTCGACTGGGCTTTCGCCGAACTCCTCGCCTTCGGGTCCCTCGTCGAGGAGGGCACCATGGTGCGTCTCTCCGGCCAGGACTCCCGCCGCGGCACGTTCACGCAGCGCCACTCGGTCCTCATCGACCGCAAGACTGGTGCCGAGTACACGCCGCTGCAGAACCTGAGTTCGCAGAACGAGGACGGGAAGCCCGGCAAGTTCCTGGTGTACGACTCCGCTCTCAGCGAGTTCGCTGCAGTCGGTTTCGAGTACGGCTACTCGGTCGGAAACCCGGAGGCGCTCGTTCTGTGGGAAGCACAGTTCGGTGACTTCGTGAACGGTGCCCAGTCGATCATCGACGAGTTCATCTCGTCGGGTGAGGCGAAGTGGGGTCAGCTGTCCGACGTCGTGCTGCTTCTCCCCCACGGCCACGAGGGACAGGGCCCGGACCACACGTCGGGCCGTATCGAGCGATTCCTCCAGCTGTGTGCGGAAGGTTCGATGACCGTCGCCGTCCCGTCCACCCCGGCGAGCTATTTCCACCTGTTGCGCCGCCATTCGCGGGACGGCATCCGTCGTCCGCTCGTCGTCTTCACCCCGAAGTCGATGCTCCGCAACAAGGCCGCCGTCTCGGACATCACGGACTTCACCACCGGCAAGTTCCGTTCGGTGTTCGAGGAGCCGACCTACGAGGCGGGCGAGGCATCACGCGAGAAGGTGCAGCGCGTGCTTCTGGTGAGCGGCAAGCTCTACTGGGAACTGCTTGCGAAGAAGGAGAAGGACCAGCGCGAGGACATCGCGATCGTCCGTATCGAGCAGCTCTACCCGGTCCCGAGCCGGCGTCTGCGGGAAACTCTGGATCGCTACCCGAACGCCACCGAGTTCCGGTGGGTTCAGGAGGAGCCAGCGAATCAGGGGGCATGGCCGTTCTTCGGGCTCGCCCTGCCCGAGCTTCTCCCGGACAAGTTGGCCGGCATCAAGCGGGTTTCTCGCCGCTCGATGTCCGCCCCGTCCTCGGGTTCGAGCAAGGTTCACGCCGTGGAGCAGCAGGAGATCATCGACGAGGCCTTCGGCTGACCTGATCTCCGCCCACACCCCGACCGATGTCACACAGGTTCAGCTCACGCGAACCGGTGTGACATCGGTCGTTTCGTGGTGGTGTCGTGGGGCGTGGCGCGCGGCCAACACCTCGAGCACGAACACGACGAGCAGCATCGCCTGCATGCCGTGCAGACCGATGAAGTGCGGGATTCTCATGTCACCCCCGGTGCTACTCCAGTTCGTCAGCGGGAGCCCCGGATCTGCATCGCTCGCACCGACGGTGTGCCCCGAAATGAGCACTACGTCTCGACCCTCGGCATCCTGTTCGGTGCGTTCTCCGTGGTATCCCATCGTGTATCCGAGCATCATGCCGACGACGGCGAAGAAGAGTCCGACCCTGATCGCACGCGTCCACGAGGGTGTTCCCAATGCCTTGGAAGAGCAGTATCCCGGCCACCGCAACATCCACGCCAGCGTGGCCCCGAAGATCGCGAACGACACCGCGAACTTGAAGGGCTCGAGCCACACCGAAACACCGAGAAGGGTTCGGTCGTCCACGAACATGGCGCAGGCACAGAACAACGCGAGTGCTGCCATGACGGCGACCATTGCGGTCAGAGAACGTTGCTTGACGGAGGTCATACGCCGACGCTATGAACGCGGCGCACTCGCAGACATCACCCCACGGTTCCGTGGTGTCCTAGCCCTCCGGTATCAGTCGGTCAGTTGACGAGCCCCAGTAGGTTCGACGCCTGCTCGGGTGAAGACGCCAGCGCCAACGACGGCAGTGCACGGACGTTCATGTCGACGAGGTCCTCGCGCGATATCACCGGGTCCCGCAACCAGCTGATGGTGGCTTCCTCGACGAAGGCGATCCACCCGCGCACCGCGAGTTCCAGTTGCGGCGTGCGTTCGACTCCGATTCCCGGCAGATAGATCAGCACACGGTCGGCCATCACCGTGCGCGTCTCCTCGAACACCGCGCGCATGTCGGGGTCGCCACTGGCGGTACCTCGCAGAAGCGAGACGTAGGTGGATCGGTTCTGCGAGACGTAGTCGACGTAGGAAGCGATGACACCGCGTAGAACGTCGATCAGCGAGTCGGCGGACACGTCACCGTCGCGTAGTTCGCGGGGAGCTGTCTTCTTCAACATCTCGTGGCTGTTCTCGCGCACGATTTCCACGTGAAAGTCGTGCTTCGAGGCGAAGTAGTGAAACAGCAGGCCGCGAGATACGCCGGCCTGATCGGCGATCTCCTCGACCGAAATCTGCTCGAGTGGCCGATCTGCCAGCATTTTCACGCCGAGGGAGATCAGCTGGGCTCGTCGCATCGCCGGGTCCAACCTGACTCGTTTCACTTCCTCCATGCGTCATACTCTACTGAACAACGGTCAATAAGCTATTGACTGACCCTCAATAGGGGCTTACTCTAAGTTTATGAGTCTTCCAGTTACAGACACTTTTGCGTCCGGACAGACCGGCGCCGCGAAAGGCGAGGCCAGGCATATCGACACACTGATCATCGGCAGTGGGTTCGCCGGCCTCGGCGCCGCCATCCGACTGAGCCAGAAAGGAAGGAACGATTTCCTCGTGGTCGAGCGGGGCAACGACGTCGGCGGCACCTGGCGAGACAACACCTACCCCGGTGCGGCGTGCGACGTTCCTTCGCATCTGTACTCGTACTCGTACGCACTCAACCCGGAGTGGACCCGATCCTTCTCCACCCAGCCCGAGATCCAGAAGTACATCCAGTCGGTGTCGAAGAAGTACAACGTGCTCGACAAGCACATCTTCGGCTGCGAGGTCGAGAGCGTCCGCTGGGACAACGCCGGTTCACGCTGGCACGTCAACACGTCCAAGGGTGAGTTCGTCGCCCGGATCGTGGTGAGTGCGGTCGGCGCACTCTGCGAGCCCTCCCTACCCGACATCAAGGGCATCGAAGGATTCCAGGGCGAGATCTTCCACTCCGCCCGCTGGAACCACGACGCCGATCTCACCGGCAAGCGCGTCGCCGTCATCGGTACGGGTGCATCCGCAATACAGATCATCCCCGCCATCGGCAAGAAGGTCGACCACCTCGACGTGTACCAACGCACCGCCCCCTGGGTCCTCCCGCGCGCCGATCGCGAGTACACGAAGGCGGAGGGCCTGGCATTCAAGTACCTTCCCGGGTTCCAGCGGTTGTGCCGCGCCGGTATCTACTGGATGCGTGAGACCCAGGTGGTCGGCCTCGCGAAGGCACCCATTTTCATGAAGCCGCTGCAGTTCGCGGCCGAACGGCATCTGCGCCGGCAGATCAAGGACAAGGATCTACGCAAGAAGGTGCACCCGAACTTCCAGATCGGATGCAAGCGCATGCTGATCTCGAACAACTACTACCCCACCCTGGCCAAGGACCACGTCGATCTCGTCACTGACGGCATCGCCGAGGTGACCGCCGATTCCGTGATCTCGAAGGACGGCACGGAGCGTAAGGTCGACGCCATCGTGGTGGCAACCGGGTTCCACGTCACCGACTCCCCCACCTACGAAGGCATCTTCGGCAAGGACGGACGTTCGCTGGCCGAGGTCTTCGAGGACGGCGGACAGCAGGGCTACAAGGGCGCGACGATCGCCAACTTCCCCAACATGTTCTTCCTCGTCGGGCCCAACACGGGCCTCGGACACTCGTCCATGGTGTTCATGATCGAATCGCAGATCAACTACCTCGCATCGGCTCTCGACACCATCGACAAGCATGACCTCGGCACCGTCGAGGTCCGCGAGGACACCCAGAAGGCATACAACGCCGACCTTCAGGCGAAGCTGTCGAACAGCGTCTGGAACAACGGTGGCTGCGCGAGCTGGTACCTGGACAAGCATGGCAACAACACCACGCTGTGGCCGGGATTCACCTTCGACTTCCGCAGGCAAACCAAGAAATTCGACCTCGAGGCTTACGACAGCGTCCCCGCGAAGGACCTTTCGACATCCGCGCCCGCGCCCACCGCGAGCACCCTCGACGACAACGACAAGGTGAGTGCACAGTGAGTTCGTTCGCAGGCAAGGTAGTCGTCATCACGGGTGCGGGTTCGGGCATCGGACGTGCGCTCGCTCTCGACCTCGCATCCAGGGGTGCAAAACTCGCCCTCTCCGATATGGACAGCGTCGGCTTGGCAGAGACCGTGAGCCGCGTCGAAGCGCTTGGGGCACAGGTCAAGTCCGATCACCTCGACGTCACGCAGCGCGAAGCCGTTCTCGAGTACGCGGACGCCGTGGCCGCCCACTTCGGAAAGATCAACCAGATCTACAACAACGCCGGAATCGCTTACCACGGCGAGTTCGAGAAGTCCGAGTTCAAGGACATCGAGCGCGTCATGGACGTCGACTTCTGGGGAGTTGTCAACGGCACCAAGGCATTTCTTCCCCACCTGATCGCCTCGGGTGACGGCCACGTCGTCAACGTGTCGAGCTTGTTCGGGCTGCTCTCGACCCCCGGCCAGAGTGCCTACAACTCCGCCAAGTTCGCCGTACGCGGGTTCACCGAATCGCTGCGCCAGGAGATGCTCATCGCCAAGCATCCGGTCAAGGTCACGTGCATCCACCCCGGCGGCATCAAGACCGCCATCGCACGCAACGCCACCGCCGGCCCCGGCGAGGACCTGGCCGTGTCCGCCAAGTACTTCGACGACAAGTTGGCAAGGACCACACCCGAGACCGCAGCGAAGGTCATCCTGAACGGGGTTTCGAAGAGCAGGGCGCGGGTCCTGATCGGAGCCGATGCCAAGTTCCTCGACTTGCTGGTGCGGGTAACAGGTTCCGGCTACCAACGCCTGGTGGCCACGGTCGCCGGCAGGGCCCTGCCGAAGTCGGCCGAGTAGGCCCCGAGATGAGCGCCATTCAACTGCCCACGGGGTTCGCCGCAGCGGCACTGCGCCCGTTCTTCCGGCTCGCGTTCAACTCACACCTACCGATTTCGGTGCAACGCATACTGCTCGACCTCGGGGCACCGCTGCAGACGATGCCCGACGGTTCGGTGGTCCGCAAGACGACCCTGGCCGGACGGCCGGTCGAGAGAATCACCGTGGGCGCCACTCGGCGCAAGACGGCCGTGCTGTTCTTGCACGGCGGTGCGTACACGGTCGGCTCGTTGGCCTCACATCGGTCTCTCGCTGCTCACCTCTCTCGTGAGTCCGGGAGCGTCGTCTATCTCCTCGATTACCGCCTGGCACCGGAGAACCCGTTCCCAGCTGGGCTCGAGGACGCCGAGGCTGCGTACCTGGAACTGGTCACCGAACACGGTTACACGCCGGACCAGGTCGCCATCTCCGGCGATTCCGCGGGAGGCGGGCTGACTCTTGCGACGGCCGAACGGTTGGTGCACCGGCACGGAGTGACACCGGCCGCACTCGGGCTGATCGCACCGTGGGCGGACCCCACCGACCGCAGTTCGCTCCGAGATCGGGACGTGGTGATCAACACGGCGTGGGCGTACGACGCCGCGGCGAAGTATCTCGGCGGTGGTGATCCGTCCGCAACCGGTTACGCGCCACTGCACGACGATCTGTCGGGGTTGCCACCCACGATCATCCACATCGGTCTTCAGGAAGTTCTGTACCCGCAGGCAATCGCCCTGCGGGACAAGCTGAAGGTCTCCGGCGTGGACGTTCGTGTCACCGAGTTCGCCAGGCTCTGGCACGTGGCGCACGCACAGGCATCTCTCGTTCGTGAGGCCCGCGATGCCGTTGCCGATCTCGGCAAGTTCCTGGGCACTCACCTGAGCGGTTCAGGAGTGAGCGTCGAGCCAGGCGCGCGCAACGTCCTCTGATTCGGCTCCCTCGCGGACCTGGTCGACCATGTCGGCCAGGTCCGCACTCGTAAGCTCACCTGCCACCACGTTCAACGCCTTGATTTGCGCTTCGGCCAGCGTCCCCGAGCGATGAAGAGGCACCACGTTCTGTGCCCGAAACGCGCCCTCGTCGTCGCTCAGTGCCACGAGATTCCCGGAACCGAGCAGTCCTGACAGTGTCGTCAGGGCTCCGACGGATGCGCGGTCGGCGCCCAGTCGTTCCAGGACCTCGGGGTCGGCCGCGCCGTCGGCCACACCCGCGAACGTGCAATCAGGGACCGATCGCAAGGTGTCGCCCGCCAGAGCGGTACGGTCGAATTCGCCTCCGACCACCAGCGTCGACGTCGCGCAGCGCGACGCCAGGTCGTCGACGTCGTGCACGTCGCGTGCAACCACCTGGTCTACGACGAGTACCGAACGATTCTCGGCAGCAGCAAAGTCCGACACCGAAAAGCCCTGCGGCAAGGATGCACTCAGCTCACCGAAGACATCGGTCGGCGTAGTTGCCGTTGCCGCCGGCTCGAAGTACGTCAACAGTTCGCCCGTGAAGTCGGGCACCACCGTCACCTCACCCGAGTCGAGCACGTCCAGGTAGTCGGCACGATCACCGAGATTATCTCGGACCGATACCGACACTCCGGTGGTTCGGAGGATGCCCGCGTACAGCTGCGCCACCACGGCGCCCACCTCGGTGCTTCCGGCGCCCACGACGATCGGCGCGTCGCCGGCTGCGCCCGCCCCATCCAGGGTGGAGTTGTCGACGCTGCAACCCGCACCGAACACGAGCAGGGCACTCGATACTCCCGTCACGACCCGGCAAAGCGTGGTCCGCGGCGAACCCGCCCCGGTTCTCATAGCGATTGTCACCGCTGACTTCCTCTCGAGTGCGGCCGCACGCGCTCCGTCCGCACCAGAATCACCATGCACGTAAATCCATGTCCTGTCGGTCCCTATCGTTACACTGACCCCGGAAAGCGCAGCAACGGCTCCCCATGCTGCACCGGCTCCACTCCCCCGAGGATGCACAGTGCGCAAACCCGTTTTCACCGTCGCTCTGACTCTCACGGCCGTCGTTTCTCTCTCCGCGTGTGGGGGCGGATCGGACCCGCTCGCTGCCGAGGGTGGCGGCTCGGGAGACGACGCGAATGCGATCATCGTCGGCGGCGCGAACTTCCCGGAGTCGGAGACCGTGGCGAACATCTATGCCGAGGTCTTGCGTGCCAACGGGTTCGATGTGGACACCACTCTCGACATCGGCAGTCGTGAGGCGTACATCCCTGCGCTGCGCGATGGTTCCATCGACGTGATACCCGATTACACCGGCAACCTGCTGCAGTATCTCGTACCGGGCACCACTGCGGTCACGGCAGAAGATGTCGACGCCGCGCTCCCTGCCGCCCTTGCTCCCGACCTGGAAATCGCCACGCCTGCGCCGGCCGAGGACAAGGACGCCGTGGTCGTCACCGCCGAGACGGCGCAGAAGTGGAACCTGAAGACCATCGCCGACCTCGCCGCGCATTCCGAAGAGGTGGCCTTCGGTGCCCCCGCCGAGTTCCAGGAGCGTCCGGTCGGCCTACCCGGGCTGTCGGCCAAGTACGGTCTGAACATCTCGCCGGACCGGTTCGTGCCCATAGCGGACGGCGGCGGACCCGCCACCGTGGATGCCCTGGTCTCCGGTCAGATCACCGCTGCGAACATCTTCACCACATCTCCCGCGATCGTCGAGGAAGGTCTCGTGGTTCTGGGCGACCCTGACAACAACTTTCCGGCCCAGAACGTCGTACCGGTTCTGCGGGCGGACAAGAAGTCACCGAAGCTGATCGAGGTACTCGACACGGTGTCGGCGAAACTCACCACCGAAGAGCTGACGGATCTGAACGTCGAGGTGTCCGGTGATGCCAAGACCGAGCCCGACGAGGCGGCCCGGAGCTGGGTCGAGGCACAGGGTCTCGGCGAGCCGATCGGATAGCGGTCACACATGATCACGTTCACCGGTGTCACCAAGAGGTTCGCCGACGGCACAACCGCTGTCGACGATCTCGATCTGCATATCGAGCCGGAATCCTTCACCGTATTCGTCGGCCCGTCCGGCTGCGGGAAGACCACGTCGATGCGCATGATCAATCGAATGATCACCCCTACTTCGGGATCGGTCACCGTCGACGGTGAGAACATCGCGAACGTCGACGCCGTTCGGCTCCGGCTCGGCATCGGGTACGTCATCCAGAGCGGGGGCCTGCTCCCCCATCGCACCGTCGCAGACAATGTCGCCACCGTTCCGGTACTGCGTGGGCAGTCACGACGATCGGCACGCAAGTCCGCCGTTGCCCTGCTCGAGCGTGTCGGCCTGGATCCCGTACTCGGAAACCGATACCCGGCACAGCTGTCCGGTGGCCAGCAACAGCGCGTAGGTGTTGCCCGCGCCTTGGCCGCCGACCCTCCGATCCTGCTGATGGACGAACCGTTCAGTGCCGTCGACCCCGTGGTGCGCGAGGATCTGCAGAGCGAGATGCAACGGCTGCAGGCAGAACTCCGTAAGACCATCGTGTTCGTCACCCACGACATCGACGAAGCCGTCAAACTCGGCGACCGTGTTGCCGTATTCGGTCCGGGCGGGCGGCTGCAGCAATACGACGACCCGCGGACCGTCCTGGCGTCTCCTGCGAACGAGTTCGTCGCCGCGTTCGTCGGACGGGATCGCGGCTACCGCGGTCTCTCGTTTCGATCCGCAGACACGATTGCGCTCCACGACGTCACCACGGCCCGACGCGAAGACCTGGCCGACCTTCGTCTCGAACGCGACGAATGGGTGGTCGTGGTCGACGAGGCCGGAGCTCCGCAGGGCTGGATCGACGTGACCGGTGTGGATGGCTTGCGAGCGGGCCGATCGCCGTCGCAGTGCATCGCCGCCGGTGGTTCCCTGTTCAAGCCGGGCGCAGATTTGAGACTTGCCCTCGACGCAGCCATTTCCTCGCCCTCGGGAATCGGCGTCGCGGTGAACGACAACGGGACCGTCATCGGCGGCGTACCTGCGTCCGAAGTGTTGGACAAATTGGCCGAGCAACGCCGCGAAGAGGATCTCGAGCGCAACCAGCAGTTCTTCGCATCGGCTGGTCCCGGACCCGAGGCCACCGACACCACGGGGTCGTGAGCACGTGCGCTGGCTCGTCGACAACTTCTCGGTCGTACTCGACCTGACCAGGACGCACCTGTACCTGGCCTTGGTCCCGCTCCTCGTGGGGCTGATAATCGCGGTACCGGTGGGCACCCTGGTGCGGCGAGTGCCGTGGCTGCGGCGCATCACACTGCTCTTCGCCAGCATCGCCTTCACCGTCCCTTCGCTCGCCCTTTTCGTCACGGTGCCTTCGGTATTCGGCCTTCAGATTCTCGATCCACTCAATGTCGTGATCGCCCTGACCGTCTACTCGACGGCTCTCCTGATTCGTGCGGTCCCGGAAGCCCTCGATTCGGTTCCCGACGATGTGATCGATTCCGCTGCGGCCATGGGTTTCACGGCTGTGCGCCGTGCGTTGACCGTCGAGCTGCCACTTGCGATTCCGGTCCTGGCCGCGAACGTGCGCGTCGTGGCGGTCACCAACATCTCGCTCGTGTCGGTCGGCTCGCTCATCGGAATCGGCGGGCTGGGAACCCTTTTCACGAAGGGTTATCAGCGTGACTATCCCGATCAGATTCTTGCCGGGATCATCGCGATCGTGGTTCTCGCGTTGGCGTTCGACTTGCTGCTGTATCTGATCGCGCGCGCCGCAACCCCGTGGACAAGAGCATCCACGTCGGCTGCTCGATCCCAGCGAGGTGACACATGAACGTCTTCGGCGGCGCTTGGGACTTCATCACCGACCCGGCCCAGTGGGGCGGGTCGACAGGTATCGCGGCGCGCATCCTCGAACACCTCTGGTACAGCCTTCTCGCAGTGGTGGCCGCCGCGATCATCGCGGTTCCACTCGGTCTTTTGATCGGGCACCTGCGCAAGGGTGAAGTGGTGGTCGTCGGGATCGTCAACGCCCTTCGTTCACTACCCACGCTCGGTCTACTCACCTTCCTGGTGCTGCTCATGGGCCTCGGCCTCGTTCCGCCGATCATGGCCCTGGTGATACTCGGAATCCCCCCGATACTCGCCGGTGTCTATGCGGGCGTGGCGAATGTCGACGGCGACGTCGTCGACGCCGCACGGGCGATGGGCATGACCGAATCCCAGGTCCTGATGCGCGTGGAGATTCCCAACGCACTCCCCCTCGTACTCGGCGGCGTGCGAAACGCGACGTTGCAGGTGATCGCCACGGCAACCGTCGCCGCTTACGTCAATCTCGGCGGGCTGGGCCGCTACATCTTCGATGGCCTCGCCCTGCGCACCTACGACCGAGTGCTCGTCGGCGCAATTCTCGTTGCGGCCTTGGCTCTCGTCGTGGACGGTATGTTCGCACTGGCCGTCTGGGCGTCGGCACCCGGCACCGGACGGTTACGGCGTACCCCGAAGGACATCGTCCGGCCCGCGGAGCCCACTGAGCGGGCGTGACCCGGACAGCAAAACACCCCGGTAGGGAGCATCGGGTGCGGGCTCCCTACCGGGGTGTCTCACGAACTCGCTAGTCGGTCACGCCTTCTGCTTTCGCAGCAGCCGCGACGGCCTCCGCAACTGCGGGAGCCACGCGAGGATCGAGAGGGCTGGGAACGATCTTGTCCGCAGCCAACTCGTCACCGACCACCGAGAGGATTGCCTCGGCGGCGGCGAGCTTCATGCCCTCCGTGATGCGGCGGGCTCCGGCGTCGAGTGCACCACGGAACACGCCGGGGAAGGCGAGCACGTTGTTGATCTGGTTCGCGAAATCGCTGCGTCCGGTCGCGACGATCGCAGCGTGACGGTGTGCAACGTCCGGGTGGATCTCCGGGTCGGGGTTCGACAGCGCGAACACGATGGCGTCGCCTGCCATCGTGGCGATGATCTCTTCGGGGACGGTTCCGGCGGACACCCCCACGAACACGTCGGCGCCGTCGAGTGCTTCGACGATGCCGCCTTCCCGGCCGGCCGGGTTGGTGCGTGCGGCCAGGTCCGACTTGATCTCGTTGAGGCCTTCTCGACCTGTGGAGACGATGCCCTTCGAGTCGAGGACCGTCACGTCGGAGATGCCGGCGGCGAGCAGGATGTTCGCGCAGGCCACGCCGGCGGCGCCGGCACCCGAGATCACGACGCGCAGCGAGGTGATGTCGCGGCCCTGAACCTTGACGGCGCCCTTGAGCGCGGCGAGGACGACGATGGCGGTGCCGTGCTGGTCATCGTGCATGACCGGGCAGTCGAGTGCGTCCTTGACCCGCTGCTCGATCTCGAAGCAGCGGGGTGCCGAGATGTCCTCGAGGTTGACGGCGCCGAAGCTCGGGCGCAGTCGGACCAGGGTCTCGACGATCTCGTCGGGGTCCTTGGTGTCGAGAACGAGCGGGATCGAGTTCAGGCCGGCGAAGGTCTTGAACAGGGCCGACTTGCCCTCCATGACGGGGAGCGAGGCGCGGGGGCCGATATCGCCGAGACCGAGAACGGCCGAGCCATCACTCACCACGACCACCAGGCGGTTGGTCCAGGTGTATCGGTCGGCAAGCGTCTCGTCTGCTGCGATCGCGCGGCTGACCTGTGCCACACCCGGGGTGTATGCGATCGACAATGCGCGCTGCGAATCGAGCGGGGCCGTGGTCTCGACCGACAGCTTGCCGTCGGTGTGACCGGCGAAGATCTCGTCGTCGGTCAGGTCGATTTTCTGAGGTGTTGTGGCTTCGGACACGAGGGACACAATGACACTCCTGCTAGGTCCCGGCTCACTCGGGGCCGGGTTACTGAGAAGTAACCGCCTTGATCGACGCTGACCAGACGGGTACCTCACGTACGTCTACTGAGAAGCTTCCGGTGCGCGCGGATCACGATCGCCGCAGTACATCTATCGAAGCGTGATGGCGCTGGGCCGTGTGAGCCCTGGCAGTTCCTGCCATCGAACCCCCCGTCGAAGGGCGGTGGCGCCAACTTCGGAGTGAGTCAAGTGTGCCACTGTGACCGGTACACAATCAAATTGTGGGGAGGGCGAAATGTCTCACCCTTTGAGGCTTCTACCTGTGAGTATCCGGTTACCGGCCGGTAGCAATCGACGGCGGTGACCCGCACTACACGGCGACGGTCAGCCCCACCACTGAGTCCAGAAAAGTCCGGCCGCGATCGCGAAGACCACGAATGCCCCGAAGACGGACCCGGCACCGGATCTCCGGTCTGCCCATACCTGCACGATCAACGCGATCACCGAAGCGAAGACGTGCACGACGATCGATGTCTGGCCTGGCCCCGGGAATCCTTGTCCCTCACCGAGATACGCGGCTCCTGCGACGACGATGGTGAGAACGATCATCCCGGCCGCAACCGAACCGCTGAGCCCGAGCAACCAGCGCATCGGCGAGGAATGCCGTTCCTGGCGTGCGTCGTCGTAGTCACGGAGCGTCATCGATCCTCCTTCGTAGTACACGCGTCCATACTGCCGCACCCACCAACTGCAGTGGCCTCGGAGGTGTCAGCCTCCGGCCACGAATCCACGTACCGACTCCGCGATCAACTGAACCGCGATCGCGGCGAGAAGGAGACCTGCGATGCGCGCGAGCAGCGAGATCCCGCTCTCACCGAGCAGCCGGATCAGCAGAGTCGAGAACCGGAGCACGATGTAGAGCACGACGTGGATGGTGACGATCGCGAGTGCGATGGCGAGATAGGAACCGGTGTGGCCGTCCGCCTGCGCCACGAACACGATGACCGCCGCAATCGCACCCGGCCCCGCCATCATGGGCGTGCCGAGCGGGACGAGCGCCACGTTGACGTCCTCGGCGGCCTTCGACTGGTTGTTCTCGCGACCGGTGAGGAGTTCGAGCGCGATCAGAAGGAGAAGCAGTCCCCCTGCACCTTGCAGCGCCGGAATTCCGATATGGAGATAGTTCAGAATCGCCTGGCCACCGACGGCGAACACGGTGATGACGGCCAACGACACTGCCGGTGCCTGCCAGGCGGCCCGGTTCCGCGCTTCCTTCGGCTTTCGGCCGACGAGGCTGAGGAACACTGGAATCACTCCCGGCGGATCCATGATCACGAAGAGAGTGATGAAAACCGTCAGGTAGAGCGTGGTGTCGAACATCAACGCCGTCCACTCATCCGGTGATCACCTGTGCACCCGTGGCTTTCGACAGCAACTCGTCGAACTGATCCGGTGCCGTGGTGTGTGCGCCGAGGGGAATCGACTTGTTGATTCCGTGATAGTCCGACGATCCGGTCACCGGAAGCCGCAGCTCGTCCGCGAGCCGGCGCAGGACGGCGGCGTCCTCCGCACTGTGATCGGCGTGGTCGACCTCGAGTCCACCGATGCCCAGTGGTGCCAGCTCACGAACATGATCGAGGTCGAGCAGACGCCCGCGGGTGCGCGCCCGCGCATGAGCCACCACCGCGACACCGCCGGCCTCTGTCACCAGTCGAACCGCGTCCCCGAGGGGTGTGTCCCTCTTGTGGACGTAGTACGGACTCGCAGTCGCGAGAGGGCCCCGGAAGGCCTCGTCCACCGTTGCCACGACCCCGGCGTCGATCAAGGCTCGCGCAAGGTGGGGACGTCCGATGGAGGGTCCGGCTGCCGCCGACAACGCTTCCAGGTCGATCGGCAGGCCGTCCGCGGCCATCCGTTCCGCCATCGCTCGAATACGACCCTCACGCTCGGTGCGGAGCCGACGGCGCTCCTCTGCGAATCCGGGGTGCTCGGGATCGAACAGATACGCCAGCAGGTGAACGGGCACCGGGCGGCCGTCCTCACCACGCCCCTCGCACGACATCTCCATGCCGCGCACCAGAGTCAGACCTTCCGGTAGCGCCTGCGCTGCCGGCTCCCACCCTGCCGTGGTGTCGTGATCGGTGATCGCGACCACGTCGAGACCTGCTTCCTTCGCCGCCAGGACCAGCTCTCGGGGCGAGTCCGTACCGTCGGACACGGACGAATGGGTGTGAAGGTCGATGCGCACCGCCCAAGTGTGTCAGGTCCGCGCTCGCAGACCCGTAACTCACGTAGCATTGCGCTGCAGTGTCGCCGGATGAACCGTCGCCGGATCATCCGTCTCCGGAGGAGGGAGTCGTGCCGTCCATGCCTTCACTCCCCATGCGAACCGGCCAGAAAGCTCCTCGGCCGAAGCCGCCGATCCCCGCAGTACGCGCCATCGTCGACTGCGCGGTGTACGTCGACGGCCGACGTCTCCCGGGCAAGTACACCCACGAATCCGCACTGGCCGAAGTCCGCGAACGCGGCGAAGGTTTCGTGTGGCTGGGACTACTCGCACCGGACGAAGACCAGATGGCGCGTGTGGCTTCCACCTACGGGCTGCACGAGTTGATGGTCGAAGACGCCGTCCACGCGCACCAGCGCCCCAAACTCGAACGCTACGACGAAGTGGTGTTCCTGGTTCTCCGTACGGTCTGCTACGTGCCCCACGATTCCGTGGTCACCGCCAACGAGATCGTGGAAACCGGAGAAATCATGGTCCTGGCAGGCGACGATTTCGTGGTGACCGTGCGGCACGGCGACCACACCGGACTCGCCGCCGTACGGACCGCGCTCGAGGACAACCCGGAACGTCTCGCTCTGGGACCGACTTCCGTACTTCACGCCATCGCCGACCATGTCGTCGATTCGTACCTCGATGTCACCGAGTCGATCGAAGAAGACGTCGACAGCATGGAAGAAGCCGTGTTCAACCCCCAGTCGACGGTGGCGATCGAGAAGATCTATCTCCTGAAACGCGAGATCGTCGAGCTCCGCAAGTCGGTGATCCCGTTGTCGAATCCTCTTCTGCGACTCACCCGCGGGCCGGGAAACCCCATTCCCAAGGAAGTACGCCGATACTTCCGTGACGTCCAGGACCATCACACGATCGTCGCTGAACGAATCGCCGAGTTCGACGAAGTACTCAGTTCTCTCGTCGATGCCGCCCTCGCAAAGGTTGCCGTGCAGCAGAACACCGACATGCGAAAGATCTCCGCATGGGTTGCGATTGCCGCCGTACCCACGATGGTGGCCGGAATCTACGGCATGAACTTCGACCACATGCCTGAATTACATTGGGAATACGCCTATTACGTAGTTGTCGGCGTGATCGTCCTCGTGATCGTCGGGCTCTTCGTCACGTTCCGCCGCAACAACTGGCTCTGACGAGAGCGGGTCAGAGCGAGGCCGCCGCGCGCTGCGGGTCACGCACGTCGATGCCCGCTTCCTTCCACGCCTCACGCAGGGCCTCGGCACCGCGCAGGCGTACCCACGCAGCTTCCGTCGCGGTGAGCGGAACGACGGAGAGAAACTTCACCGGGTCGGCCGGTTCGGGTACCGCCAGTTCCGGTATCTCGCTCTCCCCGAGCAGAACCGCGGTGAACGGCACCCCTTTCCACAGCGGTTCGCCGAGATCGATCAGTGCGTCCGCCGCCAGCACGATCCCTTCGACGGACGGAGACGCCGCGAGCACGGCAAGCGTCCGCTGAATGCCCGATGCGACGCCGGCACCGCCGTGCAACGTGAGAATCAGCTCGGCACGCGGACCCCTCGTCGGGTCCGCTACCAGCTCCCCCGGATCGCCCATCGGATGACGCGAACACCCCAGCGAGGTGTAGTGCACGAAGCCTTCGTCGTCCGGAGGAAACAGCAGTACGTCCAACGGCTCGACGCCGAGGAATGTCACCGAAGCCGACGCCGGCTCGACCCCACCGAACCGAGAGACCAGGTGAGCACGGACTGCGTTGACAACACTTTCGGACACCCTCACATCAAACCATCGCGCCCGTTCACGAATCGAACTTCCCTCGTCTCGGCATCGGGATGCACGAATTTCAACAGCCTCCGGCCTTCGGCGACGACGGAGTCCCGATTGCGCGAGGCGATCTTCTTCAGAGGTTCCACGTTCAGTACGGCACACCCGTTTTTCCTGGTCGTGGAGGCGAACCCCACCACCCGGCCGTTCACGAGCACTGCGGGCTTCACGATTCCGTTCTGGGTGATGATCCGGGCCCGCACTTCCGGGTCGACGATTCGCGTGCGGTCGGCGTGCGACAGCAACACGTTGTCGAACGGCGCGAGGATGCGCACGGGTACGGCGGTGTCCGACTCCGGTCGCGGGAACTCCGGTAGGTCGAACAGTTCTGCTCCCGACTCCGCGAGGTAGACGCGCAGACGTGGACGCAGGCGGTCGAAGATCTCGCCCAGACCGGTCAGGCCCGACCATGCCTGGGCGTCCTTGACGCTAGCCGGTCCGAATGCGGCGAGGTAGCGCAACATCACGGCATCGACGTCCGGAGCTGCGTCCAATTTCGCATCCACCCAGGACTCGAGAGGCACCAGCGCGGGAGGGCCGGACTTTCCCCACACGCCCCGCGGTGGAACCTGGACCATCGGAACCACGCCCCGGATGCCGTGGGCCAGCGAGGCGCCGTCGCGTCCGGGAAACCGCGATTCGAGCAATGGCCGCATCTGAACAGCCGTAAGTGGTCCGTCCGCGGTCAGCTCACGTCCCGCCGCCGCAAGTGCGTGGACGTCGATCCCCCGCAGATTCTCTCGATGCTGCGTGTTGGTGTGCAGGTCCTGATCGAGGATTCGCTGGGTCAACGGGCGCAGGGTGAGTGCGTCACGCGCCGACAGCGCGAACACCGTTCCACGCATCGCCACAATCCGCACGACGTCACGATTCTCGACGAGACTCGCCAAATCTTCGGGGCGAAACCCCTGCAACCGGCACCACAAGGCAAAATAGGGCGGATCCGGCGCCTGTGCCTGTAGTCCGCACAGATGCTCGATCATCTCGAGGGCCGAGGCATCCGATCGGTTCAGCAGGAACTGCCTGGCAAGTGTCGCCCGGCCGAGCGCCCTGTCGGTCAATCGGTCGGCAGGCACCGTGGTCGGCTCAGATCGCCAGGCGGGCGAGCATGTCGCGCGCCTTCTCTGCTGTCTTCGGATCGCACAGCACGTCGTAGCGGCCGGCGACCAGTTGCATGGTCGACGCGAAGTCCCGGGTGCCGCGGGTGGCCGCGTACGGAATGGTCGTCGAGATCAGCCCGAAAACGATGCCGCCGACGATGCCGACGAGGAGCGGCGCCAGGAACCCACCCGTCACGATGCCCAGCAACAAGCCGAAGAACACGCCGAGCCACGCACCCGAAACGATGCCTCCACCAATCACTTTCGCCCAACTGAGACGACCGAGGACGCGCTCGACCTGCATGAGATTCACACCGACGATGGTGACGTCCTCCACCGAGAACTCCTGATCGGACAGGTAGTCCACGGCACGCTGAGCTTCGGCATACGTCGGGTAGGATCCGATCGGCCAACCGCTGGGCGGAGTCGGCAGTTCCCCACGGCGTGTTCCGGCAGCTCGCGGGGCGAGTGGATTCGTCATCGGTACCGATTCTCCTCGGGCGTTTCGGACATTCCAACCACCATTGTGCCTGTTACCACCCTGCTGCGCTGGCTCCCCGCCGCGGGAAGCCGATCACCGACCTGCGTCGGGTGGCGTGAAACTGCTCGTTCGAACCATCCCCGCGGCGCGGCCCTTGGCCGAGATCACCAGGGCCATCTTCCTACTGGCCTCGTCGATCATCTCGTCGCCGAGCATGACCGCGCCCCGCGCACCACCTTTCGTCGAGGTGTGGAACTCGTAGGCGTCCAGAACGAGTTCGGCATGATCGTAGTCACTCTGGCGTGGGCTGAACACGTCGTTCGCGGCTTCTATCTGGGACGGATGCAGCACCCATTTGCCGTCGAAACCCAGTGCGGCAGTGCGGTGCGCGGACCTCCGGAACGCATCGACGTCTCGGATCTGCAGGTACGGACCGTCGATGGCCTGCAGACCGTGGGCCCGGGCCGCGATCAGAATGGTCATGAGGATGTGGTGATAGGCATCACCACGGTCGTATCCGTCCGGCTGCTCCCCCACCACGAGAGTGCGCATGTTGATGCCCGCCATGAAGTCCGCCGGCCCGAACACGAGCGTCTCGACTCGTGGGCTTGCCGTCGCGATCGCATCGATGTTGGTGAGGCCGAGCGCATTCTCGATCTGCGGTTCGATTCCGATACACCCGACCTCTAGCCCGTTCGCCTTCTCGAGCTGAGTGAGCAGCAGATCCAGGGCCTGGACGTGACTCGGGTCCGAAACCTTCGGCAACAGGATCGCATCGAGGTGCACGCCTGCACGATCCACGACTTCGGTGACGTCGCGGTACGTCCATTCGGTGGTCCAGTCGTTGACGCGCACGACCTTGATCTGGTCGCCCCAGCCGTCCTCGGTGAGTGCCTCCGAAACGCGAATACGCGCTTCCTCCTTGGCAAGAGGGGCCGTCGCGTCCTCCAGATCCAGGAAGATCTCGTCCGCCGGCAGGCTTTTCGCCTTGTCGATCATCTTCCGGCTACTTCCCGGCACCGCGAGAACCGATCGCCGTGGCCTGTTCCGAGACACCATACCCGTGCCGTCCTCTCCGGCCCGAATCGGCCGACTCACGCCGTGTGTCGCCACGTCGACACGGCAATTCGATTCCACAGTTGACGATGCAAGGATCTAGCCTTGCAGTCATGGCAGCTGCAAGCAAAGTCTTTGCGGCCAGGCTTGCCGGCCTGGTGGTACTGGGACCGGACGGAGAATCGATCGGCCGTGTTCGCGACGTCGTGATCACGGTCCGGATCGGACGCCAGCAACCTCGTGTCCTCGGTCTCGTCATCGAAATGTTCAGTCGCAAACGGATCTTCGTCCCCATGCTGAGGGTCACGGCGATCGAGCCGGGGTCGGTGACCCTGACGACCGGAAACGTCAGTCTCCGACGCTTCAACCAACGACCGGGCGAAGTCCTCGCACTGGCACAGGTACTCGACTCCCGGGTTCGCATCGACGACCCCGAACTGGAGGACCTACGCGGGGTGGAATGCCTCGTCGTGGACCTCGGGATCGAACTGACACGTACGCGCGACTGGGTGGTGTCCCGGGTCGCGGTGCGTGGACACCGCGGACGCCTGGGCCGTCGCGCCGCGATCCATGTCGTCGAATGGCATCACGTTCAGGGCCTGACACACACGGATCTGTCACTACCCGGACAGGGCGTTTCCGCCCTCCTCATGCAGTACGAGGGAATGCGTGCGGCCGACGTGGCCAACGCGATGCGGGAACTGCCGGACAAACGCCGACACGAACTGGCCGTCGCACTCGACGACGAGCGCCTCGCCGACGTCGTCCAGGAGCTCCCCGCCGACGACCAGACCGACCTGCTGATGCACCTCGAGGTCGAACGCGCGGCCGACGTCCTCGAAGCGATGGACCCCGACGACGCAGCCGACCTGCTCGGTGAACTACCCGAGACCGAGGCGGAGTCACTGCTCCAGCTGATGGATCCGCAGGATTCCGAGCCCGTCCGTCGACTGCTCGAGCATTCCCCCGACACGGCAGGTGGTTTGATGACGCCGTCACCGGTGGTGCTCACCGCCTCGACCACCGTTGCCGAAGCGCTCGCCCGCGCTCGCGTGGCCGACGTGACGCCGGCACTGGCGAGCATGGCGTTCGTCGTGCGGCCGCCCACGGCCACCCCGACGGGTCGCTATCTCGGTTGTGTCCACCTGCAGAAACTCCTCCGGGAACCCCCGGCAAGCCTCCTCGGCGGAATGCTCGACGTAGACATGCCCCGACTGGCACCGGACGATTCCCTGACGACGGTGACCCGCTACTTCGCGACCTACAACCTCGTGTGCGGGCCCGTCGTCGACGACGAGAACCACCTTATGGGCGCCGTGACCGTCGACGACGTCCTCGACCATCTCCTCCCCGAGGACTGGCGCGAAGAGGAGAACGACGAATGAGCGAGCTGAACGCTCGGCAACGGCTCGACACCCCGCGTGAGGGACGCCGTTTCCGGCTTCTGACCTACGACGTCGAAGCGGTCGGCGCCGCGAGCGAGAACTTCGCACGATTCCTCGGTACCGGCCGATACTTGATGATCCAGACGGTCATCGTCGTCGCGTGGGTGATTCTCAACGTCTTCGCCGTCCGGCTGCAGTGGGATCCGTACCCGTTCATCCTGCTCAATCTTGCTTTCTCGACTCAGGCCGCGTACGCCGCCCCATTGATCCTGCTCGCGCAGAACCGGCAGGAGAACCGAGACCGCGTCTCCCTGGAGGAAGACCGCTCCCGAGCCGAACAGACCAAGGCCGATACCGAGTTCCTGGCACGCGAACTCGCCGCTCTGCGCATCGCGATCGGCGAGGTGGCCACCCGCGACTACCTCCGCCGCGAGCTGGACGAGATCAGAACGATGCTGGCCGCGCACGAAGACGACCAGGCGCGTCGCAAGTAACCGTTCGAGCGTTTACCGGGCATTGACTGACAGGCCGATCACGCCTATGTAACGTGTGTCACACAGTCCGGGATACATGCGGTGTGTGCAACCGAAAGACATCGCAGGGGGTGATCGAGTGCGGGTGCGTGGCCTGGTGACGACGGCAGCTCTCATCGTCGGCGGTGTCGCCACGGTGGGCTCGTCCACCGTCGCTGCAACGGCAGACGGAACTTCCGCCGCCATTCGTCCATCGGTCGTGAATGTCGCGGGGGAATCCGCACCGCAGTTCGGACACCTTCCGCCTGCCGGCTTCGTCGCCCCGGAGCCCCGCACTGCACGCTCTCAGCGCGCCGCTCCTGCAGGTCCGACGCCACATTCACGCGCGGGCGCCCCATTGGCGCCGCCCGGGTCCACAGCCCCGGTCGACATCTCGGGCCTCATCGCGGCCCCGGTCGTCCTCAGCTCCCTCGGCATCCCCGAGATCGTGCTCAACGCCTATCGCGGCGCCGAGCTCCAGATGATGGTGGAGCAGCCGCGGTGCGGCCTGCCCTGGCACCTCCTTGCCGGTATCGGTCGTATCGAATCCGGTCACGCCGGTGGTGGGAAGACGGACTCTCTCGGCACCACGGTCACACCCATCCTCGGCCCGGTTCTCGACGGTTCGCTCTCGGGTAACGAAGTCATAACGGACACGGACCGAGGCATAACGGACGGTGACCCGAAGCATGACCGTGCGGTCGGTCCGATGCAGTTCATTCCGGCCACTTGGGCCAATTACGCGTCGGACGGCAACGCAGACGGGGTCGCCGATCCCAACAATGTCTTCGATGCCGCGCTCGCTTCGGCCCGCTACCTGTGCGCCGGAGATCTCGACCTCCGTGAGCCCGCGCAGGAGATGCGCGCCGTGCTGCGCTACAACAACTCGGGCAAGTACGCCGCGGACGTGATCACGTGGTCGAACGCGTACAAGAACGGCGGCACCCCCACCCCGGACCAGACGCCGGGCGGCACGCCTGCTCCGCAGCTCGTCGACTCCGTGACCGGCGAAAGCACTCCCCCCGGAAGCCCGACGGCACCACCGCCCGTACCCCCAGGCGCACACATTCCGGACATGCCTATCCCCGGCGCGCCGGCACCGGAAGTCCCGCCTGTACCACCAGGCCAGCAGGCGCCTGTGGTTCCGGGTCTGCCTCAGCTGCCGCCGCTGCCCTGTGTCCTCTTCTGCGCGCCGCCACCTGTGAACGAGACGGCCGACACACCTCGAAGAGAAGGGAATCTGCCGACACCTGTAGCCTGATCCGAGCGCCCCGGCACGCGGCCTCGCGGCCCTGGACGCGAACTCCCCTCACGCGACACGGTTCGATCACGGTTGAATAACAAATCCGCATCGCATCGTGTAGCCTCGGTCACGTCATCGAACGGACCACCCCTTGCAGGGGCGCAGGAGGCAATCGAGTGGGTCGGCACAACAAGAAGGCGGAGTCGCATGTTCGCCGCAATTCGGTTCTCGCACTGAGCGGACTCGTACCGATCGGACTCATCACCGCAGCGAACACCGCGGGTGCCGCACCGAAGGTGCCGTTCCTCGTAGCCAGCGCACACGACGCGACCGCAACCGGCGCGGGCGATCGGGAGCCACAGGCCCAGAAATCCGCCGACACCGTTGCCGACCGGCAGCCCACACTGGCACTCGCCGACATCGCACCGCCACCTCCGCCGCCGGCACCCGAGCCGGCACCGGTCCAGGCGACACCCCCGCTGCCCACCAGCATTGCCGCCGGGGTTCTCGGAATCCCGGAGATCAACGTCGCCGCCTACCAGAACGCAGAGCGCATCCTCGCGGTCGAGCAGCCCGGCTGCGGCATGTACTGGACACTCATCGCCGGCATCGGGCGCGTCGAGTCCACTCACGCGAACGACGGCAAGGCCGACGCCCAAGGAAATGTGTTCGAACCCGTTCTCGGCCCCGTTCTGGACGGCACACTCGCCGGAAACGCCGTCATCCCCGACACCGACGGCGGCGCACTCGACGGTGACGCCAACTTCGATCGCGCGGTCGGCCCCACTCAGTTCCTGCCCGAAACCTGGAATCACTATGCGGGCGACGGCAACGGCGACGGCGTAGCCGACCCCCAGAACCTTTTCGACTCGGCTCTGACGACCGGCAAGTACCTGTGCGACGGTGGCCTCGACGTCCGCGACCCGATTCAGGCAGCGACGGCCGTCCACCGCTACAACAACTCCGCCGCATACGTGGCCAACGTCCTCGCCTGGTCCGCCGGCTACTCGAGTGGAATTGCCCCGGCATCGTCGGACCTGCCGAAGATCCACTGAACGTCGATCCCTACGATTGAGTCATGGCTGTTCTGACCGAGTCCGATGTTCGCAGCGCCCTGGCGCGCGTACAGGACCCCGAGATCCGCAAACCCATCACCGACCTGGGGATGGTCAAGAGCGTCGACATCTCGGACGACAACAGCGTCGACATCGGCATCTACCTGACCACTGCTGGTTGCCCGATGAAGACCGAGATCAGCGATCGGGTCACCAAGGCCGTCGCCGACGTTGCCGGCGTGGGCGCGATTCGGGTCGAACTCGACGTGATGAGCGACGAACAGCGCACCGAACTCCGCAAGTCGCTTCGCGGTGACTCCGCCGAACCGGTCATTCCGTTCGCGCAGCCCGGTTCACTCACTCGCGTGTATGCGGTCGCATCCGGCAAGGGCGGCGTCGGTAAATCCAGTGTCACCGTCAACCTGGCCGCAGCACTCGCGGCGCGGGGCCTCTCCGTCGGCGTCCTGGACGCCGACATCTACGGACATTCGGTTCCGCGCATGCTCGGTACCGACGCGAAGCCCACTCAGGTCGAGCGGATGATCATGCCGCCGGTAGCGCACGACGTGAAGATGATCTCGATCGCGCAGTTCACGCAAGGCAACACCCCTGTCGTGTGGCGTGGCCCGATGCTCCACCGCGCTCTGCAGCAGTTCCTCGCCGACGTGTTCTGGGGCGATCTGGACGTGCTGCTTCTCGACCTGCCACCCGGCACCGGTGACGTCGCCATCTCGGTCGCGCAACTGATCCCCGGCGCGGAGATTCTTGTCGTCACCACGCCGCAGCAAGCGGCTGCGGAGGTCGCCGAACGCGCCGGCGCGATTGCCCTGCAGACCCGCCAGCGCATTGTCGGCGTCGTCGAGAACATGTCCTGGATGGATCTTCCGGACGGCACCCGCATGGACGTCTTCGGCTCGGGCGGTGGCCAGGAGGTATCGGATCGCCTCACGAAGGCCGTTGGTGCGAAGGTTCCGCTGCTCGGCCAGATTCCGTTGGAGCAGGCAGTGCGCGAGGGTGGCGACGCCGGTAAGCCGATCGTCCTTTCGACCCCCGACTCCCCCGCCGCAACGGCGCTTCGCGGAGTAGCAGACAAGCTCGCGGTTCGTAAGCGCGGGCTGGCAGGCATGTCGCTCGGAATCGACACCACCCGCCACCTCTGATCGGTATCAGGTCGCGCTCGACGAAGTCGGATCAGGTCGCATCGACGTCGATCGGTGGCGACTCGCCCGCATCGAGAGGCTTGTTGTTTCCCTTCGAACCACCCTGTACCGCAACCGAAGACGGGGTGTCGACGGAAGAGACCGTGCCCGGCTTCCCCGGAGTGGACGGCTTGGTGTCGAAGTTCCCGGTGAAGATGGAATCGTCACCTTCGAGCAGATGCTTGGTGATGACGGCGCGCGGGGTCATGCCACGCAACTGATTCAAGTCCGCCAGAGGCTTGCGCAGGTCGTCGAACTCGGGACCCAGTTCATCCTTGAGCTGCTGGCTCGCGCCGCTCGCGTACTCCCGAACCTGACGGAGCGACTTGGTCACCCAACTGACGGCCCCAGGAAGCCGCTCCGGTCCCAGAATGACCAGAGCTGCGACGAGGAGGACCATGAACTCGCCCCAACCGATGTTGCCGAACACGTGGTCAGCCTACTGGGTGGTCCTCGAACGTGCCCACCGCGCGACCATGTTCACAGCAACCTCCCAGTCCCGACCGCTCAGTCCGAGATCGGAGTGACGGTCACGTCCACCAGCCGGCCTTCGCGGACCAGCTGAACGTCGACGGGTTCGTCGATCTTCTGTGCGTTGACGGCAACCACCAATTCGTCGGCGCCCGTCACCTCACGGTCGCCCACCTTGACGATCACGTCGCGTTCGACGATGCCCGCCTGCGCAGCGGGGCCGCCGTCCGTCAGGTTCGCGACCTCCGCCCCACTCGTGACGTCGTTGACGACCGTGCGGGCATTGACCCCGATATCGGGATGATGCATCTCGCCGTCTCGAATGAGGGTTTGCGCCACCGTCGTGACCTCGTCGATGGGAATCGCGAACCCGAGGCCCACCGAACCGCCGGACTCACTGAGCATCGCCGTGTTGATACCGATGACTCTGCCCTCGGCGTCGACCAGAGCGCCACCCGAGTTGCCGTGGTTGATCGCGGCATCCGTCTGGATGGCGTCGATGACCGCATTGGTGTCGCTGCCCTCGCCGGACAGCCGCATCGGCCGGTTCAGGGCACTGACGATCCCACGCGTGACGGTCTTACTCAGACCGAGTGGTGAGCCGACGGCGACGACGTCCTGTCCCACCTGAACGTCACCGGACGTGCCGAGCTCGGCAACCGTGAGGTTGTCGGCGGACACCTTCAGCACCGCGAGGTCGGTCTTGATGTCGCGGCCGACGATCTGCGCCTCCGTTTTGGTTCCGTCGGAGAACAGGACCTGGATCTTGCCACCGTCGGGGGCCGTGGCTGCAGCCGAGATCACGTGGTTGTTGGTGACGATGTAGCCGGCGCCGTCGAGGACGACCCCGGAACCTGTACTGCCCTGGTCACCCACCGCGACCTGAATCGAGACCACCGCCGGCAGAACCGAGTCCGCAACCTCCGCAACCGGCGACTCCGCCAGGTCGTCACCACCGCTGGTCTGTGCGAGCGTGACGCTCTGGCTGGTGAGCGAGCTGCGGTCTGTCGTCACGAACACGGCCAGCAAGCCGCCGACCAAACCTATTGCGAGTGCCACTCCGGCGAGTCCCAGCAGCGCCTTCGGCGCGACGTTGTCACCGAACAACACTTCCCGAGCAGTCAGTTTGGGTGCGGACGGCGGCGACGGCGCCGAGCCGCCGATTCCGGGACGTCCGAGCACCACGCCGGCCTCGGGATCACGCCACGGGTCGGCCGCGGTTTCGTCTTCCGGTTCGGGATCGGACGGGGCCTCGGGGTTTCGCTGAATCGTGTCGACGGCGCCGGGCGGTCGACCGAATGCCTCCGCCAAAACTGGGTCCGGTGCGCCCACCTTCACCTGCGGCGCATCTTTCCTGGTCTCTCCTGCCCGATAGAACGACCCTTCGACACCACCCGGACGACCGAATGCCTTCTGCGATGCCGCGTCGACCTCCGGGCGGTACACCGGACGAGGGTCGAGACGAGGCGCGTCGGGCGGCCGAAGCGACCCGTCGGCACTGCTGCTCGCAGGACTTCCGGACCCGTTCGCACCGTTCACCGGGTCACCGTTCTTCGAATCGGCGGTCACGGTCGTACGTCCCCCTCGTGCGCGCCGATGACGCGTCCAGTCGTTCGGTGTGAGTCGGTCGCTCGTTCTGACGGTGCCACGAAGTCTGTCGTCACGGTTGCCACGCGCCCAGTATCACTGATCGGTACGTGGCGCACGCCACCGCCCGTCGGTCGTCGGGCCGGAAATCGGGTGCGGGTCACCGACGCCAACGGCGAGACCAGCGGCGACCGGTGACATCGAGTTGCTCCGGAAGGGCAGAGCCCATCCCGGTGCCGCGCGCGGCTTCGGCGGCATGATCGAACGAGTCCGCAGGCTGGCAGGTGGGTATTCGACTCAGAACACCGAGCAATGACAACGGCATGGTCACTTCGCCACTGCCGCGTAGGGCTCGTCTCGCCTGCTGCTGCGATTCGACTTCGTGGGCACACTCGGGGCACATGGAAAGGTGATGGGCGGCCCGCAGGTAGGCCGACATTCGCAACTCACCGTCGACGTATGCGGCTATCGCCTCACTCGCCAGATGCTCCGTGGAGCCGAACTGACGATGCCCCGGCACCTGCGACATTCGTCCCTCCTGATAACTACCCGACACCGATCTGATCGGACTCGACCTTCCCGTTCGCGGCAAGGTGCTCGCGCAGCGCTTGCCGTCCGCGGTGGATACGACTTCGTACCGTCCCGAGCTTCACACCCAGTGTGGCACCGATTTCCTCGTATGACAGACCTTCGATGTCACAAAGGACGACCGCGGCGCGAAATTCGGGCGCGAGTGAGTCGAGAGCGGCCTGTAGATCCGCGTCGAGTCGGGCGTCATGGTAGATCTCTTCCGGGCCACGACCCTCGGCCGGAACTCGGTCGTAGTCGTCCGGCAGTGCTTCCATACGGATGCGATTGCGACGACGAACCATGTCGAGGAACAGGTTGGTCGTGATGCGGTGGAGCCACCCCTCGAACGTGCCCGGCTGGTAGTCCGACAGCGAGCGGAACACCCGCATGAACGTGTCCTGAGTGAGGTCTTCGGCATCCTGCGCGTCACCGGAGAGGCGGTACGCCAGCCGGTAGACGCGGTCGCCGTGCTCTCGCACCAGCTCTTCCCAGGACGGCATCGCGGACTTTTCGCCTGTGGCGTCGAACACAGCTGTGCCGGTCAGCTCCCCGTCGACTTCCGACCCGACGGCCTCGAGGGCGTCGGCGCCTGCTTTTCGGTTACTGCGTTCGGTGTCGGTCATGTGGATTGGTGGATCCTCCTGTTCAGGACCGCAGATCACGGATTACGTGTAGCTGGGACAACTCCCCGCTGCACCGATTTGTTCCCGGGTCTCGAAAACAGTCGGTCACGATGTGATCTCCCCGCCTTGTGCGGCCTCGGATCTGGCGATGTGCATTACTCTCGCGTACCGCGGTGTGTAGGTCGTATGAGCAACCTGAGGTGTTGCTGAGAATTTCGCGCGAGCGCGCCTTGCAGCGGCGATGCCGCTACGCAGATAGCCTCTTGGGCGTGCAGACTAACGCCGAACGGATACTCGCCCATACCGAAGGGGTCGTCCGCGAAGACGAGGCTCTCGAGATGGCCAGAGAAAAAGCCGACGACCTCGGCGCCACACCCGTCTCACCTGCCGTCGGCAGTGCACTGGCCATGTTCGCCCGAATGCTCGACGCCAAGACGGTGGTAGAGGTCGGTACCGGCGCCGGCGTCAGCAGTCTGTGGCTGCTCCGCGGTATGCGCGACGACGGTGTTCTCACCACCATCGATTACGAGCCCGAACACCAGCGGGTCGCGAAGCAGTCGTTTCGCGCGAGCCAGATCGCACCGGCGCGCACCCGACTCATCAACGGCAGTGCCCTCGACGTCCTGCCGAGGCTTGCCGACGAGGCTTACGACCTGGTGTTCGTGGACAGCGGTCCCGCCGACCACCCGCATTTCGTGCGGGAAGGCGTGCGATTGCTGCGGCCGGGCGGAACGATCGTGCTCCACAATGCGCTTGCGAACGGCCGGGTCGTCGACCATGCCCAGCGTGACCCCGACACGATCGCGGTTCGCGAGGCGGCGAAGGCCCTCGCCGAGAACGAGCAGTTGATTCGGGTGCTGTTTCCCCTGGGTGACGGACTCCTCTGCGCCTCGAAGCTCTGAGAGCGCTCACACACCCGACCGAGGGCTAGATCCACACGCCCTTGCCGATGGCGACCACTCCGCCGGTGCTGATCGCGAAGCGTTCCCGGTCGCGCTCGAGGTCGACTCCGATGATCTCGCCCTCGCCGACGACGACGTTCTTGTCGAGGATGGCGCGGCGCACCACGGCGCCCTTGCCGATCCGTACCCCGGGCATCAGCACGCTGCCTTCGACCGTGGCACCGTCGTCGATCATCACGTTGGAGCTGAGCACGGAGTTGCGGACCGTGGCCGCGGACAGGATGCTTCCCGCTCCCACGACCGATTCCTGCGCCAGCCCGCCTTTGACGAACTTGGCGGGTGCGAGGTTCTCGGCGGCACCGCGGATGGGCCATCGCCGGTTGTACAGATTGAAGATCGGGTGCACGGACACGAGATCCATGTGCGCGTCGTAGAAAGCGTCCAGGGTCCCGACATCGCGCCAGTAACCACGATCTCGGTCGGTGGCGCCCGGGACGACGTTGTCGTTGAAGTCGTAGACGGACGCGACACCTGCTTCGACCAGCGCGGGAATGATGTCACCGCCCATGTCGTGATCGGAGTCGGAATTCTCCGAGTCGGCTCGGATGGCGTCGACGAGAACCTTGGTCGTGAAGACGTAATTGCCCATCGACGCGAACGTCATGTTCGGGTCGTCGGGGGTGCCGGGTGGGTGCGCCGGCTTCTCGAGAAACTGGGTGATCCGGCCGCTCTCGTCGCTGTCGATGCACCCGAATGCGAAGGCTTCGCTGCGCGGGACCCTTATGCCCGCGACGGTGACACCTGCGCCGGACTCGATGTGATGCTGGACCATCTGTTCGGGGTCCATGCGGTACACGTGATCGGCACCGAACACGACGATGTACTCGGGGTCTTCGTCGTACACGAGGTTGAGCGACTGCAGGATCGCATCGGCACTGCCCGTGTACCACCGCGGGCCCAGTCGCTGCTGTGCGGGAACCGGGGTGATGTATTCACCGGTGAAGCCGGACAGACGCCAGGTCTGCGAGATGTGTCGATCGAGCGAGTGCGACTTGTACTGGGTGAGCACACACAGCCGCAGATACCCGGCGTTGACCAGGTTGCTCAATACGAAGTCGATCAGTCGGTACGCACCCCCGAATGGAACCGCTGGCTTCGCTCTGTCCGCCGTCAGCGGATAGAGACGTTTCCCCTCGCCCCCGGCGAGCACGATCCCAAGCACGTGCGGCTGGCTCCTCACACCTGTCAACCTATCCGCCGCCCCCACCACTTGCCAGCGGTGGCGCGCCGGAAGGGGTTTTCTGGTGGTCGCCCTCACTCCGGAGCGTTACGTTTAGCGCGTGCGCGTGGCGATGATGACCAAGGAGTACCCACCGGAGATCTACGGCGGGGCGGGAGTTCACGTCACCGAACTCGTCGGCAAGCTCCGCGACCTGTGTGACGTCGACGTGCACTGCATGGGCGCCCCCCGGGCGGGCGCGCACGTTCATCAGCCCGATCCTGCACTGGCAGACGCGAATGCGGTCTTCGCGACGCTGTCGGCCGAGCTTCGGATGGCACACGCGGCCGGCGCCGCCGACGTCGTTCACACCCACACCTGGTACACCGGACTGGCCGGTCACGTGGCCGCGGCGATGTACGACGTGCCGCACGTCCTCACCGCCCACTCTTTGGAGCCACGCCGACCCTGGAAGGCCGAACAGCTCGGTGGCGGCTACCGCGTGTCCTCGTGGTCCGAACGCAATGCGGCCGAGCACGCCGACGCGGTCATCGCGGTCAGTGCGGGTATGCGCGCCGACATTCTCGAAACTTATCCGAGCATCGACCCCGCACACGTCCACGTCGTGCGCAACGGCATCGACACCGATGTCTGGTATCCGGGCGCGGGGGTCGGAGAATCGGCACTGCCGGCAATCGGGATCGATCCGACGAAGCCGATCGTCTCGTTCGTCGGCCGCATCACCCGGCAGAAGGGTCTGGCCCACCTGGTCTCGGCGGCACATCATTTCGCTCCCGAGATCCAGTTGGTGCTGCTGGCGGGGGCACCGGACACGCCAGATCTCGCGGCGGAGACCGAACGCGCGGTCGCGGCTCTGGCCGAAGCCGGAGGCAACGTGTTCTGGGTACGCGAAATGCTTCCGACGGAACAGGTGCGAGAAATCCTGTCGGCATCCACGGTGTTCGTCTGTCCTTCGGTGTACGAGCCGCTGGGAATCGTGAATCTCGAAGCGATGGCCTGTGAAACGGCTGTCGTCGCCTCGGATGTGGGCGGAATCCCCGAGGTGGTGCACGACGGCGTCACCGGGCGTCTCGTGCACTACAACTCCTACGAGCCGGAGGTGTTCGAGCGAGGGCTCGCGGACGCGATCAACGCCGTTGCCTGCGACAGCGCGGTCGCGGACGCGATGGGTCGCGCGGGGCGTGTACGAGCTGTCACCGACTTCTCCTGGGCGACCGTCGCCGAGCAGACGTTGGCGGTGTACACGGACGTGCTGGCGCGTCGGTGACGAAGAGGCCTCAGTGCCTCTCGTAAGTCGAGACCGTTACCGAAGCGGTGACCGTGGCGGGTTGCGGCAACTCCGCGACCTTCGCCGAAAGAGCATCCGGACCGAGGTGCCGCGCGGTGGGTCCCATCCCGACGACCCGTACGACGTCCGCGTGGGTGAGAGTCATAGAGAACTCGACGTCCGTGCGCTGCGCCGGGGCGAAGTGTTCGGCTGTCGCGGCATCGAGTCGCTCGACTTTGCGTTCGTCCACGTTCACCATTCCGAAGGCGTCGATCAACTCGGACAGATGGCGGCCGGTGGGGGTGAGAACGGTGAGCCTGCCACCCGGCGCGAGCACTCGGTGGGACTCGCCGGCATTGCGCGGAGCGAACACGCAGAGGACGTCCGTCATCGCACGGTCACGAAGAGGGAGTCCGGCCCACGCGTCGGCGACCACCGCACCTACACGCGGGTGCGACTTCGCGATTCTTCTGGCCGCGTACTTGGAAACGTCCAGGCCCACTCCGCGCGAGCCCGCGCTCCGATCCAGTACGCCCGCAAGGTAGTGACCGGTTCCCGCACCCACTTCGAGCACTCGTGGCCCCTGCCCGGAGTGGTCGTCCCGGTCGACCACCGCCGCCACCGCACTCACCAGCGGGTCGTAATGCCCGGCGTCGAGGAACCGTGCACGCGCCTCGAGCATGTCGGAGGTGTCGCCTTCGAACTTGGACGGGGCACCCGACACGAGGCTCACGTAGCCCTGCCGAGCAACATCGAACCGGTGACCGAGAACGCACACGAGCACTTTCGCTCCACCGTCGGTCTCGAGTTCGACCGCGGACGCGCACTGCGGGCAGGCCAAGAGGTCGGTCACATCCGAGAGCATCTGCCTCGCCTCCCGCCCGCGTAGACATGTGGCAGGCCCCGCATCGACGCGCACGAGCGGGGCCTGTCATATGAGGTTGTGTGTCCCACCGACTAGCTGGTGACGCCCTTGAGCTCCTCGCCCAATGCGGCAGCTTCCTCCGGGGTCAGCTCGACGACCAAACGGCCACCGCCCTCCAGGGGAACCCGCATGACGATTCCTCGTCCCTCTTTGGTTGCTTCGAGGGGACCGTCCCCGGTCCGGGGCTTCATGGCCGCCATCCTCTGCTCCCTCCAGATCTGCGCTGCCTGCTTGCGCCTCGACTGACAATTCTCCCCGACCTAAACCGAGGCTTGTGCGCTCCATTCTTCCCTATCGACGTCCGGACCGGGAACCTGAGTCGGAATAACGTTGAACATTTGACTTGACGAGGGGTCATGTGAGCCGGTTTCGAGCCATGGCCTGCAACGATGCCTTTCGAGCGATCCGTCAGTCACCGGCTTTGCGACTCTGGGCCGCAACCTCCTCCAGGTACGCGACTTTCTCACGGAGAGAATCGATTTCACCGCCCAGTCGATCCAGAGCCCAATCCACCTCGCTGGCCTTGTATCCGCGCAGCGTCTGCTGGAACCGCAACTCGCGCACGTGGTTCCCGGTCACCCCGGCAACCGGAAGGGCCGTGAAGGTGGTGCCCGGCGGGATCGGCGACAGCTCCTCGGACCGACCGAAAACTGCACTTGCCACGAAGAACAGCATCGCACCGACGAACACCATGACGAGGAGATACAACAGAGCCGTCAACATGACTCGATCCTGTCACGCCGGACCGGGGAACCCGGCTACCGGGCGATGGTGTTCATCGGCGGACGGTCCGCCAGATCCACCTCGGTCGTCGACGGCACGAAGGAATCACCGTCGACGAGGAACTGGGTGAGCCCCTCTCCCGAATCGTCCACACCACAGCGGCGCATCATCGTCCCGATGATCTGCCTGCTCATCACCCCGAGCTCGGACAGCGGCCGATTCCGGTGCTTGCGCACCCCGAGGTTGACCTGGGCGATCGCACCGAGGCCCAGTCGGTCGTAGGTGTCGAGAAGCAGCCCGATCTCCACGCCGTATCCGGGCGCGAACGGCACAGCGGACAACAGCTCCCGTGTGCCCGCGTACTCGCCACCGAGCGGCTGCAGAATGCGGGTGAGTTCGGGGCGCAACGCAGCCAGCATCGGCCGTGCAACGAGTTCCGTGACCCGCCCTCCCCCGTTGGCGTCCTCGGTGCCACTGACACGCAGCGGCCTGCGGTAGTACCCCTTCACCAGATGAATGCCGTCGCCGGTGAGCAATGGCCCGAGAAGTTTCGGCACGAAGGCCGGATCGGGGTTCACCAGATCGGAATCGACGAACGCGACGAGATCGCCCGTGCTCGCGGCGATCGAACGCCACAGCACCTCACCCTTGCCCGACACGGGCGCCATGCTCGGCACGGCCTCCTCGCGACTGATCACGGTGGCACCCGCCGATCGCGCACGTTCTGCGGTGAGATCCCGCGAACCCGAGTCGAGCACGATCAGTTCGTCGACCAGCCCACCGAGCAATGGATGGATGGTATCGACCACCGCCCCGACCGTCCGTTCCTCGTTCAGAGCGGGAAGCACCACCGACACGGTCCGCCCGGCTTTCGCCCTTTCGAGCTCGGCGATGCTCCACGTCGGCTGATCCCAGGTGTTCGCATCTCCCCACACGCCGGAAGCCACCTGCGGGGCGCTCATGCCAGCCCCCGCACCGTGCGAGCCGGGGCCCGAAGCCCTCGAATCGCCGCCACCATGTCGACCACACGCCGTGTCGACGCCACCTCGTGGACACGGAACATCCGGGCGCCCTCTGCTGCGGCCATCGCTGTCGCTGCCAATGTTCCCTCCAACCGCTCGTCGAGTCCCACACCAAGAGTCTCCCCTATGAAATCCTTGTTGCTCAGCGCCATCAGCACTGGCCATCCCGTATCTACAAGATCGTCCACTCGACGCAACAACTCGAGCCCGTGGAATGTGTTCTTTCCGAAATCATGGGTGGGATCGATGAGAATCGAGTCCTTCGGCACCCCGATTCGCGCAGCATTCTCCGCAGCCGCAACCACATCACGACGCACGTCCTCCACGACGTCCGTGTAGCGAACACGGAACGGCCGCGTGCGTGGGACGGCGCCACCCGTGTGCGAGCAGACGATGCCGGCACCCAGTTCGGCAGCGACCTCGACAAGGCTCGGATCGGCTCCCGCCCACGTGTCGTTCACGAGATCGGCACCCTCTGAACAGGCGAGACGTGCCACCTCGCCGCGCCAGGTGTCGACACTGATCAGCAGCTCCGGGAATCGTCCCCGGATCGCCTCGACGAACGGCACGACCCTGCGGATCTCCTCGTCCTGATCGACGAGCTCGCCCGGCCCGGCCTTCACGCCGCCGATGTCGACGACGTCAGCGCCCTCGGCCACCACTCTTTCCACGGCAGCCATCGCCGAGTCGTCCGCGAACGTCGCACCTCGGTCGTAGAACGAGTCGGGTGTGCGGTTGACGATGGCCATGATCAGCGCCCGGTCCACGGCGACCGGGCGCCCACACAACGTCGGCGAGGGCGACGCCGGCAACGGAGAATCGGGGGACACACGCATGGGATCAATACTGGCACGCCGCCCGACAACGCCCCCTAGCCGCGCGGGAGGGACCCCGCAGCGACCTCGCCCACGTAGCCGTCGTATGCCTCGCGGAAGCCCGGCTCGCGTCCGGCGAGCACGTGCAACCGAGTCGAATCCTCGACGTCGTAGCCTTCCTTGCGCAGCTCGACCTTGCGGCTCTTGAAGGTAGAGGTCTGTTCCAACGAGTCGACGACCCGAACGAAGAGAGGCACCGCGTAATTGGGGAGCCTCGAGTACAGGAACTCGGCAACGTCCTTACCGTCGAACGACTGTCCCTCGTGCAACGTCACCGCAGCCATTCCGGCGCGGCCGTCCGTACCGGGAATCTCCACGCCGTAGACCACGGCCTGCTCGACCGCCGGGTGGGCGCCCAGTGCACCTTCGACCTCGGTCGTGGCGACGTTCTCGCCCTTCCACCGGAAGGTGTCGCCGAGGCGGTCGATGAACGCGACGTGGCCGAGGCCCTGACGACGCACGAGGTCGCCGGTGTCGAACCAGCAGTCACCGTCGTCGAAGCCGTCGCGAATGAGCTTCTTGTTGGTGGCCGACTCGTCGGTGTAGCCGTCGAACGGGGCGCGGTCGGTGACCTTGGACAGCAGCAGTCCGACCTCGCCGGTGGCGACCTTGCGGAGGCGTCCGTCGGCGGCGCTCTTGGCCTGACCTGTCTCCTCGTCGAATTCGACGACCGCGTGCGGAAGCGGGCAGATGCCGGCCGTCTTGTCGAAGTTCAACGCATTGATGAACGCGATGTTGCACTCGCTGGCACCGTAGAACTCCGCGACCCGGTCGATCCCGAATCGCTCCTTGAACTCGTTCCAGATCTCCGGGCGGAGCCCGTTACCGACCATCAAGCGCACCGAGTTGTTCTTGTCCGATGCGCTGGCAGGCTGATTGATGAGATACCGGCACAGCTCACCGATGTAGGTGAAGGCGGTCGCATCGTTGCGCTCGACATCCGACCAGAACTTCGACGCCGAGAACTGACGCCCGAGCGCGAGGGTGGCACCGGAGGACAGAACAGAGGACAGTGACACCGTCAGGGCGTTGTTGTGATAGAGCGGCAGGCAGCAGTACAGGGTGTCGTCCGAGTGCAGACGCACACCGAGACTTCCCAGCCCGGACATGCTTTTGAGCCACCGGAAGTGACTCATCAGGCTCGCCTTGGGGAGGCCGGTCGTGCCCGACGTGAAGATGTAGAACGCCTTTTCCTTGGCCTGAATCTGCGCGCAGACGGCCGGGTCCGACGAATCGGCCTTCTCGGCCGAACGCTCGAGGTCGGCAAGCGGTACGACCGTGGTGGCGGGCTTCTCGTCGAGCGAATCGAGCGCCTCTCCGCACGCCTCGGACACGACCAGCGCCCTGCCCTCGAGGAGCGAGATGCTGTGCGCGAGCACCTCGCCGCGCTGGTTGTAGTTGAGCATTCCCGCGGTGGCGCCCAACTTCACGGTGGCCAGAGCCAGCAGCAGGGTCTCCGGGGTGTTCTTCCCGAGAATTCCGACCACGTCACCCCGGACGACGCCCAGGTCCTCCAGCGCGTGCGCGTAACGGTTGACCCGTTCGTTCGCTTCCTCGTAGGTGATCGAGTCACCCTCGAAGCGGAGGAAGGGACGACGGGGGTTGGCCTTGGCTGCCTTCTGGAAGACGAGGCCGATCGACTCTCGCGCGTCCGGCTTCCGGATCAGACCTTTGACTCCGCGAGCCATGATCGGTAGGTCCGGAATCACGGTCGGAATCTGGCGGACGAAATCCACGATGCCGATCGTCGACGGTGCTTCAGAGCGCATAGTTTCCCCTAGAAAGGCGAGAATGAGTCACGCCACCCTACTGCAAAGTAACAACGAGCGTCACCGCGTGACCTGCAGTGCGAATCAGCGCACACAAGCGTCCAGCGCATCGGTGATATTTCGGGTGGCGACCAACCGCTCCAGGGCCCCACGACCGACGAACCCGTCCTCGAGTCCGGCGAGCCACCGCATCAATCCGTCGTAGTGCCCGAACGGGTCGAGAAGGACCACCGGCTTCTCGTGCATGCCCAGGTAACCCGCCGTCCACGTCTCGAAGAGTTCTTCGAGAGTTCCGATGCCGCCCGGCAAGGTCACGAACGCATCGGCGCGGTCCTCCATGATCTGCTTGCGCTGACGCATGGTGTCGGTGACGAAGAGTTCGTCCGCATCCACATCGGCCACCTCACGATGCACCAGAGCCTTGGGTATGACACCGACGGTGTTTCCGCCCGCTTCACGAGTGGCCTCGGCAACGGCACCCATCATCGACACGTTGCCGCCACCGGACACCAGTTGCCAGCCACGCTTGCCGATCTCGGTACCCAGCGCGCTGGCCAGCTCGAGGTATTCTTCGCCAACCGGCCCCGAAGCGCAGTAGACACACACGGAGAACTTCCCCGGCGTCACCACAGATCCTCGGTTCCGGTTAGTGCGGCCTCGTCGATGCCCGTCTGCGAATCGACGACGATTCCGACGGCCTCCTCGACACTGTCGGTGACGTACAGCAGATCGACATCGCCTTCCGAGATCTTCCCGCTGCGCTCGAGTGAATTCCGAATCCAATCGACCAGCCCGGACCAGTACTCGGTGCCCAACAGCACGATCGGAAAGCGCGTCACCTTCCTGGTCTGCACCAACGTCAACGCTTCGAACAGTTCGTCGAGCGTGCCGAACCCACCGGGCAGGCAGACGAACGCCTGCGAATACTTCACGAACATGGTCTTGCGGGCGAAGAAATACCGGAAGTTCATGCCGAGATCGACCCAGTCGTTGAGCCCCTGCTCGAACGGCAATTCGATACCTAGTCCGATCGAGAATCCACCTGCCTCGCAGGCGCCCCGATTGGCAGCCTCCATCACGCCCGGCCCACCACCGGTGATGACTGCGAATCCGGCGTCCGCGAGACCTGCACCGAGAGCGCGCCCGGCCTCGTACTCGGGATGGTCGACCGGAGTGCGCGCCGAACCGAACACCGTCACCGCCCTCGGCACCTCGGCCAGGGCCCCGAAGCCTTCGACGAACTCACTCTGGATGCGCAGTACCCGCCACGGGTCGGTGTGCACCCAATCGGTCGGCCCACGCTCGTCGAGCAGGCGTTCGTCGGTGGTGGTGCCGTCGTCCACCCGGTCACGACGAAGCTGAATCGGGCCACGGAACTTCACCGAGGACGAGCTACGACCCTGCGGTCCACCGCTGTTCTTCTGGGGTGCCATGCGCACAGGCTAGCGAGTCAGATAGCGACGGAGCACGTCAGACACCTCGGTGATCTGTTGCACGGGGACGTGCTCGTCACGCTTGTGCGCCAGGTTCGGATCTCCCGGCCCGTAATTCACGGCGGGAATACCCAGAGCGGAGAACCTCGAGACGTCGGTCCAGCCGTACTTCGCACGGAACTGCCCGCCCGCGGCCTCTATGAGCGCAGCGGCAGAGGGATCGGACAGCCCGGGCAGAGCCCCCGGCGAAGAGTCGGTGATCTCGAAGCCGAGATCTATTCCGTCGAACACCTCTCGCACGTGTGTGATCGCCTCGTCCACCCCGCGGTCGGGTGCGAATCGGAAGTTCACGTCCATCACGGCCTCGTCCGGAACGACGTTTCCGGCGACGCCGCCCTCGATCCGCACGGCCGAAAGACCCTCCCGGTACTCGCAACCATCGATGTCGACGGTCCGCGCACGATACGCGGCGAGGCGCTCGAGAACCGGCGCGAACCGGTGGATCGCATTGTCACCGAGCCACGAGCGCGCCGAGTGCGCACGAGTGCCGGCAGTCGTCAGGCGCGCTCTCAGCGTTCCCTGGCACCCAGCCTCGATGAGGCCACCGGTCGGCTCCCCCAGAATCGCGACGTCGGCCCGCAGCCATTCGGGAATCTCGCGTTCGATCCTGCCCAGCCCGTTGTGAACTGCAGCGATCTCCTCGCAGTCGTAGAACACCAGGGTCAGATCGTGAGCTGGGTCCTCGATGGTCGCGGCGAGGTGCAGGAACACCGCGTCTCCCGACTTCATGTCGACGGTCCCGCACCCGTGCAGGATGTCCCCTTCGCGCCGGGAGGGCACGTTGTCGGCGATCGGAACCGTGTCCAGGTGTCCAGCCAGCATCACCCGACTGGGCAGGCCCCTGTTCGTCCTCGCCAGCACCGCGTTGCCGTTCCGAATCACCTCGAAACCCGAAGTCTGCTCGCGGAGCGCGGTTTCCACTGCCGCAGCGATAACGGACTCGTCGTGCGACACGCTCGGGATGTCCACGAGGGCGGCGGTGAGGTCTATGGGGTCGGCATGAAGATCGAGAGCTCTCACCCCGACAACACTAAACCCCTCTCGACGAGCACCCGACGCACGCGTCTCACCCTCCCGGTGACGAACTGACGGTCAGAGCGGGTTCCACCATTGCGCGAAGGCGAACAACCACGACCCCGGCGGGAACGTGATGTCGCCGATTGTAGGAATGTCAGGTAGGTAGCCGATCATGATTGCCTCCTTGGAAGTGTCCGGAAAAATCCGGATTCCCCGACTGGCCCCGACTACCTACCGTATCGCCCGAACCACAATCCGCATTACCCCTTCGTGGCGAGGTGAGCGGCGACGACGCAAGTAGATCCAAGTAGATCTCAGCCGTCGAACCCGCCCGGTATTTCGTAGATCGCGCCGTCGAAGCCGACGCGGAAGAGCCGCCCCGCCGAAAAGCCGGAATCGCCTTTCCCGTAAGCAAGCGAACTCGAAAGCGGAAGCCCCGTTGCCAGGGCGCAATACTGGTTCGGGCCGTCCACACGCCAGATCTCACCGAGAGCATTTGCGGGGACCACTGGGCGGTCGTGGGAGTCGAGGACCAGTCCGTCGGGAGCGCCGATCACGTCAGTCCCGCCGAGGCTCACCCAATCTTCCGGGGCACCGGGATTCTCGATCGGAATTCGGGAGATGCCGGGGTTCGCGAACGTTCGCGCAACGAACAGATAGCGGTTGTCGGACGTCACCGCCGCACCGTTGGCACTCGGTACGACGGCCCAGTCTGGATCGACAGACCCATCAGGCGCGATTCTCCCGATTTGGGTGGCGAAATCGTTGGTCGCGTAGGCGACGCCGTCCGGCGCGACATCCAGTCCGTTTGCCGCGCTGAGACCCGACGCGAACGGCGTCACCGCGCCGGTGGCCACGTCCACCTTCGCCACCGCACCCGGCCTCGCCGAGTCGCCCACGACGACACGGGGGCCGCCGCCCCCGTACCCGACCAGCAGACTTCCGTCTTCCGCCCAGGCGAGACCTCCCGCGCCCGCGCCGCCCGGAACGGTCGCGACGGGTACAGCAGCTGCTCCCGGTGTGTCGAGACGGAAGATTCGACCACTGATCGCGTCGGTGGTGTAGAGCCTGCCGCCCCCGTCGACGATTGCACCTTCCAGCGCCGCACCCGGCACGGAGCCGACCAGCACCGGGGCTTGACCTGCGCCGGGACAGACCGGCGCGGCCGACGCCGCCGGAGCGCCCATCACGGTGACCATGGTTCCGAGCAGGAGTGACGACGCCAGGACCAGGGCACGCCCGGTTCTCCTGCGTGTCCGGTACGAATTCATCGGACCATCGTGACCCATCACGGCAGCGCACAGTTGGTTTTCCCGGAATCATCGACCGGTAGCGTCCGGCGGGGTAACGAGCAAGTAATCTCTACACCCGTGAGCACACAGGGAGCATCTGCAGTAGGAATCGCCAACGTGACCGCCGACGGAACCGTTCTCGACACCTGGTTCCCCGAGCCGGAACTGGGCACGTTCGACAAAGCGGGCACCGAGAACCTCGAGGGTGCGGACATCCCCTCCGAACTCGCGTTGCTCGCCGGCAACGACGAAGCCCGCGAGGTTTCGCAGGTCGTCGTTCGCACCACCATCGCGGATCTGTCGAAGCCGCCTGTCGACACCTACGACGCCTACCTGCGTCTGCACCTTCTCTCCCACCGTCTCGTCGCACCGCACGGACTGAGCCTCGACGGCCTGTTCGGCGTGCTGAGCAACGTGGTGTGGACCAACTTCGGCCCGTGCGCCGTCGACGGGTTCGAGAAGGTCCGCTCGCGACTGCGCATCCGCGGTCACGTCACCGTCTTCGGTATCGACAAGTTCCCGCGCATGGTCGACTACGTCGTGCCTTCGGGTGTCCGTATCGCCGACGCCGACCGTGTTCGCCTCGGAGCCCACCTCGCCAGCGGAACCACCGTGATGCACGAAGGCTTCGTCAACTTCAACGCGGGCACGCTCGGCAACTCCATGGTGGAAGGACGGATCTCCGCCGGAGTAGTCGTCGACGACGGCTCCGACGTCGGTGGCGGCGCCTCGATCATGGGCACCCTCTCCGGCGGCGGCAAGGAGACCATCAAGGTCGGCAAGCGCTGCCTGCTCGGCGCCAACGCCGGTGTCGGCATCTCGCTCGGCGACGACTGCGTCGTCGAGGCCGGGCTGTACGTGACCGCAGGAACCAAGGTCACCGGACCGGATGGAACCGTCGTCAAGGCCAAGGAACTCAGCGGTCGGTCGAACCTGCTGCTGCGCCGCAACTCGGTGTCCGGCGCCGTCGAGGTCGTACCCACCAAGGGCACCGGCGTCGAACTCAACGCTGCCCTCCACGCGAACGACTGACGACGGTGAGCGAAGTTCGGCAGGACAGCACTGCAACGTCCGATGATCGTGAGGTTCTCGGACACGGACTGAAGGTCCGCCATCTCACGATGATGGGCCTGGGCTCCGCCATCGGTGCGGGGCTCTTCCTCGGGACCGGTGTCGGTATCGCGAAAGCCGGTCCTGCCGTCCTCGTTTCCTACGTGATCGCCGGCGCGATCGTCGTGTGCGTCATGCGCATGCTCGGCGAGATGGGCGCCGCGATTCCCGCCAGTGGTTCGTTCTCGCACTACGCACGCCTCGGGATCGGCGAATGGGCCGGCTTCGTCATGGGGTGGCTCTACTGGTTCATGCTCATCATGGTGCTCGGAGCCGAGATCACCGGAGCGTCGCGGATCGTGACCGGATGGATTCCGTCGATACCGCAGTGGGTCGTGGCGCTCGTCTTCGTCGTTTTCTTCGCCGTGATCAACCTTGCCAAGGTGAAGAACTTCGGCGAGTTCGAATTCTGGTTCGCCGCTGTGAAAGTCACCGTCATCGTGGCGTTCCTGGCGATCGGGGTGCTGCTCGTGTTCGGGTTGCTACCGGACACCGAACCGGTCGGAACGGTGAACCTGTTCGGCCACGGCGGATTCATGCCCGAGGGCTTCGCCGGAGTGGCGGCGGGGCTCCTCGTGGTCGCGTTCGCTTTCGGCGGCATCGAGATCGTCACCATCGCGGCCGCGGAGTCAGAGGACCCGGAACACTCCATCGCCACGGCCGTCCGCAGTGTCGTCTGGCGTATCAGCCTCTTCTACATCGGCGCGATCGCCATAATGGTCCTGGTGGTTCCCTGGGACTCACCGGCACTCACCGGCCCCGAAGGCCCGTTCGTGGCCGTTCTCGACCAAGCGAACATCCCGTACGTATCGGGCTTCATGCAACTGGTCGTCGTGGTTGCACTGCTGTCGGCGTTCAACGCGAACATCTACGGCACCTCGCGTATGGCGTTCTCCCTGGCTCGGCGCGGCGACGGCCCGGCACTCATGTCGAAGCTCTCCAGCAGCAACGTTCCGATCAATGCCGTTCTGTTGTCGGTCTTCTTCGGATTCGTGAGCGTGCTCCTCAACTGGTGGCTACCGGACGACCTTCTCGGTATCCTGCTCAACGCGGTGGGTGCTGCGCTGCTCGTGATCTGGATCTTCATCGTCGTCGCACATCTGCGCCTTCGCCCACAGCTCGAACGCGAAGGCCGTCTGACCGTCCGGATGTGGCTGTTCCCCTACCTGAGCTACGCAACCCTCGCGATGCTCGGCGGATTCGTGGTGCTGATGTTGTTCGACGGCGATGCTCGGGCACAGCTGATTTCCACCACCATTCTGTTCGCGATCATCGCTGTGCTGTCCGTGGTGAACTCGCGGATTCGATCACGCAGGGCCGCGCCCTAGCCTCCTGCGCGGACTGTGAGTCCGAACAACCTCCCGCACAGCGACTTTGCGAGGTCACCAAAGAAGCCACCACCGCCTGTTTCGGCGCGGACGTTGAACTTACTATTGAGTAGGTTCATCTTTCACCGACCGATAGGAGCGCCGTGTCGAGACCTCTCAGCCAGGTACAGCTCCTACGCGAGCTACAGCCGGACATCGAGCGGAATCTGGCACGCCTCACGGCGGCGACCGACGATCTGCATCCCGGTGATCACCTGCCCGCGGTGGGCGCCACGCCTGTGCCCACCGCCGCCCGCTCCGCGATGATCACCTCGTTCCTCACGACGCCCGTAACACCCGCGTTCCTCGGTCGAACCGGACACCGAGTCCCCGAGAACCCGTGGTCGACCTGGCTCGACAGCTGGACTGCGGCGAAGAACGGACACATTGCATTCCTCCGCGAACACCTCGTGATAGGCGCCGGGGTCGATGCGACGGCCCTCGACCGCGCCCGCGCGAACACGATGCCGGTGGGCATCGACTCGTCACTCGAAGGTGCCAATCTCCTCCACTGGGTCGCGCACGTGACGCTGCAGGAGATGGCTGCCGCGGTGTTGCACCGCAACGCCGCACAGCTGTGCGGCCCCACTCCCACGGGCAAGGGGCTCGCTCGCATCGCCGAAGCGGACAACCTCCACATGCGCTTCTACCGCGACATGTGCGGAGCCGCCTTCGAACTGGCACCGGACCAGACGATCAAGTCGGTCGCAGACGTCGTCATGAACTTTCAGATGCCCGGCTCCACGATTCCTGGAATCCGGCACCACACGTCACTGGTCGTCGAACACCGAATCTACGACCGCCGTCATCACGCCGACGACGTCGTCGGGCCGGTCCTGCAACACTGGAACATCTTCGAACGCAACGATCTCACCGCCGCCGGAGAACGTGCGCGCGACCGGATCGCGACCTTCGTCGATGCCTCGAGATGCAGTCTGCCGGCGACAGTGGCGTGAACAGGACCAACAGCCCAGTTCTCGTCGATTGAGCCACCCTGCTATCTTGCTCGATCCGAAAGCGCGTTGACGAATACGTTCGCGATATCGACAGGATTCTTGGCGACGTAGCTCGATCCCCCGGTGGCAAGCGAGATTTCGGCCAGCGTCTTCGCGTCGGCGTCGTCGGTGATACCGATCGTGACGACTATGACCGGACGGGCGGGGTCCTGCTCGTCGACCAGGGTGTCCATCAATTGTTCTTTGGTGATCGAATCCGGATCCTCGTTCGAACCGTCGGTGAGGATGATGACACTGTTCACGGCGCGCGGATCGTAGCTTGCCTGCACGGTACGGAAGGCTGCCAGCGTGGTGTCGTACAAGCCGGTCCCGCCGCCTATCAGATGGGTGACTTCGTTCGCCTGGTCCGCCATGACCTGACGTTGCGGACGCCCGTCCACGTCGGTGTCGTACCGGCGGATCGGAACCATCTCGAGGTAGTCCCGTCCCTCTCCGCCAAGCCCTTGAGAGAAGGCCCACAGCCCGGCGGAAACGCTGTCGGGGAACATCGCGTTGCCGGCCAGGGCAGCCTGGACGGTGAGGTCCATGCGCGTCTCGTTTCCGGCTGGAGAGGCCATCGAACCCGACACGTCGATGGCGACGAGCGTTCGGATGGGCAGAGCCATCAGCGCCCAGGCTCCAAGCGCCTCGTCGCCGATGGACTCGTCTCGGAGTTCGAGCTTCGCGACATCACCGATATCGAGGTTCGAGTCGAGCGGTTCACCTCGAACATCACGGAAACCGTTGTCGGCGAATGTCTTGCGGGCCTCGTCCCCGTCCAGCAACGCTGCAAGTTCACGGGCCACAGCCGTCGCGATGTAGTGCCGTTTCGGCGACGGGGCCGTCACGACCAGCGGATAGTTCATGAACGTGGTTCCGGATTTCGGCACTGCGGCCTCGAGCGCGCCGGCCGTTTCGGGTGCGGCCTTCTCCAGACCGACCGTCTTCATCGCGGTGTCGTCACCGGCGAACTCGATCATCTCCTGCTCCGTCGCCACCGCAACGCCGCCGTTGGCCGATACCCGCTCTAGCATTTCGATGCCGACCGGCTCGTCCGCGAGGCGTTGGCTTTCTTCCTGCGCCAACGGAACGAGCGCGCTCCGCACCGTTTCCGCCACCACAGGATCGGACTGCCCCTCGGCGAGTGCGGAAAGGATGGGCCCACCCGCCACACCCGTGGTGAGCGGATTACCCAATTGAAGGTTCTCGATTCGCAATACATCGAGCCATGTGACGGGGGTCGGCGTCTCACCCTTTCGTCCCGCCACCACGATCGGGGTGGTAGCCACCGAACCGGTGACGACCTCGACCGGACCAGTCGCCGTGAGCCCTGCCCTCCTGACCCACGTCCCCGAATCCGGGATCCAGAGATCGGGAGCATCGTCGCCCTTACCGAGACGACCCGAAATCTCCCCTTCGGTGGCCGCACTGACCGCGAATGTCGCGCACCCTGCATCGTCCGGGTCGCCGTCGTCGAGAATCGAGTTCAACGCAGGCGCAATGGACGGCGAGGCAGCGAGCGTGAATTCCTCTGTGCCATCGCATTTCTGGGTCCACGACTGCACCGCCCTCACCACCACGACGGCCGACACAACGAGACCCACCACTACCACGGCGCACAGGGCGTAGAAACCCCAGTAGTGCCGAGGTTCCTCGACTCTGGAATGACGACCGACAGTCACCGCGCCCCCTAGGGTGTCGGGTCGCGAACGTCTGCGCCGAACTCCTACGGCGACCACGACCGCCGCATATCATATCGAGCCAGGTGCAGGCAGACAGACCTCTGCAGTTGTGAGAAACACCAAACTCGCTGGTAGCCGAGCTACCAATCGGTCACATGAGGTTTTTCTTCTGGAGCTTGCCCATTGCGTTCCGCGGGAGCGACTCGACCACCCGAATCTCCCGCGGCCGCTTGTGCACGGACAGTTCGGTGGCCACGTGCTCGGTCAACACCTGCTCGGAAACCTCTTCGCCGACAACGAATGCCACCACGCGCTGACCGAGGTCGGCATCCGGCAACCCGACCACCGCGGCCTCACGCACACTCGGGTGTCCCAGGAGCGCTTCTTCGACCTCGCCCGCACCGATCCTGAACCCTCCGGACTTGATCAGATCGGTGGAGGCTCGGCCCACGATGCGATGGAAACCCTCTTCGTCGACGACGGCGACATCACCCGTCACGAACCAGTCGTCGTCCGTCCACGAGTCCGCGGTGGCATCAGGGCGGTTCAGGTAACCGTCGAACAGAGTTGCGCCACGTACCTGAAGGTTTCCGATGCTCTCACCGTCGTGCGGTACGTCCGCGCCCGAATCGTCGCGAAGGCGCGTCTCGACACCGCGAACGGGAAGCCCGACCCAACCGGGCCGACGTTCACCGTCGAACCTGGTGCTGAGGGTCAGCATCGTTTCGCTCATGCCGTAACGCTCGATGGGCGCTTGGCCGGTCAGCTCACGAAGTCGTTCGAACACGGAGACGGGCAGCGGTGCACTACCCGAGACCAGCAGGCGTGCCCCGGACAGCGCCCGCGCCGAGTCCTCGTCCTGCACCACGCGCGACCAGACCGTCGGGACACCGAAGTACAGCGTTCCGCCGGCCGCCGCGTACGCCTCGGGCGTCGGTTTCCCGGTGTGTACCAACCGGCTGCCGGTCCTCAGTGGACCCAGCATCCCGAGGACGAGTCCGTGCACGTGGAACAGCGGAAGCCCGTGAACGACCGTGTCTCGGAACGTCCAGTTCCACGCCTCGGCGAGAGCATCGATCCCGGCAGCTACTGCCCCGCGACTGAGCAGCACTCCCTTCGGCGGCCCCGTCGTACCGGAGGTGTACAGGATGAAAGCAGTGGAATGGGACGGCGGCTCCGGATAGCTGTGCCAGGACCGAGCGTGCAATCGCACCGGGACGACAGGCAGGCCACCCGTGTCCTCGTCCGTGTCCCCCAGCCAGGCCTGGGCGCCCGAATCGCGCAGAATGTGCTCGCGCTCGGCGCGCCCCGAGTCGGGCGGAACCGGGACCACGACCACTCCCGCAATCAGGCAGCCGACGACGGCAAGAACCGTCTTGGCAGTCGGAGTCGCGAGAACTGCCACACGGTCGGCCCGCGACACCCGCTCCGCAACCGAGGTGGCAGCGCCCAGAATGTCACTGCGAGACAGTGTGGCTTCGCCGATTCGGATGGCTTCGGAATCGTCGTCACCACGCGCGACGGCAAGCGGATTCAGTGAGGTCAGCAACACACCGACAGCTTCTCACAACCCCGTTCCGACACGTTCGGAGAAAGCCCTCTGATCCACTGGTGGGGACACGGTCGCCAGTGCTGCGCCGAGCATCGCGCCCGTGAGAACTGCCAGTCCGTGCGCGTCACCCAAACCGATCAGGAACACGCCGCTCAGGATGACCCCCGCAGCAAGCCACAGCTCTCGACGGCTCGTGTGGGCGGTGACCACCATGCCGACCATCGAGGCCGCGAGAGCGAGGGTCGCAGCCGAGTTTCCCGCACCTGTCGAAGGGAAGACGAACGCCGTGAACAAGTCGAAGATGGCTTGCCCGAGTACGAACAGCGCCGCTGCCCGCCACGCACCCCAGAACCGCACCGCGACCGGAGCAACGATGGCAAGGGCGGCGAGGTTCACGGCGGTACCGACCAGACCACCGTCCTGCACGGCGACCGACGTGACGATCCGCCACCACTGTCCGTCACGGATCAGGGCGGGGTCACGTTCGAACGCATCGAGCAGCACGGGGACGGCGATCTGCAGCAGTGAAGGCACCGCAACCACCGCCCACATGCACACAGCGGCGCGAGGAATCGAGCCTGTTGTCGCTACTCGAGCGCGGCCGGCTCGTATTGCGAGCACCAGAACAACGGCGAGCAGAGCCCATCCCGCCGGTCCAGAACCCGAAGTAACCACGAGGCAACTGTACCGTCGGGCGAATCGGGTTCAGTCGTCCGTCACCACCGAACGGAGGAAGAACCGCAGGTTCGACGGCCGCTCCGCAAGCCGCCGCATGAAGTAGCCGTACCACTTGGTGCCGTACGGAACGTAGACGCGAACTCGGCGCCCGGCGTCCACGAGACGTCGCTGCTCTCCGCCACGGATGCCGTAGAGCATCTGATGCTCGTACTCGTCCAGGTGGCGTTCGCCCCGCAATGTGTCGACGGCGGCGATCATCGCCGGATCGTGTGAAGCGACCATCGGATAGCCGTGTCCTGCGAACAGAACCTCCAGGCAGTGCCGATACGAGGCATCCACCTCCTGTTTGTTTCGGAACGCCACCGATGTGGGCTCGTTGTATGCCCCCTTGCACAGGCGCACGCGCGAACCCGCATCGCGCAGTTCGAGGCAGTCCCGCGCTGTGCGTCTCAGATATGCCTGCAGGACCACTCCGAGCCACGGAAAGTCGAGCCGCAGTGCCCGCACGATCGCCAAGGTCGAATCCGTCGTCGTGTGATCTTCCGCGTCCACCGTCACCCAGATTCCGGCTGCTTCGGCGGCAGCACAGACGATGCGTGCGTTCGCCGCAGCGATCTCGTCACCACCGGGCCCGAGCCCACGCCCGAGCGCCGACAGTTTCACCGAGACTTCGACGTCGTGGTTGTCGTGCGGCAGCTCCGCGATCAGTTCGAGGTACTCCTGCACGGTCGCTCGTGCGGTGACCAGATCGGTCGTGTCCTCCCCCAGAAAGTCGATCGACACCGCCCGTCCCGATCCGAGCAGGCCGGTTGCGGCCGCGATGGCCTGCTCTCGTGTCTCGCCCGACACGAATCTGTCGACGATCCTCCGAGTTACCGGAGCATTGGTGATCGCCCGCTCGAGGCCCTGCGAACCGGCCGCCGCGAGGATCGCCGGACGAAGCGGATTCGAGAGGGATGCCGGCACCTTCATGGCGCTCACTCACCCATGTGCGGATAACGATGTTCGGTCGCGGGCACGAAGGTCTCTTTGATCGTGCGAGCCGATACCCACCGCATCAGGTTCAGAATCGAACCGGCCTTGTCGTTGGTTCCCGAAGCTCGCGCACCACCGAAGGGCTGTTGACCCACCACTGCGCCCGTAGGTTTGTCGTTGATGTAGAAATTGCCGGCGGTGTAGCGAAGAGCCTCCGTTGCCTGCGACACCGCCTGACGGTCGTTCGCCACCACCGCGCCCGTGAGCGCGTAAGGCGCAGCCGTGTCCACGGCGGTGAGAACGTCCTCGAAAGCGGACGGTACGGAGTCGTCGTAGACGTGCACGGTGAGGATCGGACCGAAGTATTCGGTGGTCATCGCCTCGTCCAGCGGGTCGTCCGCAAGCAGCACCGTCGGGCGGACGAAGTACCCGACGCCGTCGTCGTACTTCCCGCCAACCGCGATGTCGAGGTCGGCTTTCCCCCGTGCCCGCTCGATGGCCGCAACGTTCTTGTCGAAGGCGCGACGATCGATGAGCGCACCACCGAAATTGCCGAGATCGGTGACGTCGCCATAGGAAATGGCATCGACCTCGGCAAGGAATTCGTCACGCATCTTCTGCCACAACGAGCGCGGCACGTAGGCACGCGATGCGGCGGAGCATTTCTGCCCCTGGTATTCGTAGGCACCGCGAATCAGTGCGGTCCGCAGTACCGCCTCGTCCGCCGACGCGTGTGCGACGACGAAGTCCTTTCCGCCGGTCTCCCCCACGAGACGCGGATAACCGCGGTAGTCGGCGATGTGCTCGCCGACCTGTTTCCACAGATGCTGGAACGTCCGCGTCGAACCCGTGAAATGTATTCCTGCCAATCGTGGGTCGGAGAGCACCACATCGGACACCGGTTGACCATTACCGGTGACCAGGTTGATCACCCCCGGCCGCCTCGAGGAGTTGCAGTGTCCAGTAGGCTGCCACGGTCTGGGTCTGCGACGGCTTCCACACCACCGTGTTTCCCATCAACGCCGGCGCCGTCGGAAGGTTTCCGGCGATGGCACTGAAGTTGAACGGCGTGACGGCGTAGACGAACCCTTCCAACGGCCGGTATTCGAGCCGGTTCCATACTCCCGGAGACGAGATCGGCTGGCCTTCGAGAATCTGTCGCGCGAAATGGACATTGAACCGCCAAAAGTCGACCAACTCGCACGGCGCGTCGATCTCCGCTTGCTGAACCGACTTGGACTGCCCCAACATCGTTGCCGCCGCCAAAGTCTCACGCCACGGACCCGCCAGCAGGTCGGCCGCTCGCAGGATCACCGACGCACGATCGTCGAACGACAGGTCTCGCCATGCCGGGGCGGCGGCAATCGCTGCGTCGACGGCCGCCGACGCATCCTCGTGGCCGGCGTTACGCAGGGTGCCGAGTACCGCGGAATGGCGGTGTGGCTGAACTACGTCGACACTCTCGCCGGACCCGGAACCACGGACTCCTCCGACGACGTGGGGAATGTCCACCGGATCGGTGGCGATGTCGGCCAGCGCGGACCGCAGTCTGGCGCGTTCGGGACTGCCGGGTGCATAGGTGTGACCCGGCTCGTTGGTGGGCATCGGAACCTGAGTGATCGCGTCCATGGCGCCTACCTCCTGTTCCCAGGTTAGCTACGCTCGGCGCATGTCGGCACGGAACCGAGTGACCCCTTTCTCGGACATCGTCGCCATCGCACTGCGTGGGTTGTTCATGGGGAATCGTGGCTGCCTGCATCGCGACGGTGACCTGGTGCGACACCACTCCGGCAAACGGTGGATAACCTGCGATACCGACTTCCGCGACCGCAAAGTTGAGCAGTGGGCGCAGGGTCGGTACACGGTGCTCTTCTTCCACGACGAGGCGGTCGCCCTCGCGGCCGGGCACCGTCCATGTGCCGAGTGCCGTCGGCCGTGCTACAACGCGTTCCGGGAAGCGTGGGGCGGCCGCCCGAGCGCGGACGAGATGGATGCGCGGTTGCACCGTGAACGGCTCGGCGAGAGGCCGACGGCGGACTGGTCGACGCTGCCGCACGGGGCCTTCGTCTGCGTCGACGCCCTTCCGATGCTGGTAACTCAGGACAGCATCGTGCCTTGGTCCGTCGACGGGTACGGCGTTCCCACGCCGCGACCTCGTACCGGGCAGGTGACGGTACTGACACCGGCGTCGACAGTCGCGGTTCTGGGCGCCGGGTACGAACCGTTATTGGCTATCTGATCAGGTCACGTCACGTGCGTCGACCTTCATCGCGTGCACGTCGAGCTCCGTTCCTTCGAGTCCGAAACTGATGATGCGTTCGGGGTGGACACGAATGGTGGCGGTGGCGTCGATCGCTTCGGCTCGGCCGCGTATCTCGACGCACCGAACTCGCCACGGGTCGACGGAGGGCAGGTCGTCCACGACGAACGCCACCCCGCCGTTGTCTGCGACGTTCTTGAACTTGCGACTGGCGGTCATCTTGTATCCCTGGATGTCGATGGTGCCGCTGTCGCTGTCCACGGTGAATCCGACTGGACTGACTTGCAGGGTTCCGTTCGGCTGAACGGTCGCGAGACGGCCGAGGTGCTGCGTAGACAGGTAGTCGAGTTCCTGCTTCGAAAAGGTCATGTCTCGAACGTAGAACCCGAACTGCACTCGAGGTCAAGAGATAGTGGCATGCCGATTGGCGCCGCCTGGTGGTGGTTGGTGGGCGGCGCTGGTCGGTGGTGTGGGTCAGTCGGCGTCGGGTCCGGCCCTGGTGTGCTCGTGTCCGGTGCGGCGGTTCGACGGCAACACCGGTCGCTCACCCGGAAGTGGTGGGGGTAGGAACCACGGATACCGATCGCCGCCCATGATCACTTCCCACCGGGAGTGATGGATCAGTCGGTGATGAAACCCGCACAGCAACACCAGATTGTTCAGGTTCGTGGGTCCGTGATCGGCCCAGTGCACGATGTGATGACCTTCGCACCACGACACCGGTGCCCCACAGTTCGGGAACGCACACCCACCATCACGCACCGCGAGTGCGCGGCGTTGTTTCGCGGTCACCGTGCGGACCGTGGCCCCCACATCCAATGGGGCACCGTCCGGGTCGACGACCACCGCCGAGAGCAGACAATCACAGGCGAGCATGCGGGTGGTGGAGATCGTCAACGGACCCATCCACGACGCCCACCCCACATGATCATGTTCCGGATCGGACAGCAGATCCCGATGCGAGTCGGCGGCCGAGGAATCAGGAGCGGGTTTCGGATGCGAGGCAAGATCGGCCGCCTTCACCATCACCGACAGATGCGGCTTCACACCACCCTCGGACGGGCCGGCCCCGGCAGCCAAATAGCGGCGGAGCAGTTCGGTGAACCCATCCGCCCGCCGCTTGGCCGGAGAACGCGAATCCTTGGTGCCGTCGGTGGCGGGGCGCGGCGCGCAGAGCCCGGACAACGCGGACAGCAGCATTTCCCCGGACACCGCATCCAAATCGGCCTTCACCGCCACCCGACCGTTCAACGTCCGGCAGGCATGAAATTCGTTACGGTCGGTGTCCTCGGCCGGTGGTGGGGTGTCGGATTCGAAGATCCGTTCCAGTTTCGCGATCACCGCCCGCACCCCAGGTGCGGTCGCCAACGGTCCCCGCCCCGCCACCAACAGTGCGTCCACACACGCCGGTAAGGCATCGGCGGGCATTCCTGCCGGCGGGTTCTCGCAGAACCCGACGATCAGCCCCGCCACCGCGATCGACACCTCACCCGCATCCAACGCTGCACCCACCGACGGGTACTTCCCCAACACCGCACCCAACGAGATCAACCTGCCTGCGGCACCGACCTCGAGCAATGTGGTGTGCCCCAACCACATCTTCGTATTCCGATACCCCAGCACGTCCATCCGGCAGTGGGCATCGACCTCGGCCACCAACCGCACCCGCCGCGCCTCCAACACCGCGATCTGCGACGACACCTCGAGCACCGCATCACACAACACCCGATCCGCCAACCGCCACGCATCATCCGACGATGACTCCACCCCCGAGAAAACGTCCCCCGACCCCATGCACCCACTCTAGTTCGAACACCAGTTCGAGTCAATGGTTCGAGTCGTCCACACTCTCGAAGGGCGGCAAGGTGATTGGGCACGCCTGGTACGTGGCCCAGCGCAGACAGTTGGCGGCGGACCATGCGAGAGAATTCGATCGCAATCCGTCGGACCCTCATGATCTACTTCTGCCCATGCCGATCGACATCAGCAATCCCGCCGAACTCCACGACCCCACCAGCTTCGGGTACAGCCACGTCGCCAAGGTGACCGGTGAGCAGGTTTTCATCGCCGGACAGTACGATTCCGACGCACACGGGCACACCACAAGTTCCGACTTCGCCACCCAATTGGACAGAGCTTTCACCAACCTCGGAATCGCCTTGCGCTCGGCTGGATTGGACTACGCGGACGTCTTCGCGCTGCGCACCTTCGTCGTCGATCACGACATGGGGAAACTCGAGGTGCTGGGCAAGAAAATCGCGGAGATCTGGGGCGACCGCCCACCGGTTCAGACGCTGCTCGGAGTGGCGGCGCTCGCTTTGCCCGGCATGTTGTTCGAGGTCGACGCAATCGCGGCCCGCTGAGGATTCCCCCGAAAGGATCTCGTTACCAATGTCTTTCGTCGGCGACACCCTCGTCACCGCCCGATCCTTCGCCGAGTATCAGGCGATGTTCGCGCTGTCTCGCGAAGATCTGACCGGACGCATCCTGGACTGCCCCGCGGGCGCCGCCGACTTCGTGCGCGAAGTGAACACCCGCGGTGGTCGGGCCGTCGCGTGCGATGCCGTGTACGTCGGGCGAAGCACCGAGGAACTAGCCGCAATTGCACGCGCTGAAACCGATCGGGGCAACACCTACGTCCGAGACCACGCAGAAGACTATGTCTGGCGCTTCTTCTCGACTCCTGACGATCACCATGACTCCCGACGAGAGTCCGTGCGTGGCTTCGCTGCCGATGTGGCACGAAACCCCGGGCACTACGTCCCCGGCAAACTGCCGTCGCTTCCCTTCACCGACTCCGCCTTCGACCTCGTGGTGAGTTCGCACCTGCTGTTCAGCTACACGGACCGGCTCGATCACGAATTCCATGTCGACGCGATCACCGAAATGCTGCGAGTTGCAGTCAGAGAAGTTCGGATCTTTCCCCTCGTACCGATGGGCTCCACCGAGATCTACAAGGGGATGGACTCGCTACGCGACCACTTGAGCACCCTGGGAGTGGACACGAACATCTTCCCGGTCGACTACGAGTTCCAGCGCAACGCCGACCACATGCTCGTGTGCACGCACACGCCGCGTTCCGTCACGCCTTCTGGCGACGCACCATCTCGTTGATCCAAATCGGCGCGAACGGCGACGTGCAACCCGGAGACGTCGGGTAGTCGGCAAGCACCTGCAACGACTCTCCGATCGCGAGTGCCCGATCCCGAAGGTGTGGGTGGTGAATTCCGATTTGGGCGAGTGTCTCGTTCATCGACCATTGCAAGGAGGCCGGCGCCTCACGCATGTCGCGTTCGACGAGGTCGAGCAGTCCGTCGAGGTCGAGCCCTTCGGGCATCTTCACGACTCTTTCGCTGGTGAGTGCCCAACCGACCGAGGCGACAACCGGGCCCGCATCGGCAAACCAGGCCGAACGCAGTTCTTCGGCGTGCGGCGACTTCTTCACGACGTAGTTGACGAGCCAATCGTGGACCTTCGGTGCATGCTTCGACCGCACCATCGTGTCGAGGTCGGACGTGCTGTACAAGCGTGGTCGACAGATCAACAGGGCAAGCAGTTGGGCCGAGGTGCCCGTACTCCACAACTGCTGCGCCAGATCGTGGTCCGTCTTGACCTTCTTGGCCAGCGCACGAAGTTTGCCGAGATTGATTCCGTGATCGTCCCCGCGCTTCTCGTTCGCAGCCCGGACCTTCGGGTCCTCGAGCGCTTCCAGTTCGGCGAGAGCCTGATCGAGTGACAGTTTCTGGGACATACCCTAGGCCGAGAGGCGTTCCGCTGCGGCAGCGATGTCCCCGTCGCTCGCTGTCAATGCGATGCGAACGTGTGTGCCACCTCGGGGTCCGTAGAACTCACCGGGCGCGACGAGAATGCCACGTTCGGCAAACCATTCGACCGTGTCGCGGCACGCTTCGCCGCGGGTGGCCCAGAGATACAGGCCGGCCTCGGAGTCGTCGACCGTGAAGCCTGCCTCACGCACAGCCGCGAGCAGGGTGTCACGTCGTTTCCGGTACCGCTCACGCTGCTCGTTCTCGTGCGCGTCGTCGTTCAGCGCGGCAGTCATGGCCGCCTGAATCGGTAGCGGCACCATCATTCCCGCGTGCTTGCGCACTTCGAGGAGTTCTGCGACCAAGGCCGGATCGCCGGTGACGAAGCCGGCGCGATAGCTCGCAAGGTTGGAAGTCTTGGACAACGAGTGCACGGCGAGCAGGTTGTCGAGATTGCCATCGTTCACGCGCTCGTCCAGTATCGAGAATGCCTCGCCTTCCCAGGTCAGCCCGAGGTAGCACTCGTCGGAGACGATGATGGCACCGCGTTCGCGCGCCCAGCCGACCACCTTGCGCAGATGATCGAGCCCCAGCACCTTGCCGGTCGGGTTGGACGGCGAGTTGACGAAGATCAACGACGCCCGTTCGGGGCCGAGTCGGTTGAGCCCATCCGCACGCAGCGTGCGGGCACCGGCGAGAAGGGCACCCACCTCGTACGTCGGGTACGCCAGTTCCGGAATGACGACGAGGTCATCGGAGCTGAGGCCGAGCAACCGGGGCAACCAGGCGATCAGTTCCTTGGTCCCGATGGCCGGCAGGATGGCGTCGTTCTCGATGCCGGTGATGCCGTATCGCCGCTCCAGTGCACCGACAGTCGCTGCGCGCAGTTCTGCGGTCCCGTGCGTCGTCGGGTAGCCGGGCTTGTCCGCAACGGAATTCAGTGCGTCACGAATGACGGACGCGACCGGGTCGACGGGAGTCCCCACCGACAGGTTGACGATGCCGTCCCGGTACGCCGCCGCCTTGGCCTTGGCGCCCTCCAACGAGTCCCAGGGAAAGTCCGGCAAGGTCCTGGCGACGGGAATTCGAGACAACCTGGCTATTCCTCGCCCATCGGAGGGAGTGCCTTGATGAACGGCGGGTCGTAGTCGACCTTGCCGAGCTTTGCGGCGCCACCCGGCGAGCCGAGATCGTCGAAGAAGTCGACGTTCGCGCTGATGTACCCGTTCCACTGATCCGGGGTGTCGTCCTCGTAGAAGATCGCCTCGACGGGACAGACAGGTTCACAGGCGCCGCAGTCCACACACTCGTCGGGATGGATGTACAACATCCGTCCGCCCTCGTAGATGCAGTCGACAGGGCATTCTTCGATGCATGCCTTGTCCAACACATCCACGCACGGTTCCGCAATTATGTAGGTCACCGCTGCACTCCTACCTTTCTGGCTGACCGACTAGTCGATCCTGGGAGAATCGAGACAAACGCCAGGATTCCGCGAGAAACATTAGTATGCTCTGCTCCCCACGCCCGAATCTGCTAAGGGTTACCTGATCAGAGGCGAGGCGAGACCGATTCCGCGTGTCCCTGTGCACCGCGGCCCGACAAACCCCGAGCCTTGCGGGTGGCGATCCAGCCTTCGCCCTGCTCCGCCGCGCGCACCAATGCACCACGCTCGCCCAGGTAACCGGCAACCGCACCGACGACCGGCAGGTTGCCCAACATCGAGAAGACCTTGCCCGGTTGAGGGCGCTTCTCGAGTTCGCCGCTGATCGCCCGGAAGATGCGCGCCGTACCGATCAGGTTCCCGATGACGGCGAACGGCTGCCAGGAACGGGCTTCCGAATCCGACGTGTCCTGACCTTGGGGATTGGGCAGAACGTGGGCCTCGACCTCCCGGAGACACAGCACCGAGGCGAGGAGATCGACCTGCTCGGCTCGGTCGGTCACTCCGTGTTCGCGGGCCACCGCCACGAGGACGACGGCCTGGTTGGCGAATCCGAGCAGGTCCTGGATAGGGAGCCGGTTGAGCAGCACACCGAACATGCCGGGAAAGGCGACCGCGATCGTGTTGATCGCGCCCAGACGAGTGACCCACCACCTGGCCCTCTCCTCTTCGGTCGCCTTGCTCCAGGCGTCCGTGCCGGGAAAGCGAATCGCGTCGAGAACCCGAGCTGCGCCGTCGAGGAGCGCCTCGGCCGCGCTGCGCTGCGCGTCGTTCGGCACGAACGTGCGACCCTTCAACCCGAGTGGATCGGTGTACGCCAGGTCGAGCACGGGATTGATACCCCACACGGCCCTATCGAGAACGCCGACAACGCGCCGATCCCCGAGGACATCCTTCGAGCTCATGCCGCCGAATCCTTTCCTGTGCGCCTCGCGTGCGTGGTGGTGCGTTCGCGCGCCGGACGTCCGATGCCCTCCGCTATCGCGTGCAGTTCCTCGACGGTCTTCTCCGATCCGTGCTCGGAACCGGCCATTCTGGAGATGGTTTCTTCCATCAGTGTGCCCCCGAGGTCGTTCGCACCGCCCTGCAACATCACCTGCGTCCCGGTCGTTCCGAGCTTCACCCAGCTCGTCTGGATGTTGTCGATGCTGCCGTGCAGCATGATGCGTGCCAGCGCGTGGACGGCGCGGTTGTCTCGGTTGGTCGGGCCGGGGCGAGAGGCCCCAGCCAGGTACAGCGGCGCACTCTGGTGCACGAACGGCAGTGGCACGAACTCGGTGAACCCGCCCGTGCGATCCTGAATCCCGCGCAGCACCCGCAGGTGGCCGACCCAATGGCGTGGGCTGTCGACGTGGCCGTACATCATGGTCGAACTGGATCGCAGCCCCACTTCGTGTGCAGTGGTGACGACGTCGATCCAGGTCGCGGTGGGCAACTTGCCCTTGGTGAGCACCCACCGCACCTCGTCGTCCAGAATCTCGGCCGCGGTGCCCGGGATGGTGTCGAGGCCGGCCTCCCGCAGTTCGGTCAGCCAGTCCCGCACGCTCTGTCCGCCGCGAGAGGCGCCGTTGACGATCTCCATCGGACTGAACGCGTGCACGTGCATGGACGGAACCCGCTTCTTCACCGCCCGAACGAGGTCCGCGTAGCCCGTCACCGGTAGTTCCGGGTCGATGCCGCCCTGCATGCAGACCTCGGTCGCCCCGGCGACATGCGCTTCCCACGCCCGGTCGGCAACCTGATCAGTGGACAGCGTGAACGCGTCGGCGTCGCCTTTACGCTGCGCGAACGCACAGAATCGGCAACCGGTGTAGCAAATATTGGTGAAGTTGATGTTGCGGTTCACGACATAGGTGACCTCTTCGCCCACCGCATCCTTGCGCAGCGAATCGGCCAGCGCGACCACCGCTTCGAGCCCGGGGCCGTCGGCCGTGGCCAATGCGAGGTACTCGTCGTCCGTGAGGGCTGCGGGATCCCGCTCCGCAGCACGGAGGGCCGCGACGACGGTGGTGTCCACGCGGGACGGGGCACTGAGTTCGAGCACCTGTTCGCGAACGGTATCCCAGTCGCCGAACGCGCTACCGAGGTCGCTTCGGGTTTCGGTGTTGCGACCGTCCGTGTCTATCTCGGTGTTGAGGTCGACACGTCCCGTCGATTCCCACGACTCGTCCGGTTCCTGCCACGGCGAACCCACCGGTGTGGTGTCGGCTTTGGCGAGACCGGTGGCGGGGTCGGCCAGCGCTTGCACGTGGCCCGTGATGCGCGGGTCGATCCAAGGAGATCCGGCGAGCACGTACTGCGGTTGCGCTGCGGTCCGCTCGGTCAGTTCGAAACCGGCCTCCGCAGTGATCTCGGCAAGGGTGTCGAGATTGGGCCACGGCCGTTCGGGGTTGACGTGATCCGGGGTCAGCGGCGACACACCGCCCCAATCGTCCACGCCCGCAGCGAGAAGCGCACGGCATTCCTGTGCCGACACCAGGTTGGGCGGGGACTGAATGCGCATCCCCGGACCCAACAGCAGACGCGACACGGCGATTGCCGCGGTGAACTCCTCGAGGCTCGCATCGGGGATGTCCCGCATCGCCGTGTCCGGTTTGGCGAGGAAGTTCTGCACGATCACTTCCTGGATGTGCCCGAACGCCTTGTGGGATTTACGGATTGCCATGATCGACTCGGCACGCTCGGCGAACGTCTCGCCGATGCCGACGAGGATGCCCGTCGTGAACGGAACGCTGAGGCGGCCGGCGTCGGTCAGAGTCCGCAGCCGGACCGCCGGATCCTTGTCGGGGCTGCCGTAGTGGCACTCACCCTTGTCCGTGAACAAGCGGGTGGACGTGGTCTCGAGCATCATGCCCATCGACGGTGCCACCGGCTTGAGACGCGAAATCTCTTCCCAACCCATGACACCGGGATTGAGGTGGGGCAGCAGACCTGTCTCCTCGAGAACGCGAATCGACATCGCACGCAGGTAGTCGAGCGTCGAGTCGTACCCGCGCTCGTCGAGCCACTGCGCCGCCTCTGGCCACCGGTCCTCCGGCCGGTCCCCCAGCGTGAACAACGCCTCCTTGCAACCCAACTCGGCGCCCTGACGAGCGATGTCCAAAATCTCGTCCGGCTCCAGATACATACCGCGTCCTTCGGAACGCAGTTTGCCGGGCACCGTGACAAACGTGCAGTAGTGGCACTTGTCCCGGCACAGACGGGTCAGCGGAATGAACACCTTCCGCGAGTACGTGACGGCCTTGGGCCTGCCGGCGGCCAGCAGCCCGGCATCACGAACCTTGGCCGCAGACGAACAAAGGTCGACGAGATCGTCACCGCGGGCCTGCAGAAGCGTGGTCGCCTCCGCCACGTTCAGGGTTGCGCCGTCCCGCGCGCGTCGCAGCACCCTCCGCATGGCGGACGCGGTCGGTGCGGGCGCAGCGTCGTTCTTCGCCGACGCCGGAACGCCCGGCATGGGAAGCATCGTCGGGCTGCCGGAATCATCACCTGAATGGGTCACCAAGCGATCATGCGCCATGATCGCCGCCTCCGGCCACCCCGGGTGTGTCCGACAGCGCCACGATGCTGGTCATCCGGATACCGATCAACTACGTGGGTAGTCCTCGTCGTCCGGCACGGCGATGTTCTGCTCGGCGGCGTCCGCCTCGTTCGCCTCGAGCGGAGTGCTCACTTCCGGCTGTGCGGCAGCGGGATCACTGACGTCGAGACTCTGTTCCAGCCTGTCGGCCTCGGGTACCTCCGAAGAGTTCGCGGCATCGAATTCGGTCATGTAGGTCCTCCTCCTTTCGACTCGGCGCCTCCCACGATATGTGTCTTCTCGACAGAACGGCGACCCTGGACCAAAGTGAAGCCATGACGAGACCACCGACGGTGACCATGTCCGACCCGAAGTGGCGCCCCAGCCCCAAGGCCAAGCAATTGTGGGCGATTCAGGCGATCACGATCTGGGTTCCCGTTCTGGTGGTCGCACTCGTGCTGGCAGCAATCGGATTCTGGCCGACCTGGGTGCATGTGGTCATCGTGGCGGCGGCACTCGTCGCCGGGCTCGCTCACATCGCGGTCGTTCCAGCCTGGCGCTACCGGGTACACAGGTGGGAGATCAGCGACACGGCCGTGTACACCCGCACCGGCTGGTTCGATCAGGAACGTCGCATTGCCCCCATCACGCGCGTCCAGACGGTCGACACCGAACGCGGTCCACTCGAGCGAATGCTCGGCCTCGCAACCGTCACGGTCACCACGGCGTCCTCGGCTGGTGCTGTCGAGATCGTCGGCCTCGATCTCGAGGTCGCGGATCGAACGGTCGCTCAGCTGACCGAGATCGCACAGCAGAACGCGAGCGACGCAACATGACCGAATTTCCCGGTACGGCTCCGATCGAGGACGACACCGACGAGGCTCTGGCCCGCGAGGAGGATCAGTCGTGGCTGCGCCTGGATCGCCGGATGCTGCTGGTCCATCCGGTGGACGAGACGATCAAGTTCCTTCCCGTTCTGCTGGTGTCCTTTCTGGTGGGAAGTCGAAGCGGTAATCACGTATGGGGCTTGGCGGTCGTGGCACTTTCGGTGGTGTTGGGCCTCGTACGATGGTTCACGACCACATATCGAATCGGCCCCGTTCACGTGCAGCTTCGCCGCGGCATCTTCCAGAAGCGAGTGTTGTCGATTCCGCGTTCGCGGATACGCTCCGTCGACGTCGAAGCGCGCCCACTACACCGCATGCTCGGGCTCTCCGTGGTGCGTATCGGCACCGGTCAACGGGCAGCAGGCAAAACGGATTCCAACCGATTCGAACTGAACGCGCTGTCTGCGGAGCTCGTCCCGGACCTTCGCGAAACACTTCTCACACATGCCGTACATCCGGACCCGGAGCCCGCCACCGAGACGTCCGATCCCCTGTCGTCCGCCACCGAGATCGGCCACTGGCGTCCGTCCTGGGTTCGCTACGCACCGTTTTCGATAACGGGCATCGCGACGATCGCAGCGCTGGTCGGCATCGTATTCCAGTACGGTGCGGCGAGCACGATCGACACGAACCGAATCTCCGACGGCGTGGAGTCCCTCGAACACGTCGGAATCGCCCTCGTGATCCTCGGGGGCCTGGTCGTTCTGCTCGCGGCGGCGAGCGCACTCGCGTGTGTGCGCTACCTGATCACGTTCGGCGCGATGACGCTCACCGACGACGGCCGCATTCTGCACGTGAGCCACGGGCTGATCTCGACGCGCCAGACGACGCTCGACCGCGCACGACTACGCGGCACGACGGTCAAGGAGCCGTTGCTGTTGCGCGCGGCAGGAGGCGCGACACTCGAAGCGATCATGACCGGAGTCAGTGCCGACAAAGGCGAATCGTCGCTTCTTCTGCCCCAGGCGCCGCGCGGTGAGTGCGAGCGCGTGATGGGCACTGTCATCGGCGACGAGCGACAGGCCGCCGTACCACTCGACACGCACGGCCCGACAGCGCTGCGCCGAAGGTTCAACCGGGCCCTGGCGCTTCCCATCCTGCTGGCAGTGGTTCTTCTCGTTCTGTCGTCACTCGGTCGCACCGTCGACTGGACTGCCTGGGCGGCAACCGCTCTTCTGCTGGTCGGCGCCGTTGCGCTCGCTTGGGATCGCTATCGCGGTTTGGGCCACGCCGTTATTCCCGGCTGGCTCGTCACTCGCAGCGGCTCACTCGACAGGGCCCGCCACAGCCTCGAGGCCGACGGAATCATCGGATGGACGGTTCACCAGACGTTCTTCCAGCGTCGTTCCGGAGTGGCCACGGTGGTCGCCGCAACGCCCGCCGGCACCGGCCGATACCTGGTCACCGACATTCCTGTCGAGGACGCTTGGGCTCTCGTCGAGGCGGTCACCCCGGGCGGAGGTGACGTGTGGGCACACCGATAGATCTGGCGACCATGGATGCGGATCTCGTCGAATGCCGCGCGTGCCCTCGCCTCGTCGCGTGGCGGGAGAAGGTGGCCATCGAGAAGCGTGCGTCGTTCGCGAACGACAGGTATTGGGGCAGGCCCGTTCCAGGATTCGGGCCTGCAGACGCATCACTGTTGATCGTCGGGCTCGCACCGGCGGCACACGGCGCGAACCGAACGGGCCGAATGTTCACCGGTGATCGAAGCGGTGACTTCCTCTATGCCGCACTGCATGCCGTCGGCCTGGCGAACCAACCGACCGCAACGCGGATCGACGACGGTCTGGAACTTCGCGGCACCCGCATCACTTCCCCTGTCCACTGCGCACCGCCGGCAAACAAGCCAACGACCGAGGAACGGGACAACTGTCGACACTGGCTCGACACCGAACTGGAACTCCTGAAGCCGACCTTGCGGTCGGTGATCGTGCTCGGCGGGTTCGGTTGGCAGGCACTGCTACCCGTACTCGCCGGTGCCGGATGGATGATCCCCAGACCCCGACCGAAGTTCGGGCACGGTGCACACGTTCGGCTGACCGGGACCACCACCATCGATCTGTACGGGTGTTTTCACGTGAGCCAGCAGAACACGTTCACCGGCCGTCTGACGCCACTCATGCTCGAATCGGTCCTGGCGTCCGCGGGGCGTACCGCCGGACTACTCCCCTGATTGCGTCATGTCCGCTGACTCCGTGCAGGAGCCACGCTGCGGCAGTTCTTCGATGATGTGCTTGGCGAGACTCCCCAGGCGAGGCCGGGCGGGCTGCATCGTCGACACGCCGAGAGCCTCGAGCGGCGAAGCGGTCACCGAGCCGACACACACCGCGGCAACCTGCTCCTGGAACGCGGCGACGAGGGCATCCACCGCGTCCACGTCACGTGCCGTACTGAGCAGCGAGGACACAGCAGGCGCGCTGGTGAACGTGACCGCATCCACGCCACCACCGACGATCGCCTCTACGAGATCTCGCATCGGCTGCTGATCGCTCGGACGGTCCCAGCGATACACAGAAACAGGGCTGACGACTGCACCAAGCCCGGACAGCTCGTCGGCCAGATCGACGATGGGCTCCCACTCGGTGATGGTGCCGTGCCTCTGCACCAGAATCCGCCGGCCCGCAACGCCCTCTTCTCTCAGGCGGTCCAAGACCCCTTCCGAGGACTCGGTGTCCGGCGACCAATCCTCATGAAGGCCGGCGCCACGGACTGCTCCCTTCGCCTTCGGGCCGCGAGTGATGATCCGTCCGGTGTCGAGAGCCGCCAACAACGACTCCGCCTTCCCCCACTCCCTGGCCGCATCGAGCCAGCCACGAAACCCGAGCGCCGTGGACACGATCGTCGTTTCCGGAGGCTCGGTGAGGACTGCTTCGGTGGTGTCCCGAAGCAGTGAGTCGTCCGCAAGCGGCAGCACGTGGATCGCCGGGGTGTGAACCACGGTCGCGCCGTGCCGCTCGATAAGCGTGATGAACTCCTCGGCGCGGCGCTCCGCCGTCACCGCAATCCGATAACCGGCAAGCTCGTCGTTCGACATACCTCCAGTGTGCTGTATCGAACCCTCAAGCCTTGTCCTGAGCACTGCGTCGCGCCGGATTCGACTGGCTGTCGGTCTTCGGATCCTTCTCTTTCTGTTTCGCGCGGACACCGTCCTGCACCCGCTTACCGAGATCGGCATCGACGTTGTGCCAGTACTCGAACGCCCGGGCGAGGACCGGTTCGGTGACGCCGTTCAGCAGGTGTCCGACGATGTTGTCGACCAGGCGGGCACGCCCGTCGTCATCGAGAACCTCCCGCACAAGGGTTCCGGCCTGACCCCAGTCGTCGTCCTCGGCATGGAGGGTGTTGGCTGCGCGCACCATGTCGCCGTTCGGGTGCCACGTCGCGGTGGCGCCCACCTGGGACGGATCGGCGTGCGGACCGCCCTTGGAGTTCGGCACGTACACCGGATCGCCCGGATTCTTGTGACGCAGGTTCCCGTCCTTGGAATACGACTGGACCGGCACGTGCGGAGCGTTCACGGGCAGTTCCTTGTAGTTCGCCCCGATGCGGTAGCGATGCGCGTCGGGATAGGAGAACAAGCGCCCCACCAACATCTTGTCGGGGCTGGTACCGATCCCTGGAACGAGATTGCTCGGCTCGAACGCCGCCTGCTCGATCTCGCAGTGGTAGTCGGTGGGATTTCGGTCGAGAGTCATCCTGCCGACCTCGATCAAGGGATAGTCACGGTGCGGCCACACCTTCGTGAGATCGAAGGGATTGAAGCGATAGTCGTCGGCATCGGCGAACGGCATGATCTGCATCTTCAACGTCCAACTCGGATACTTCCCGGCCTCGATGTGTTCCCATAGGTCACGGGTGTGATAGTCGGTATCCATGGAGGCCATCTGGTCCGCCTCGTGCTGAGTGAAGAACTCGATTCCTTGGTCGGTGATGAAGTGGTACTTCACCCAGAACTTCTCACCGCCCGCGTTCACCCACATGTACGTGTGGCTCGAATACCCGTTCATGTGTCGCCAGGTCCGAGGAATACCTCGATCGCCCATCAGCCACGTCACCTGGTGCGCCGATTCCGGAGACAGCGTCCAGAAATCCCACTGCATGTCGTGGTCGCGAAGATTGTTGTCGGCGCGTCGCTTCTGTGAACGGATGAAATCCTGAAACTTCATCGGGTCTCGCATGAAGAAGACCGGCGTGTTGTTGCCGACCATGTCGTAATTTCCCTGGTCGGTATAGAACTTGATCGCGAACCCGCGCGGGTCACGCCAGGTGTCCGGGCTACCGCGCTCGCCCGCAACCGTGCTGAACCGAATCAACATCTCGGTCTTCTTTCCGGGCTGAAACAGGTCCGCTTTCGTGTACGCACTGACGTCGTTCGTCACTTCGAATCGCCCGAAAGCTCCGCCCCCTTTGGCGTGCGGCTGACGTTCGGCGACTCGTTCTCGGTTGAACTGGGCCATCTTCTCGATCAGATAATGGTCCTGCAGAAGAATCGGCCCGTCGGGCCCCACCGTCAGCGAATGTTCGTCGCTGACGACCGGAATACCCGCATCGTCCGTCGTGAAATTCTGCTCTGCCATGACAGCTCCTCGGTCGGATGCAGTTGCCTCCCCGCGTATCAGTAAGCCTCCTCGTACCCGAATTTCGGCGCAGCGAAACAGGACGATCGGATCGACGAAGCTACTGGCGCGCCGCACTCGAGTCGGCCGCGCTCGGCGCGAAGGCATTGGCCACGGTCACCTTCCACAAGAACACCGCAGAAGGCACCAAGGCACCGATCAGAAGCAGCAGGGTCCACGGTGACTGCATCAGCAACACGTCACCGCCCGGCCCACCGAACATGCACACCAGAAATCCGAACAACCAGGCCGCGAGCGGCAACATGCCGGTACCGGTCCGACCTGTCACCGATCGCGCGGTCCGGGCCAGCACGAGATTCCCCACGGCAGCGATGAGGATGGTGACCGGAAGCGCCGTACCACCGATGTACAGCGGGAGAAACAGAACCGACAGAACCGCGCACAGAAACCCGTCGAAGACCAGCACACCCAGGACGACACGGTCGAGTGTCGTCGGCTGGGTGTGCTGAGTGCCTGTCGTTGCGGTCATGCCCTCAATTCTGAATCAGGAGACCGGTGGGTATCCCATCAGGGTCAGGAGATGACTCTGCATATCCGCGAATCCGTAGAGAGCGTTGTAGTACAGCTCGTGCTGCTGAGGCCACGTCGGCCGAAACAAGTCGACGAACGCGACGATGGCGTTCTGAACGTCCCAGTTGTACATCTCGATCCCTTCGGAATATGTGATACACATCCCACCATAGTCATTGTGGTGATCCACAACACACACCGACCCGGGCGTATGTGCGCCGAAGCGAGAATTCGATCCTTCAGGAGAACGAAATGCCGGCGAAGAGGTCCTCTTCGCGGCCTGATGGACCGGGGCGTCCCGCTTCACCGCGCACCAGTACGAAGTGCTCGACGTCGAGCACAGGTTGGGCGATGTTGTTGGACAGCGCGTACTCCCGACCATCGGGACACACCGTCACCTGGGTGGCGTGGCAACGAAGAGCTGCCCGCTTGGCCTCGATCACATCGCCGACGTTCACTTGGGTCGTGACCACCGAATCCGGCATACTCGGCAACTCTCCGGGCTCCGGCATTCGCCAACCGTCTGGTATCGAGCCGATTCGTTGCACACCAGCTTCCAGCGACGAAGCCTCCGTAACCGTCCAGTACAGCTTCGGCACCTCCCAAACGGGACCTGCCTGCGGGTACGCACCGGTGCCGGCCGCCTCCACCGCCCCAGTCACCATCTCGTGCGCCTGAATATGGTCGGGGTGGCCGTAGCCACCAACTTCGTCGTACGTCACCACGACATGAGGACGCAATCGCCGTATCGCCTCGACGAACGCAGGGACGGTGGACTCTCGCTCCGCATTGACGAAGGCCCGAGGATTGCGCGCCGACGGCGTGCCCACCATGCCGGAGTCACGGAAATGCCCGGCCCCCAACAGGAATCGTGGCCGATCGACTCCGAGAGCATGCAATGCGGAAGTGAGTTCCAGGATCCGGTAGCCACCGAGCTGGTCGGCCTGATCGGAGACGAGGTGCGCCCACTCGTCGCCGATCACCTCGCCCTCCTCACCGAGTGTGCACGTCAATACCGTGACCGAATCACCTTGCGCCGCATAGTGCGCGATGGTTCCGCCGGTGGTGATCGTCTCGTCGTCGGGGTGCGCGTGGACGAGGAGTATCCGCCGTTCTGTCATCGCCCGAGCCGTGACCAGCCCGCGGCGTCGGCGAACACGCCGACCGGCAGCGGCCCACCCAGAGATACGCCCTCGACACCCGGGCCAGCCGCAATCATGGTGCGGTCCTGCATGATCGGGAGAACTGCGGCGAGATCCCACAGGCGACGATCGACGTCGACCAGAGTCTCGTCCACCTCTCCGGCCCCACGCAGGGCGGCGTCGATCTCCGGTTGCAGGGCAGGGTCACAGACACCCGAGTGGTTGGTCGGCGCCTCCGCACGCGCCTCGGCGTCGGGTGCTCCCGGAGGTAGTTCGACGCTCGGATCGGGCGGACAGCCGTACCGTGACACGACCGCAGTCGCGGGGTCGGAACCTGCGCGCGTCCAACCGACCACGGCGCCCACCTCACCGGAAATCAAGGCTTCGCCGTAGATTTCGTCCGCCGCCACTACCTCGACCGCCGCATCCACTCCAGCTCCCCGTAGTTGGTCGGCCGCCGTATTGGCAACGGCTGCCGCAGTGGGATCGTTCTCGGGAACGCCGATCGTCAGGGCCAGCACTTCCCCGTCTCGCGTCAGCAGTTCCTCGTTCTCGAGGTCCGGAACGAACCCGGCCCGCCCGAGACGGTCCAGCGCCAGATCACGAACCGGGCGAGCCGGAGCCGTGGCCACATACTGCGGATCGGACGGCGGCAGGACGAGCGAACCGGCAACTGCCACCGCAGAATCGTTTCCCGCCCCGACCGTTGCCAACAACACCGGGTCGAGCAGATCGAGGAGTCCCCGGCGTACTTCGACGTCCGCCAGTGCCGGCACACGTGAGTTCAAAGTCAGATCCAGCGAGCGCGGCTGGAAGATGCTGCCGGTCCGAAGGCCGGGAATGGCCTCCAGTTGAGCCATGGCCGCGGAACCACCGTGCATCTCGGCGATCTGGGTGTCGCCGGTCCGCATCGAGTCCGCGAGCTGCGACGAAGATCCACCGCGGCGCATCAGGATCTGATCCGGCGTGGCCGGGTTACCCCAGAATCGATCGTTGCGCTCGAGCAGAATCTCGTCCCGGCCACGATCGATCGACTTGATGTGGAACTGCCCACCGGAAACCGGCAGGTTCTCGGCGAGACCCGTGGTGAAACCACCCGGCGAGTCCTTGATCAGATGCGCGGGCAACAGGTCGGTGAACAGTTCACGCCAGGCCGGGTACTGGTCACGCAGCGTGACCGTCACGGTCTTTCCTCCGCCGGAAGACGTCACGTCCTCGATCAGCTGATAACCCGCCGGGTCGACCACTCCCGGTTCGGAGATCATCTGCTGCCACAGATACCGGAAGTCCTCGGCCGCAATCGGAGCCCCGTCCGACCATTGAGCCTCGTTCCGAAGCTGATAGGTGATGACAGGGGGATCCTGCGACGTCATGTCCGCCGAGACGATCAACGCCGGGTCCGGCACCCAATCGGTATGCCCCGGGCGATCCGCATTGGGAACGGGGCGAAACGGGCTCGGGAGCACGAGAGAACTCACCGCCGCGTTGGCCGGCGACTGATCGGTGCGCAGATGCGGATTGAAGCCGGCCCCGATCTCGTCGATCGCGACGACCACGGGCAGCTTCACTGCCGGTGAGACAGGCGTCGTGGAAGTGGTGGTCTCCGTGCTCTCCACCGGCGGTGGCGGGTCCGCCGTGCACGCTGCCAGCAGCACCGTGGCCGAGATCGCCGTCAGCGACATCGCGCTCGCGCGCGCTCTACGAAACATGCTCACCGTGACATCACAACCGACATCCCAACCACTGCACCGTCCTCACTTGCGAAAACGAATGTACCTTCCGGCCGATTGGATCGACCGGAAGGTACATCCGCTGGTGATACGTTCGCGCCGGGTTGCTAGAGCGCCGCCTTGTCACGCGCCTTGGAGCGCGAACGCTCGCGCGCGCGATCCGTTGCGGAGAGGTGCACCTTGCGCACGCGAACGGCCTCCGGTGTGACCTCGACACATTCGTCGGCCGCACAGAACTCCATCGCGCCTTCGAGATCGAGCTTCTTCGGCTTGGCGAGCGTCTCCATCACGTCGGCCGAGGACTGACGCATGTTGGTCAGCTTCTTCTCGCGAGTGACGTTGATGTCGAGATCCTCGGCGCGCGGGTTGATACCGACGACCATGCCCTCGTAGGTGTCGGCACCGGGCTCGACGAAGAAGATGCCGCGATCAGCGAGCTGAATCATGGCGAACGGCGTGACCGTTCCGGTGCGGTCCGACACGAGCGAACCGGTGTGACGCGCCCGGATCTCGCCCGCCCACGGGCCGTAACCGTCGAACACCGCATTGGCGATACCGGTGCCACGGGTCTCGGTGAGGAAGTCGGTCCGGAAACCGATGAGTCCACGCGAGGGAACGATGAATTCCATGCGAACCCAGCCGGCGCCGTGGTTCGCCATCTGGACCATCTTGCCCTTGCGGTTGGCGAGCAGTTGGGTGATGGCACCGAGGTACTCCTCGGGGCTGTCGATGGTGAGCTCCTCGAAGGGCTCGTGAATCTTGCCGTCGACCTGCTTGGTGACCACCTGAGGCTTACCGACGGTCAGCTCGAAACCTTCACGACGCATCTGCTCGACGAGGATTGCCAGAGCGAGCTCACCACGACCCTGAACCTCCCAGGCGTCGGGACGACCGATGTCCATGACCTTCAACGACACGTTGCCGATGAGCTCCGAGTCGAGGCGCGCCTTCACCATGCGGGCGGTGAGCTTGTGCCCCTGCACCCGGCCGACGAGCGGCGAGGTGTTGGTGCCGATCGTGACCGAGATGGCCGGCTGGTCGACGGTGATACGCGGGAGCGGAACGGGGTTCTCGAGGTCGGCGAGAGTGTCGCCGATCATGATGTCCGGGAATCCGGCGACGGCGACGATATCTCCCGCAACACCCTTCTCACCGGGCATGCGCTCGACTCCGACGGTGGTGAGGAGCTCGGTGATCTTGGCCTTCTGGACGACGGGTTCGCCGTCGACTTCGCGGCACCACGACACGGTCTGGCCCTTGTGCAGCTCGCCGTTGTGGATACGAACCAGGGCGAGACGTCCGAGGAAGGCCGAGGCGTCGAGGTTGGTGACGTGCGCCTGGAGCGGTGCGTCCGCGTTGCCCTTGGGCGCGGGGACGTGCTTCAGCAGAACGTCGAACAGCGCCTCGAGGTTCTCTGCGTCCGGAGCCTGACCGTTCTCGGGCTGCACCGTGGACGCCTTGCCCTCACGCCCGGAGGCGTACAGGACGGGGAGGTCGAGGGCGAGTTCGGCGGCCTCGGCAGCCTCGTCGGACAGGTCCGAAGCCAGGTCGAGCAACAGGTCCTGCGACTCGGTGACGACCTCTTCGATACGGGCGTCGGGACGGTCGGTCTTGTTCACGACCAGGATGACGGGCAGCGAGGCAGCGAGCGCCTTGCGCAGCACGAATCGCGTCTGCGGCAGCGGTCCCTCCGACGCGTCGACGAGCAGAACGACACCGTCGACCATGGACAGACCGCGCTCCACCTCACCACCGAAGTCGGCGTGACCCGGGGTGTCGATCACGTTGATGACGGTGACCGAGCCGTCCTCGTGGTGCTTGTGCACCGCGGTGTTCTTCGCGAGGATCGTGATGCCCTTCTCGCGCTCGAGGTCGCCCGAGTCCATGACGCGATCGACCAGCTCGGCGCGTTCCTCGAATGCCCCGGACTGGCGGAGCATTGCATCGACGAGGGTGGTCTTGCCATGGTCGACGTGTGCGACGATGGCCACGTTACGGAAGCTGGTGATGGTCACGCGATGGCTCTCCTGGCTGAATCGAATTTCGGCCACGCGAAAGGTCCATCGCACGGCTCCGGTCGGCCGCTATGTGGATTCTTATCCCGAAATACCCTCCGAAAGAGGTGCGGATCGCCCGTTACGGGCATCGCGGCCACGTAGATACTACCCGCTATGGACGTCATTCCGCGCATCGCGGACCATCACTCACCAGCGGCAAGTGACGTGAAACACCATCGCGCATGCAGGGTAGGCTGACCTGGGTGTCACCCCGGGATCATCCCGGACCGGTGCGAGAACAGTGTGGAACAGAAAGGCCGAGCCGAGGCGATGGGCAAGGTCAAAGCAAGCAAAGTGGCAGGTCTCAAGCCCAAGAAGAAGTGCTGCCGCAAGAAGACACGGTGCCTGAAGTGCCCGGTAGTCGTCATGCGGATGAAGAAGCTCGAAGCCCAGGGTGCGTCCAAGAAAGAACTCAAGCACGGCCTGAAGAAGGCTCGCGCAGCATAGCCACGAGATCCGGCAGCCAGGCCCTGTCGGCCTCGACCAGATCTGCCCTCGCCAGTTCGGGTGCGGTGACCCATCGCAATGCCGAGTGCTCGACCGGACTCGGAGTGCCGGCCACGACGTTCACCAGGTAGGCCCGAAGAACCAATCCGTTGGCAAGCGGGACTTCCGCCCCGATTCGCTTCGCGCCGGACACCTCGATGTCGAGTTCTTCGCGAACTTCCCGCGCCAGAGCCTGCGCGGGCGTCTCCCCCGGTTCGACCTTGCCACCAGGCAATTCCCACTGCCCGGCCAGCTCCGGCGGGTGGGCACGTTGCGCAAGCAGAATGCGACCGTCTGCGACGATTGCCGCAGCGACGACTTCGCGAGCATTCGGTCTTGCACGTTCGGTCCGCACTGACCCATCATGAGGTATGGCCGAGTTGTTGTCGGACGGACTCATCGATACCGCCCTCGCCGAACTGCCCGAGTGGCATCGTTCGGGCGATTCGATCGTCCGAACCGTCGAGTCATCGACCTTTCCGGACGCGATCTCTCTGGTCGTGAAGGTCGCGGAACTCGCCGAGGCAGCGGGTCACCATCCCGACATGGACATCCGCTGGCGCAAGGTCACCTACACGCTGAGTACCCACTCGTCGGGCGGGATCACGCAGCTGGATCTGGATCTTGCTGCTCGGATCGACGAGGCGATTCCGTAGGACTCCCAGCACTGACGCGCTCCGCCTGCGTGCCGCGCCCGCGGACGGCCACCCAGGCGAACACGGCGAAAGCGCCGATCACGTCGACTGTCCCCGCCCACGACAGAATTGCGGGGCGTGAGATCAGCCAGATCGAGTCCTGGAAGAAGCTGAGGACCCACGGCACACCGACGAGGGTCGTCACGATCCAATAGCCTGCGATCATCCGGGTACCACGAAGCTCCCGCAGCGGACCGTGCAGAAGCCAGATCAGCATCGGTACGACCCACACCCAGTGATGCGACCAGGAGATCGGAGACAACAGCAGGCCGAGCAATTGAACGAGGACCAAGGTGCCGAGGCGATCCCCGCGATTCAAGGTCCGCCACGCCAGCACCGCCAGAACGGTCGCGATCGCCACGCCGAGCAGCCAGATGACCCCGCTTCCGACGTCGTAGCCGACGATGCGGCTGAGGGCACCCCGCAACGACTGATTCCAGACCGATCCGACCGGGCCGATCCGGTCGGCATCGCCGAGGAGGGTTGTGAAGTACTCCTTCGCCTCCGAGCCGATGAGCAGGAAGCTCAGTCCCACGGTCCCGGCGAACGCAACGGCAGAGAAGGCCGCGGCCTTCCACCGCCGCTGCGCGAGAAAGTAGAGCCCGGTAATCGCGGGGGTCAGCTTGATGCCTGCCGCGAAACCCACGAGCCCGCCGGACAACCACCAGCGCGAACTGGTCACCGCAGCCATGGTCACGAGAGCGAGGAAGACATTGACCTGCCCGTAGTCCAGAGTTGTTCGGACGGGTTCCGACCACACGCCGACGGTGGTCCACAGCAGCGCGACCGGTCGCCAATCAGAACGGCGCGCCACATCGCCGAAGAGCAGGGTCAGGCTCATCCGCACCAGTGCGTACAACGCGAGGATCGTCAGGAGTTGCCAGGCCACGCCCATGATCGGAAACGGAATGTAGTGCAGCGGGAAGAAGACCAGTGCTGCGAACGGAGGGTAGGTGAACGGTAGTGGGAAATCCGGTGTCACCACGGAGTAGGTGAAGTCGTACAGGTCCCCGCCGAGCAGGGCTGCCGATCCGTCGACGTATACGTGCAGGTCCACGAAGTTCATGCCGTTGGGACTGAACAGCGTCCACGCGAGTCGCAGCGCAACAGAAACGGCGAGGAGGATCGCGGCGTGCCGTATCAGCCACCGAAGCAGCGACGAAGCGGGCGCCGGCGGCTGCACAGACGTTTCTGACAGGTCGGACACGTGCGACGTTCTCCCCTGGGGTGTGATGACGGTTTTTCGATCGGCCCCAGCGTATCCAGACCGTGACCGGACACTCTGACAGGTGCGGCGATGTCCGTAACAGTTACATCACCATTCACACTATTCACAACCGTCACAGGTTATCGTCACCGGAAGATCACGACCGGGGTCTGTATGCCATACACTCCCACCGGAAGTCGCAGCCGGACATTTCCGAACGAGTACGGCTGTACAACCCGGGGGCGCTGTACATAGAGTGACCCCCCGAACCGTCAGACGTGGATCAATCGTGTTTCCGCGCTGCTATGACAAGGATGGGGAGACCGTGCTTCGAACCCGAGGTATGCGTAGGGCATTCGGCGCCCTCGCAATCGCTTCTGCTGCCGCACTGGCCGTGCCCGCTCATGCCGTCGCGCAGCCGACGCCGCCGCCTGTTCCCGAGGGCGTCCCGGTCGACCTGTTGGCGTCGTTCGCTCCGGCGATCATCGGAGCCGCTGTCGGCCCCGCGGACATCGCGAGCGACCCGCAGGCAGACCTTCTCGCTCAGGCTCGAATCCTCCTCGAGTCCCCCGGCCTTCCGCCGGAACTCAAGTCCACCCTCGAGCGGGTAATCACCTTCCTCGACGGCAGCGGTGGCGGCGGTCCGGAGATCCCCAAGGACAACGCACCGGTCATCGCGCAGTTCCTGTACCCGACCATCGGTAAGAACTGCATCGGCGACGGCGCCGACTCGGTCGGCACCGCTCTGGCTGTTCCGGGCCCGTCCGAACTCCCCCCGCCCGGCCCCAAGCCCGGTGAGGCAGGGTTCGTGTTCACGGCTCTCGGCACCTCCCCGGTAGCGGCCGAGCAGCAGACCCCGATGACGGTCACCTGGCTCAACATCGACAACGGTCAGCGCGCGACCCAGGACCTCACGGGCGAGGCGAAGATCAACCCGGACGGTCCCGCGACACTGTCGACCATCGCCAAGACCGGCCCCGGCCGTGTCGTTGCGGTCGTGTCCGGCGGAATCACCACTCAGGCCGAAGGCTCTGCACCGATCAGCTGCGGATTCCTTCCGACCGTGGGAATGTTCCACGTCGCCTGACGACGTACGCACGAGTAGGGTCCACCGAACGTTCGGTGGGCCCTACTCGTGTTCCGGGCGTATTCAACGTTTGGGTTTGCGCGCCGGCCACGAGTGGTAGACCGAGGAATGCGCAGAAAGTCGAACTCGCTCCCCCGCCGCACAGACCGCAACCGACACTCGCACAGGTCGATTCTGTCGATCCGATCCGAGGGGTCGATTCTGTCGATCGGCTCCGCGTATTCGATTCTCTCGATCGGTAGCGTCGGCTCGATCTTGTCGGTCGGGTCGGTGGGTTCGACCGCTTCGGCTCTCAGTACCGCTTCGGTCGGAAGTCTCGGCTCGGCGTTGTCGGGCCTGTCGCGGTGGTCCCTACTGTCGTGGCGCGGCGTCCACCAGGGCCCCGACGAGGATCGCCCCAATCTCGTGGTGATAGCCGACGAGCACGACCTCCCGGACCTGACGTCGCACAGCCAGTCCTGAACTGGAGGTCGAGGTCTACGACCCGTTGACGATGAACTGTTGCACAGCACCCCATAACCCGATCTACCTGCGGATACACCTTGCGGTGAGGTAGCCATAGCCCCGCTGTAGCCCTGAAGGGCACACTCGCCGGGGCATGTCCGACCTGCGTGAGACGATGGGACCATGCGGAAGGCGTACATGGTCCCGGACGACGGCGAAGTCCACCACTACACAGACACGACTGGACTCATCGGCATCATTCAAGGGAGAAAACTATGGGCGACGAATATTCAATTTCTGAACGACTCTCTTGAGTACGATTACGGCCTTCAGCGGGTTACCGGCGCGCTCCGTAACTCCCTTGCCAGATTGAAGACTGTCGATTCGCTAGAAGAATCATCTGCCGCTGAGCTCGAAAAATCTCTGGAAATTGCAATCGATCTACTCGGAGGCAAGGGCAACCCCAAGGATAGCCAGTTCGTTTGTTGTCTATCCAACTATGGCGACGATCTCGGCCAATGGCGCGGCTATGCCCAAGAGGGGTACTGCATCACGTTCGACAGGGATGAACTAACGAAGAGTATCGCAGCATCTCAGGACGACGAGCGGTCCGTAAGGCATGGGAACGTCACCTATGGTCCCGGGTACGACTGGGGGATGGAGCAGGTCACAGACGCGGTGCTGTCCCGTATGTATGAGATCATTTCTGAATCTGACGTCGACCTAGAGAAATATGGGTTCTTCGAGAGTGACCCCATTTTCGGGGAAATAATTCGGGCGAGGAATCGACCGATACTTGCCTCAATCACATGCATGACTGCCGTTCAAAGTTCAATACCATTTCAAAAAGAAGAGGGATTCGCTGACGAGCAAGAGATGCGGTTGTGTGTGTCTCATCCAGACGAAGTCAAGTTCCGCCCATCAAATATTGGCCCAATCCCCTATGCCGAACTGGATTTCAATCCAGCATCCGTTAAGGCAATAACCATCGGCCCGGGTTTGAACATCGAGCTACGGCAATCCACGCTAAATTACTTACTGGCACACGAGTTCGGTAAGGATCACACGATTGAGGTCAAGAAGACTGCGCTGTCCTTCAGAGGCTAGCCCCTAAGGGCGCGCACGTTGCTCGGCGTGGGAGTGGCCGGGGCGCTGAAGGCCGCGCCCATCGCATCGGTGACGGCGTCGCTGGCGTCCTCGTAGAGATGTCCGTACGTGCTCATGGTGATGTTGAACGACGAATGACCCAGGTGCGCCTGAATTGCCTTGGCGGGCACGTTGGCGGCGATCAGCAACGCCGCGCACGTATGCCGCAAGTCGTGGAAGCGCAGTCCGCTGTTGAGGCCCGCCTCGGCTACGGCGGGCTTCCAGTACCTCAGGTAGAAGTCGGTGCCCCAACGCATCGGCTCGGTGCCGTACGGCTCCTCCGTGCTCGTCGGGCGGTACGCACGCGGCCACACGTACATCTCCGGGGCGAACGTTCCCCGCTCGGCGCGTTGTTCGGCAAGGTCGGCCAGGGCGTCGCGCATCGGCGGGGTAAGCGGCACCGTACGAGTCTTGCCGTTCTTCGGTGGGACCACCGTCCACTCGTTCATCCGCACGGCGGAGATGGACTCGGCAACGATGACCCGCCCACGCAGTAGGTCCACGTTCTCCCATCGCAGGCCGCAGATTTCACCCGCGCGCATCCCGGTCTGCGCGGCAAACCGCACCAACAGCCCCAGCGCCGCCGCGTGCTGCGCGTAGGTGGGCGTGTTTGGGTCGGGTGCCTTGCGTGGCTGACCGGCCTGCCCGCGCGGTTGACGTGTGTCGCCCTGTATGCGGGCGGCCACTACTTGCTCAACCGCTGCACTGAGTGCCGAAACCTCCGCCGCCGTGAGGAATTGGGCCTCCTTACGGTGATCCTTGGGCATGTCGTCGCGGGTGAGGCCGCGTGCCGGATTGCCCCTGATGTACCGGGCGCGCACCGCTGCGTCCAACACCTGTGTTGCTACCCGTACCGCGTTGCGGACCGTCCCCGGCGACAGCGGACGCACTGCGGGGGCGATATCGGTCGCGGGTTGCGTGGCAGCAGTGATCAGTCCGCCCGTGCGAGAGAGCGCAGTGATCCACGCGACCAGGTCCATCGTCGTAATCCCGCCGACCGGCCGATCCGCGAAGGTGGGATAGATCCGTAGCTCCAGCATCTCTCGGTAGTTGTTTTCGGTCTTCGGGCGGAGGTTGCGACTACTGAGCCACAGCTCAGCCACCGACCGGAACGTCCGCCGAGAATCGTTGGGGTCGATGTAGTCCCCGCGATCTCGGTCCGCCTTGATTCCGTCCAGAAACTTCTTGGCTTCGGTGCGCGTGCCGAACGTCTTGGACTTGCGGTCCCCGTTGTTGTCGTACCAACGGGCCTGGAATCGGCCGCTGGTCTGCTCGCGGATGCTGTAGCGGTTGGCTCCCATTAGCCTGCCTCTTCCTCGTCGTTGTATTCGTAGGGGTTGTTGGTGGCGTTCTCCCACGCCGCCCGGATTTCGCGCTCGGCGCGGGCGGCTTGCTGAGCGCGGGCCTCCGGCGACAACGAGCGGACGCGCTGTATGGACTGCGCCAGCCGCTCGGCGATTGCGGCTTCTTCCTCGGCTTCGCGTTGTTGGCGCTCGGCGGCTTTCGCCTTCCGCTGTGCGGCCTTGGCTGCTGCTCGCTCAGCTTGGCGTCGCTCGCGCTCGGCGGCTCTGAGCTGGCGTTCCTCTTCCGCCCGCGCTGCCTTGGTGTCGGTGTCGACTGTCCGCATGTAGCGATGAGGGGTGTACCCGCGAGACCGGAGAAGGTTCGCCACCGCTTGCCGACGCCACGCCGCGCGTCCATTGGGTGTTGTGACTCCTTCTACGCCAAGGATTTCCGCAATGTCAGATGGCGACAGACCCTCGTCGTGCAGCTCGGCAATCCGCGCAACCACTTCTGGTGCTGTCTTCCTTGTGGTTGTCGTCATCGGTACCGCTCCGCTTCCGCGAACCGCGCGAACAGCTCGTCGGCGGCTGCCTCCCGCCGCGCCTGTTGGGCGATGATCTGAGAGACGGTGGACTGGCTCCACGGACGCAGCCCGTGAGCTGTGGGGACTTGCTCGTTGGTGAGCTTGCGAGCAATCGCCGTGGGATTGAGACCTTCCGCGTGCAACGCGAGAATCTGCTGGATCGCCTGACGAGAAGTGAGGCGCATGTCAGACCCCTGCCTTGGCGATCGCGGTGGCCGCTGTATGTGCACCGCGTGCGAGCTTGCTCTCGGTGGTGTCGTAGATGCGCCGCACCGTGGACGACTGCCACTTCCGCAAGCCAGTAGGCGACAGCACTTCGTCGGCCATCAGGTCGTCGGCAATGGCTTGGTAGCTGCGTCCGCTCTGGCGTTCCGCGACGATGCGCTCAATCAGCCACGGCTCGGCGAGAGTCTTCCGGCCGATGGGTTCATTGCGGCGTCGCTTCGCTGCCAGGGCATCGCGGGTGCGCTCACCGATGAGCTCGCGCTCGAACTCAGCAATCGCCATCATCACGTTGGCGACCAGCCGCCCGCTGGCTGTGGTCATGTCCACCTGCGGATCAAGTATGACCAGGTCCCAGCCTTGCGAGAGACTGGTCTGAATGATCTCGCTCGCGTGGATCACACTGCGCACCAAGCGATCCAACTTGGCTACCACCAGGCCGTCCGCCTGCCCACTTGCCAAGTGCCCCAACGCATTACGTAGACCCTCGTTGACATACTTGCCACTCGCCCCCTCGTCGCGATAGATGCGCAGCTCCCAGCCGCGATGCTCCGCCTCCGCTCGCAGCTTGACTTCTTGCGCCTCCAGGCCATTGCGAGACTCGGCTTGCTCTGCTGTGGATACACGCACGTACCCGATCATCACCTTGCGTTGAATCTTGCTCATTGCTGCTGTCTCCCTTGCCTGTTGAGGCTCTACCGTCCGGTTTGGCCTTACGCCCTACGCGCCCCAAGGTAACCACCCCTGACCCGCTTCACAACTCAATACCGTTGCGAGACAGCGCGATTCAAAGACGCGCTGTACGTCCCCAGAATCGTTGACACGTTTTGTCCCACACCCATACGCCTATTGCCTGAGTTGACGCGCCCACGCGATGCTCAGGCACCAAAGATCACGCACCAGGGGCGCTAGCAACCACGCGCCAGGGCCGCCCCTACTTACTGCGGTTGCGCGTCCGGGGGTCGTGCTTACGTGCGGGGCGCAGTGCCCGCGCGCCAGCACCGCGCCGGAGCGACGCCAGGGCGTCTTCCATCGTCATGAGCCCGCCGTGGGGCAGAGACCGCCGAGGCGCGGGCGACGGGTCCGTCGAGGGGTCGGGAGGATCGGCCGGCTCTCCCGCGCCTGGAATCGGCCGCTCGCGTTCGTCGTGTCGTTCGATCCACTTCAGTTCGGCTCGAATGTGTTCCGGCGTGTTGTCGTTCATCGTGGTTCCTTTCACGTAGGGACGTGGCGCAGTGGGCGGGGAAGGCGGAAATTTCTCGGCCCAGTTCTCGGAAAAACCAGACGAAAAGCCAAAAAGCGTACGTTCGTACCGTTTCTCCATATTTGCTGACTGAGGGCTGCGAAACGGGGGCACCGACGGGCTACCGCGCTACGTATTGACCCGTCGCCACCCACCGACCCTGACCAGGCCAAAACTGCGTCACACCGCCCAACCCCGCCACTGCCCCGCCACCAGGCCGCAACGTCCAGGCCCGCCCCTACGGGGGCGGGGCCTTGGCCTGGTTGCGTGGCCTGGTCGCTGTCCACCGGGCCAGCCTGGTGGACGGCCCGGTGCTTGGCCTGGTCGGCCTGGTCAACTTTCCACACCCGTGACGTCCGAGTCTTCAGCCTCGACAGGTGACCCCTCGGCAATAATCTTGAGCTTTCCTACCTTGTCTGCCGTCGACGGAGCGTATTGGTCCCACGCGGGGTCGTCGCACTGGCGGTACGGCTTGACACTCGTGTGCTCGTGCGCGTTCCGTGCTCCCTCCACAAATGTGGCGAACCCCTCCGCGACAAGAAGCTCAACGGCCTTGCGCCAGATACTTCGCCTCTCCGGCTTCTCAGCTGCTTTGCGTTCCGCGCACATCGCGGCAACCGTTTTCGTGGTGGACCGTTCACTCACGTCGGCGGTCTCTTCCCAGTACCGGCTGACCTGCTCCATGAACCACGTCGGGCGGAACTCGGCCGTCGTTCGCTTCCCTGCTACTCGACCACCTGTCGAGGTATCCACCTGATGCGGATCGGCAATTCTCGGGGGCTTCCAGCCGCCATTCGGTGCGGTCGAGATTGGTGGAGTCGAGATGTAGGTGCGCCACCAACTGCGTACGGTCGGCGCGACGCCACGCACCACCCAAGTTACGCACGTGGCCGGGGCGGTCCTTTGCCACTCGAACACTGGCGACGCCCGCCATTCCCACTGCGAAAACCGTCTCAACATCAACAACGAACGCGGCCCCATCCAGTGCGGCCATTTTGTGCTGCCCGCCGATAGCGAATCGACCTCGGCTGTCTGCGTCCTTCGTTACGTGGTCCACACACACCACGGCTGCACCGGTACGACGAGCCACCGCACGCGGAACCTCCCGCTGGAAGGCCGCGATATCGTCGTTGTCTTTCACCGAGAATCCGAACAGGCCCATCGCATCCGTGACACCGTCGATAACCGCCAGCGTGAAGTCCCGTCCAATCAACTGGGCAAAGGCCGCTGCCTCCACTGGGATCTTGAGGGAGTTCTCCGGCCGCACGTAGACGAATCTCCCAGGATCGACAACCACATGCTTCGGCACACCGAGTAGCAGCAGCCGCCCTGCAACGCTGGCGGCGTCGTCTTCAAAGTCGGCGTAGAGCACCGACCCACCACGCTCGAGAGTCTGCGCTACGGCGCACTGAACCAGCCATGACTTCCCCGATTCGCTCTCACCGTGAACGGAATGCACCTTGCCTGCATAGAACAGGTGCGCGCCGTCTTCACGCGAGAACACCGTCGGCATAGGGGGACCGTCGCCATCCAACGCCGCGCTCACGTCCACAGCCGTCCACGACGGCGCGTCCACAGTGTCGGTTCCCGCCCGGTCAGCATCGGTCTTGACCCGGAGAAAGGCGAGCTCGTCGGCGGTCATCTCCTTGAACACCTGCCGATGACCGCCCTTGAAGGGTGTGGACTCCACCACGTAGGGAATCGGTTCGAGCACGGACGATTTGGCAGACGGGTTGACGCTCATTTGGTGGCCTTCTTCTGGGTGGAGTTGCGCAGCGAGCGAGCGGCGGTAATCGGAACCACGACGTTGCCGTGGCGGTCCCGTTGCGGTAGCGGGTCGTTGGCTCTCTCTCTTACCGACGCCACAGCACCGGTCAGGGCGCGGTCAAAGTCGCGGGTAGCAGCGTCCAGCGTCCGGCGTTCCCCGTCGAGGCGGCCCGCCCGACGCAGTTCCATCGTCGCCAGGTACGCCCGACGAACGAACTCCAGCGCCCAGTACACGCCGGAATGTCCTTCGGTCGACAACCGCACCGCCGACCACACCCGCCCGCGCATCAGGTTGTGCGCAGACGATTCGTTCTCGGTGCCATACGAGAACTCACGAATCAGCCCGTCATAGTCGAGGTGGCGGAACATTGCACGGCTCATCGTCGCGGCACCTTCGTTTGCGCCGGGCTGGTTCTCGACCCATTTCCACGCTTCGGTGCGAGACGTCGGTACGGGGGCGACCACCGTTTTCAGGTTCGGGGGCGTGTGCACCTTGCGGGCCTTGGCTACCCGCCGCACACACCCCCGGCTGAGTCCGAGCGCCTCGGACTGGATTGCGCCACGCGGACCACCGGCACCCTCCGAGCCTGTCAACGCCGTACGCACGCGCACAGGGCGCGCCGGTTCCTTGTGGTTGACCCCGCCCGGTGCCCGCATCTTGCGGTTCAAGTGGAACACCGAATCCGCTTTAGCACCGGGCCTCACCTCGTTCACGGCCAAGCGCACCAACCCACCCCACAAATGAAGATCCCGCGTCCACTCGGTGGCCTCGGCGGTATCGTCACGGCTCGCGGAACGGATTCGAGCCGAAGCGCTCTTCGTCGACTTCACCCTCCAGTACGGTTGCAGGCCGTGGCCGCTCTCCACCACGGCAGCGGGCGGTACGCCCAGCCACCCGGTGAGCACGCTGACCACCGCGTAGCACTCGTCCAACGAGGCCAGGCACCCGTCCTTCACGTCGAGGTCACACGTCCAGACGCGGACGCGGACCACGTCGGCGTCGCAACCGACACCACGGCGGACCGACGCGGACACCGGATTCACCCCGAACCACACGTTCACGTCGGGTGGAGGGGTCCAATCGTCGTCGCGGAAGTCTGCAACACGATGAATCGCCGTAATCGTCCGCCCGCGTTCGTCTTCGGGGCGGGTCCCCAGCAGCGGGACACGGTCGTTCGGACGGTATCCCAGCGCGCACAGAAACTCAGCGAACGTCGGATCGCGTTCGGGTGGAACGGATTCCACATCCAGTACGGACGTACGGTTTTCTGGTTTGCTGGTATGCTTGGTCATGCTGGGCTTACCTTTCGGGGTTTGTTCGACACGTTGAGCCTCTTCTTTCGGGTCGGGGTTTGGCACGTCAGGCCTCTTCCGGTGGAATCGGGGTTTGGCACCTGGAGCCCTTCTGTTCGGTTCGGGTTTCGCAATGTTGGGCCTTTCTTCTTCGGTGAGGTCCAGCGGCTCTCTCCTCTCTCCGTCTCTGGGTTTGCGTGGGTGCGTTGGTGGTAATGCTGTGGGTGGTGGTCCCGGGCTCAGGTTACTCTGAGTCTCGGGGCCGCTTTCCGTTGTGGCCCTTGTACTTTGGGACTCACCGCGACCGTGCGGCTTGACCCCGGCACAACACATCGGGCGGGTATTGCGTTAGGCTGAAGGCAGATTCAGGTTCCTTCATTTCCCTGGGTCTCCTTGCAGAAAAGCCCCGAGCCGAGCAATCGACTCGGGGCTTTTCTTATGTCTGCGAACGCATTACGGAGACAACCGCCCGCGTTGTGGCGCTGAGTGGTTGCTATGCTGCTTCATGGCGATTCCCTCTGGGATGAGCTGAGAGCGAGCACCGCCGCTCCGTCGAAGACCGACCGTTCGCCCGTCCTGGCACGGTCGGTCTTCTCATTGAGAAGCGGACCACCAGTTCGTGTCTCGCCAAGAGCGCAAGCGCCAAGGCGTAGAGCAGATTCGGGTCCATCACATCACCGCCACCTGTCGGCGGGATATCCGGTGGCTGCGTCCCAACCGTCGTTCGTGACGAACGTGAGCACCTTGTCGGGGTGCACTCCGGCCGCGTGGTCGAGATCGGCGCGGCAGCGCGGGCACGTCGGAAACACATGCGCAGTGGCTCCCGCGCCCACAATCAGCGCGAACGGGATTTGTTCGTGGTGACGCCAGTCGTCACACCAGTAGCACCACATAGCACCTTCAAGCGCAAGGCGCGCCACACGCGCTGTTGAGTACCCGTACGGCACCGGGTACGCCACCAACGCCGCCGCTCCGAAGGGCTCGGACTCAGGCAACCAAGCGTCGGGCTGTATGTCGGCGGCTGCATCGGTGGCGCGGGTGTCCGGTAGCGGGGCGCTATACAGCTGAGCGCCTTCGCCGTGGATGACCACAGTGCGCAGCCCCACTGGACCCGTCGTCGCAGCCTCCAGCATCCGCCGGAACGCGGCGCGCTCGCTCGTCGTCGCCGGCTCGACCACCGCACGCCCGTATTGCTGCGGTCTGCGATCCCCAATGTTGCTCCGCTCGACCGAGAGCCGACGCAACGCGGGTAAGTCCGGCAGAACCGTAGGCGTTGCCAGGGCGCGGTCCATCGCCGCACTCACACGCGGCACCATTCGCGCCCACGGCGAGAACTCGACCGCCGACCCATCCAGGCGATGCTCGTCAGCCCGAAGGCTCGCGTCTATCTGATCCCCAGCGGGTGAGGAATCCCGCCAACCGTTCTCGCGCAGGTCGCGGACTTGTTCGGGGGTGATCACTTCATCCGCACGTTCTCGTCGCGGTGGCTGTCGCTGCGCTGAAGCCACGCGATAACTTCCGCGCGGCTGAAGAACTTGCGACGGTTCTTCACGATGCAAGCCAATTCGCCTCGGGCGACGGACCTCTGCCACGAGTTCTCGCTGATGTACGGGTTGATTCCGTGCGCGAATTCGTAGGCATCGGCCTTGGTCAGCGTCGGCATTCCGAACGGGTCGAACCCCAACTGACGAATGGTGTCTTCACTGACGCGCTCGGCCTTCTCGGCGGCTACGGCGCGCTCGGTACTGATGCGGGACATGGGTTGTGCTCCTCGGTAATCGTCACGAGGTGCTGCACAAACGAAAAAAAATGAGCAGCCACCACGTGACAGAAATCTGTCATCGGATGCACTGCTCATTTGTTAGGAATGCCTAGCGCGGTCCCGGCTGCCTGCGCGTTGTATCGGCACTCCGAGGGGACGGAGCCTTGCGTCTTGCCCCTCAGTAGCGGGTCACAGCCCGTGGTGGCGCTGCGCCGTAAGTAAAGCACAGCAACCCAACAACGCGCAATCAATGCCCACTCAATACGGTGAGATCAACTGCCCCACATGCGTTTTCACGGGTGTATAGTGAGCTGACACGTAATTCCCTCACGTTAACCGAGCAGTCGCCCGGAACGTGAACCCGTTCGCCTCGAAGGCTTCCCGATTCGCACAGACGTTCGATTCGGTTGAAATCATTCCGCTCGACCCCGAATTGGAGCTTGCCATGCCTACTCGACTTTCGTTCACTCATCCCCCGTTCTCGCGTCCGATGTTCCAGAAGCCCGACGCACATTCCACCGGACCCGGTCGCTCGGTCACCGGTCGCTCGGCTGATCCGATGCTGCTCCCCATCTTCGGCGCGGACGGCGGATACAACACGGCTGGTGATGTGCTTGTAAACGAAACCGCCGACGGCGTGGACCTGAACAAGGTCTGGGAGGAGATCGCAGCCGTTACCGCGCTCTGGAACAACGAGCGCACCCGCGTTGCTTCGCTGCTGTCGTACAACACCACCGACATTGCCACGGCCATTCCGCAGTCGGTCGGCTCGGATAGCTTCGAGGAAGCGTCGGAGTTCGGTGAGCCCACGGGCGTCCGTGCAGCGGCCGATACCCTGCTGATGGGTTACGACTTCAAGGACTTCGACCTCGCCAGCCGATTCACGTGGAAAGCGCTGCGGGACATGACATCTGAGCAGATCACCTCGGTGGTCACTCGAATCCTCGAAGCCGACAACAAGAACATCAACACCACGGTTTTGGATCGGCTGTTCAACCCCGCCGAGCGGCTCTCCCCCGAGAACCATCGGGTGTTCGGCCTCTACACCGGAACCGACGGAATCGTTCCGCCGCCGTACCTGGGCAAGGAGTTCCCCGAGAGCACCAGTCACTACCTCGCCAGCGGCGCAGCAGTGATCGACAGCGCCGACATCGAGGACATGATCCGCCTCGTGACGAGTAAGGGCTACGGGCGTAGTGCCGGAAGTCAGTTGCTGATCCTCGCCAATCCGCAGGAGGGCGAGATCATACAGACGTGGAAGCGCGGCGAAGAGACCGCCACGGGAATCGTTGCAGCCCATGACTTTATCCTCTCGCAGACGGCTCCGGCCTACCTCACGCAAGAGAACATCATCGGCAAGATCGCCCCCGGCGAGTACGGCGAGCTGCCCGTTGCCGGAAGCTACGGACCTGCCTGGCTAATTTCCAGCGAGTACGTGCCAGCGGGTTACGTGGCCGTGGTTGCCAGCGGTGGCCCGAACAGCGACCTGAATCCGGTGGGCTTCCGCCAGCACAAGAATCCGGCTTACCAAGGGCTGCGGATCATTCCGGGCCGCGACCAGCGTTACCCACTGCAGGATTCGTTCTTCTCGCGTGGCTTCGGTACGGGCGTTCGTTACCGTGGCGCGGCGGCGGTGCTCCAGGTGACCCCCGAAGACACCTACACCGCGCCGACGCTGAAGTGGTGATCGATCATGCCGAACATCCACGTCCACGTCCATGGACGGACCCCCGGTCCCAGCGAATTTTCGTGGGGAGCGGGACTGGTGCCGCCCGGTAGAGAATCCGCCCCGCCGAGCGAAGGCGGAATGTACCGGGCGCTGTGCCCGCCCTCCGACGCCCCCGCCGAGGCCGTGCGCTCTGCCGCGCGGGTACTGAACGGGGGTGCGTGATGGCGCGCCGCATCTACAAGCGCGATGCTGCCGGTCGTTTCGCTAAGACCCACGGCCGTTCCATCGCGGGCGCTGCGATAGGTGGCGCGGTGGGTGGTGCGCTCGGCAGCAAGACCGCCCGCAAGCGATTGGTGGCAGGCAGTGTGCAGGCCGAAAGCCACATCGGCACCACCAAGAACGGCAAGTGGACCGGCGCGAAGATCGGCGCTCGGTACAAGGCCCCCGCTGGGCGCGAGGTAGTGGTCAAGGGGATCGTCGGCGTGTCCAAGCCGAAGCCCGCACCCAAGCCCAAGGCACCGACCGCACCGAAGGGTGCCACCCCGCCCGCTGCGAAGAAGAAGGCCTCGGCCGGTAGCAAGGCGTCCGCGACGAAGAAGCCGCGCGACGGTGCCAACGGTCGGAAGCTTCGGCGGTAGTCCTTTCCGCCGAGAGAGCCGCCGAGAGAGCCGCCGAGAGAGCCGCCGAGAGAGCCCCGTCTCAGATAGTTGAGGCGGGGCTCTTTTGGCCCTGAAATAGCCCCATACGATCCCGTTATGAACCCCATACGACCCTAGTACGAAGTGAGTACGAACCCCGTACGAAGTGCCCTCTAACCAGCATGTTTGACGAGCGCGCGAGGCGTTTTACTCGGAGTTTGAAGTACTACGACCCGTTGACGATGAAAGTCTCGTAGAAGAATCCGACGACGACATAGAGCACGTTGACGATGATGTCCATTCGATCCTCCTGATCCGATTTCCGACGAGATTACCTGTCGCGAACGAAATCCGTGGCTCACCCTTCCCGCATAAACTGAAACGTGTTCTCATTGTGGCCAAGGCGTCGACGCGACGCGACCGAAGGCCGCAACAGAGGGAGACCACCGTGCCGTGGAGCCGTAACGAACTCGAAGACGCATTCGCGAACTTCCAGAAGACCGTGTCCGAATGCGTTGCGACCGGAGACTGGTCGGGCTTCGCCGACATGTTCACGGAGGACGTTCACTACGTCGAGCATGCCTTCGGCACGCTACGCGGCCGCGAGGAGGTTCGACGGTGGGTCGTGCGCACCATGAGCAGCTTTCCCGGCAGCCACATGACGAAGTTTCCACCGACCTGGTACATGGTGGACGAGGAGCGCGGCTGGATCGTCTGCGAGATCAACAATCCGATGGACGATCCCGGAGACGGAAGCGTCCACGAGGCCGCGAACATCACGATTCTGCACTACGCGGGAGACAACCTCTGGAAGTACGAAGAGGACGCCTACAACCCCATGAACTTCTTCAAGACCGCCAAAAACTGGTGTCGCGCAGCTGAAGCCGCGGGGACGCTACCCGATGTGGCGCGCGAGTGGATGGCGAAGACGGGCTCGAAGTGAGCGTGGATCACCACTGCCCGTAGTCGGGCTTCAGGATGGCGTTGAGGTCGATACCCACACCGTCGAGGTTGCGTGCATCGATCTCGTACTGGTGCAGGTGTGCGGCAGGGTGCACGTACCCCTCGGGGGTGCCCCAGTCGTGCTGCCAGAACCAGGTTCCCAGTCCAGCAACCGATGCGAGTTCGATGGTCCCCGAGTTCGCGTACACGCCGAGGTTCTCGTTGCCGACCACCGACTGCCAACCCAGCAGATACGGAGCGATCATGGACGCGAACTCGACCGGTGACGGGTTGTCGTCGATGGACGCATAGATCGGCCGGTTCTCCGGCCCGCCGGCGGCGAGATGCAGTTCCAGACCGCGTTCGGCATGACGCTTTCCGGCTTCGAGACCGCCACGCCAGTCCGCGGTGTCGGCTTTGCCGTACTGGTAGCAGGAGACGACCGAAAGGCCCGCGGCAACGAGGGCGTCGGCTTCCGACGCCGCCATCGGCTTGCCCTTCATCCACTCGGCACCCGGACGACGATCGGACACGTACCGAATCGCTCCGGCGTACCCAGCGGACGCAATCGAGTCCGCCGAGGGGACACCGCCCGAGTAGTCGATGAGAACGCCCAGGTCGTCTGCTGCGGCGATCCGGGTGGTGGAAGCCAAGCCCGCCATACCGACGGCCGCGGTTCCTGCTGCCGCGAATTTGAACAGCTGTCGTCGATTCACCTGCACGGAAAGCCCCCATACCTCATTGGTCACGCTGCGGCGTGTCTGCAACATCGACGACAGCTACTTCGGTAAGTTTGGTCGTTTGTATTTCACCACAATCACACGAGTCACGCTAGCCACTCGACAAACATCGGTCACGTTCGACGACCAACGAGATGACCAACCGATCGCCGGACCTCACGCTCGTGCGAGAGTCTGGGCCGCGGCACCGAGGCGCGGCAGCCGCAGATCCGCAATGGGGTTGGCCCTGTTTCCCAGTCGATTCGACACGAATGCGACGGCAAGCTCCGACTCCGGATCGGCGAACGCGCCCGACCCGCCGAGGCCATAGTGCCCGAACGCCAGACGCGGCTGGTGGCGGGCCGAGATCATTCCCGCGTGGTATCCGAGCCGCCAATTCATCGGGATACCCAGAACGTAATCGCGAGCCGTGGTCTGGATCTCGGACAGTTGCCCCACCGTGTCTGCGTGGAGAAGCGTCCTGCCCTCGACGCTGCCCGATGCAGCCAGAGCTGCGTACATCTTCGCCAATGCACGCGAACCGAACACCCCGTTCCACCCGGGCATCGCGCTGTCGTGCAGTTCCGGATTGCGCACCAGCGCATCGAATCCGGCCGGCATTCCGGCATCCGCTATGTTCCGAACACCCGGGAGCCGCGACAGCGCCGAGGAAGTCGGCCCCCACGGCAACATCAGCGGAGTGATCCGGGGAAAGGTGCTGGCGATCCGGTATCGCTCTTCGCGGGGAACCTCGAACCACAACTCGTCCACACCCAACGGTTCCGCGACCTCGGTGCGCACCAGTTCGGTGAAACTGCACCCCGACGCGCGGGAAGTCAGCTCCGCCACCAGAGCTCCGTAGGTGATGGCGTGATAACCGGGCCCGAAGAATCGCTTCGGGGATGCGGGAGCGGCGGCCAACTTCGACGTGACGAGCGCATGGTCCATGAGCTGATCCCCTTCGGGAACAAGCCCGCGAATACGGTGCAGTCCAGCCCTGTGCGACAACAGTTCCCGCACGGTGATCGCCTCTTTGCCGGCCGCACCGAACTCCGGCCAGTAGTCCGCCACTCGCGCCTCGTAGTCGAGAACACCACGCTCGGCGAGCCGATGCACCACGGTGCTCGCGACACCCTTCCCGGTCGAGAAGGACAGCGCCACCGTGTCATGCTGCCAACGCTGATGACGGTTCTCCCAACCCGCCCACACGTCCACGACTTTCTTGCCCCGGTGGTAGACGGTGAGCGCACCGCCCCCGCTCGCGCGTGACCGGAACATCGAGAAGAACTGGTCGGCGAGTGGTGCGAAGTCCGAATCGACCGACATCTCGTCTGCCGGACCCTCGGGACCGACGGGAGGTGGCAACGGAGACGGGGTCGACATTCGAACACTCCTCTCACGCACGGCTACCTCCTCTTTACACACTTGGGAGGTTGGGCCGCGGGGTTTCGGTCCGTCCCGCTTCTTTCGTGGCCGATCCGCAACGTGAGCAAAGATCTACGCGGACTCCCGAGTCCGGACGGGCTCGAGCGACTGAAAGTAGTCCGGGCGAATCTCGACGTCCTCGACGACCCGAGTGGTGGTCTGCACGCCGAGTCCGTGTTCCTTGAGCAGTTCGCACAACCGGTCGCCGTCCACCAGATCGATGGGCGGTGCGCCGTCCCGCTTGGACTCGGCGCGGGCATCTCCGGTGAAGGTCCCCGTCGTGACGAGGAGGCCCTTCTCCCCGCGCCCGGACATCGCCCCGCGAAAGTCTCGAACAGCTCCGGCGCCGACGCTGCCGCTGTAGCGGGTGCACTGGAAGAACACGGGAAAGCTCAACAACGACAGTTGGTAGACACCGAGCCCCTCGATGTCTCCTCCCGAGGTTCGCCTGGTGATGGACGCGCTCGAGAAGCCCGCCTCACGTAGAAGTCGTTGGGTGAGCCGCTCGAAGGCGTCCGGCGAGATTGCCAGCAGGGTGTCGAGCAGGGCGTCCTTCCAGTCGGTTCGGTTCTCGTCTTCCGCGATGTTGGTATCGGGCTCGTCCGCACGGCGGGACGCGGCCTGCGCCGATTTGCGGGCCGCATTCTTCTTCCGGTTCTCGGCGGCGAACTCCGTGTGCAGGGGCCGGATGTCGTCTTCGGTCACCTCGCGTCCTTTGGCCGTGACGCTCCAGACTCCGCGACTGCTGTTGGTGAGCAGGCCCATCCCCTTGAGGTAGGTTCGCGCCCACGCGAGCCGGTATTCGATCTCGGTGCCGGGACCGTCACCGTGTAGCGCGCCCTGCACCTCTGCCGACAACCCTTCACGTTCGACGACGGCGCCGTCGAGTTCGTCGTTCGACGCCGATCCACCAAGAGCGATAGCCGCCTGAAGAGCGGGCCAGAGCAGGTCGATGTAGCGAGGAACCAGAGCAGTCATGCCGAACAGCATGCCGGAATGCGCCTCCCGCGCATTCACATGGTCCCGAGTACCCGCTCGAGGGTGTCGGTGGACGCCGATCCCACCACCCCCAGGCACCACTTCTCGACGCCCCTGCGAGTGACGATTCCGTGTGTGGCGCCGTCCTCGTCTACCACGATCACGTGCCCGCGGACCCGGTCCATCGCTGTCACTGCGTCCGCAACGGAAGCCGAGATCTCGATCCGTGGGCCCTCGAGCTCCGCGGGAACCGAAGTGCTCGACACCTCCGTCACTGCTGTCGTGGCCAGGAGGTGGCGCAGACGTCCCTCCTCCCGGTCTTTCAGCTGCGCACGGTAGATCGTCTCTCCGGTACTTCGTACCAGCAGGTAGGCGAGGCCCACGGACACCATCGCCGGCGCCAGAAGGGTGATGCTGCCTGTCATTTCGGCAACCATGATCATCACCGCGAGCGGTGCACGGGCGATGCTTCCGAAGCAGGCCATCATCCCGGCGATCACGAAGGGCGCCGGACTGTCGGGAACTGCCGGGGCGATCGGCTCGAGCAGGCGCCACACGGCGGCACCGGTGAACGCACCGATCACCATGCCCGGGCCGAATATCCCGCCAGAGCCACCCGATCCGATCGAGAGGGAGGTGGCGACGATCTTCGCCGCCGGCAGAACCAGCACGATCCAGAGTGGTAGAGCCGTCAGGGCGTCACGGTCGAGCGCCTCTTGAACCCAGCCGTATCCGCTGCCGAGAACCTGTGGAATTGCCAGTGCGATCAGCCCTACCGCCAACCCGCCGAGAGCGGGGCGCAGGACGCGTGAGATTCGAAGACGACCGAAAACGTCGACGGTCCGGTAAAAGCCTCGCGAATAGGCAAGTCCGATCACGCCCGCCAACAGTCCGACGAGCGCGAACCACACCAGCTGGATCGGGTCGTCGAAACGGTAATCGATTGCGGCATAACCGAACAGCGGTCCGAAACCCATAAATGATCCGAACACGCAATAGCTCACGATCGAGGTGATCAGACCGGGCACGAGCACGTCGAATTCGAAGTCGTCCCGAAAGACGATCGCGCCGCACAACAACGCGCCGCCGAGTGGCGCACCGAAGATCGCACCGATACCGGAGCCGATTCCGACGGCAACCGCGATACGTCCGTCGCGAGGCGACAAGTCGGCAACCCGCGCGAGCAACGAACCGAACCCCGCCGAAATCTGTGCAGTGGGCCCTTCGCGGCCACCGGAACCGCCGGAACCGATGGTGATCGCCGAGGCAACGATCTTCACGAGCACCGCGCGCATCCGAATCATCTTGGGATCCACGTGATAGGCCTCGATCGCGGCGTCGGTGCCGTGCCCTTCTGCCTCCGGGGCGAGCATGAACACGAGGATTCCGGAGACGATTCCACCGAGGCACACCACGAGGGGTATCGCCCAGGCTCTACTGAACGATCCGCTGCCGGCATGGCCGCCGTCACCGGCCGCGGACGGCGGCGTGTAGCCACCGATACTTCCCAGCAGAAGAGATGTGGCTTCCGTGAGCGCTGAGTAGAACACGACCGCACCGAGCCCCGCCACGATCCCGATGACAACCCCGAGCACGAGCCACTTGCGAACGTAACCGAGGTTGTGGATCCATCGCCCCGGCCCGTCCCCGACTCGACTATCACCGGTTCGGCTCATACGGGCACCTCCCGCGCTGTGTCTCAGATTACAGACCTCCCGAGAGCCGTATTCCGGAATACGCAGCACGGGCGGCGCGGTTGCACAACACCATGACCGAGATTTCCGAAGCCATCGAACAGACTCCCCTTCCCGTGGACGGACTGTTCGAGCCTTTCACCGTAAAGTCCCTCGAACTGAAGAACCGGTTCGCAATGGCTCCGATGACCCGCGCGTTCTCGCCCGACGGTGTCCCCGGACAGGACGTTGCCGACTACTACACCCGCCGGGTCACCGGCGGGACGGGCCTGATCATCACCGAGGGCACGTACATCCCCGATCCCTCGGCGGGCCCGTTCACCACGGTTCCGCGTTTATACGGTGACGAGAGCCTCGCGGGCTGGAAGCGCGTAGTCGATTCCGTGCATGCCGCCGGCGGTTCGATCATCCCCCAGCTGTGGCATCTCGGCGTCGAGCGTGGCGCGAAGCCGCGGCTCAATCCCGACGTCCAGACCACGAGCCCGTCCGGCCTCTCTCTCGACGGGGTGCCGCTCGGTCGCGAATTCAGCACCGCCGACCTCGACGACCTTCGTGACGCCTGGGTTTCCGCGGCGGTGAGCGCAAAGAAGACCGGGTTCGACGGCATCGAGTTGCACGGCGCCCACGGCTACCTTCTCGACCAGTTCCTTTGGGAGAAGACCAATCTCCGGACCGACGGTTACGGCGGTTCACTGCGGGCTCGCACTCGGTTCCCCGCAGAGATCGTCGCCGCAATCAGGGCGGCCGTCGGCGAGGACTTCGCGATCGTCTACCGATACTCGCAGTGGAAGTCGAACCACTACGACGCCCGTCTCGCCCAGTCCCCCACCGAGCTCGAGGAGATGCTGTCGCCGCTCGTCGATGCGGGCGTGGACGTCCTTCACGTGTCGACTCGTCGGCACTGGGACGCTGCGTTCCCGGAACTCGACGGAAACGACGGACAGCTCGGCCTGGCAGGCTGGACGAAGCGCCTCACCGGTGTCCCCACGATCACGGTGGGCTCCGTCGGATTGAACAAGGTATTCACCACGGCGTTCACCGCCGAAGGCGCCGCGGAGACAACGGGCGTCGATCGCCTGCTGCAGCAGTACGAGGACGGTGAGTTCGACATGGTCGCGATCGGCCGTGCCCTGCTTGCCGACCCGGAGTGGGTGAACAAGCTGCGCACAGGCGATACGGACAAGCAGATCGCGTATGCCAACGAGCACCGCGAAGTTCTGTACTGAGCTTTCGCGAACCTCTGTGCGACGCCCCCAGCGGATTCCGCTGGGGGCGTCGTCGGTTCGGACCCTCGGGTCAGGCGAGGGTCATGTGCCACACGAGTGCGGCGGCGAGAGCCCCCAGGCCGTTCAGCGACCAGTGCAACGCGATCGGAGCGAGAAGGCTGCCACTTCTACGGCGCAACCAAGTGAACACCACCCCGGCTGCTGCGGTGGCGGCCACGGCGCCGAGAATGCCGACGACCTTGCCTGCGGTACCGCCGCCGAGGAAGTCGGTAAGGCCGGCATTGCCGGTGGTGAGTCCGAGCGAGGACGCGATGTGCCACAGTCCGAACATCAGCGAGCCCGCCGCGAACACTCCGCGCGCGCCGTAGACACGTTCGAGTGTGCCGTGCAGGACTCCACGAAATGCCAGTTCCTCGGGGATCACCGTCTGCAGCGGGATCACGATCATGGATGCGACGAGCGCGCCGGACACGGTGGCGTAGCGGTCGGAGAGGAAGAACGGTCGCGTGAGCGGGAGGGCCGCGCCGATGGCCACGACGGCGAGGACGAGTCCCACGGCTCCGAGCGAATACAGCGCACCTTTGCGCCAGTTACGCGGAGACAGTCCGAGTTCGCCCCATGCGAGGCCACGACGGCGTGAGAGCACCAGCAGGATCACGGCTGCGATCGGCACGGTGGCGATGCTTGCCCAAGCGGTCGTGAAGTGGGCAATCAGGTTCGTTCCGACGAGCACGACGACCACGAGCGCGACGTCGAACCAGGCGTGGAACGCCGGTCTCACACCGGCGTCGGGTCGGGCAACGGCAGTCATGCTGTGCGAAGACATCCATACCAGTGTACGGATCGGGCCCTCGACCTCGGGAGGTTGTCGCGCACGTCACACGCTGCGTGTCTGCCTCGAACCCCACGTGAACCCCTGATCTTCACCCGGATAACCTGGAAAACGTAGCCCCCAATTCCTTCTGTTCAGGAGATACAATGGCCGACTTCCTCTACGAGGACCTGCTGCCGATCGGTGAGGATCCCACCCGGTATCGGCTGTTGACCACAGAAGGGGTTTCCACGGTCGAAGGCCCCGGCGGACGCACTTTCCTCCAGGTCGAACCGGAGGCGATGCGCCTCCTCACCGAGACGGCGCTACACGACATCTCGCACTACCTCCGCACCGAGCACCTCACCCAACTCGCGAGCATCCTGGACGACCCCGAAGCCTCGAACAACGACAAGTTCGTGGCTCTCGACCTGCTGAAGAACGCGAACATTGCGGCGGCCGGTGTGCTGCCGATGTGCCAGGACACGGGTACGGCGATCGTCATGGGCAAGCGCGGCCAGCAGGTCCTCACGCCCGGTGACGACGAGGAAGCCATCGCCCGGGGTGTGTACGACGCGTACACCCGGCTCAACCTGCGCTACTCGCAGAACGCACCCATCACGATGTGGGACGAGAAGAACACCGGCAGCAACCTGCCCGCGCAGATCGAGCTGTACGCCGACACCGCAGCCGGGCACGAGAACTCCTACAAGTTCCTGTTCATGGCCAAGGGCGGCGGCAGTGCGAACAAGTCGTACCTCTTCCAGGAGACGAAGGCGATCCTGAACCCGGACTCGATGATGCAGTTCCTCGAGGCCAAGATCCGTGGCATCGGTACCGCTGCGTGCCCTCCGTACCATCTGGCGATCGTCGTGGGCGGTACGTCCGCGGAGTTCGCGCTCAAGACGGCGAAGTACGCGTCGGCGCACTACCTGGACGAACTGCCCACCGAGGGTGCGATCACGGGCCGCGGATTCCGCGATCTGGACCTCGAACAGAAGGTCTTCGAGCTCACTCAGAAGATCGGTATCGGCGCCCAGTTCGGTGGCAAGTACTTCTGCCACGACGTTCGCGTGGTCCGCCTTCCCCGGCACGGTGCCTCACTACCGGTCGCCATCGCGGTGTCGTGCTCGGCAGACCGCCAGGCCAAGGCGAAGATCACGCCGGAGGGCGTTTTCCTCGAGCAGCTCGAGTTCGATCCGGGTCGTTTCCTGCCCGAGGTCACCGACAAGCAGCTCGACGCCGAGACGTCCGGCGTCTCGGGTACCGGCAAGGGCGCTGCGGTCAAGATCGACCTCACGAAGCCGATGCCGGAGATTCTCGCGGAACTTTCGAAGCACCCGGTCAAGACCCGCCTGTCGTTGACCGGCCCGCTCGTGGTGGCCCGCGACATCGCGCACTCCAAGATCAAGGAACGCCTCGACGCCGGCGAGGAGATGCCGCAGTACCTCAAGGACCACCCCGTCTACTACGCCGGACCTGCGAAGACCCCGGACGGAATGGCTTCGGGGTCGTTCGGACCCACCACGGCCGGCCGCATGGATTCGTACGTGGAGCAGTTCCAGGCCGCGGGCGGCTCGATGGTGATGCTCGCGAAGGGCAACCGCTCCAAGCAGGTCACCGATGCCTGCAACGCGCACGGGGGCTTCTACCTGGGCTCGATCGGTGGTCCGGCAGCCAGGCTCGCCCTCGACTGCATCAAGAACGTCGAGGTCGTCGAATACGAAGAACTCGGCATGGAAGCCGTGTGGAAGATCGATGTCGAGGATTTCCCCGCATTCATCGTGGTGGACGACAAGGGCAACGACTTCTTCGCACATACCGGTGAGGTGACGTTGACGATCGGAAAGCGTCCCGAGCCGGTTTCCTGATCACAGCTTTGTTCCACCAACCAACGACCAGCGGCGAACCGAAGTACGCGCACTCGCCCGCCTCGCTCTGGACGAAATCGGAAGCGCCGCCCGACGCACAGGCGGCATTCACCGCGCCGTCTGCGACCGGGTGTTCACCGGGCTCGGGTGGAGCCTCGGCTCCACTGTTCAACCGGTGAAGACCGTTCACGACACGATCACGGACATCGTGTATTCGGCGATCACCGGGGAGCGAGGGCCGGCGGATACGTCGCGGGCACCACACTCGACCTGCCGACGCACAACAACACTCCCCCGTCCGGGACCATGCGGGGCGCGGTGGTGATAGGGGTGCTTCAGGGCCTCATCGGCGACGTATTGGAGCAGGAGGCTTCCCCGCTGGCCGCGGACATATCGGTGCGCCGAGACGGAGTACCGATCACCGTCGATCCCGACACCCTCGCCGCCGAGTTCCCGCACGCATCCCCGCGGATCGTCGTCTTCCTCCACGGGCTCGTCGAGACCGAGAACGCTTTGGCGACTCGGCGGGCGGCCGACCTACGGCGAGACGCTCGAGGAAGATCTGGGTTGCACCGAGGTCCAGGTTCGGTTCAACACCGGCCGACACATCTGCGACAACGGGCGTTCGCTGCACGAATTACTGAGCGAATTGTGCTCTGCCTGGCCGGTTCCGGTGGAGTAGATCGCACTGGTCGGACATTCGATGGGCGGCATCGCCATTCGGAGCGCCTGCCACCTCGCGGCACTCGAGGAAGCCGACCGGATAGGTTCTGTTCGCCAGACCGTCTCGCTCGGGACACCGCACCTGGGTGCGCCGCTCGAACAGTTCGTGCATCGCGTGACTGCCGCACCGAGAGCCGCAGCTTACAGCGAAGTGCCGCTCCTTCCTGATGCTGCACACTATTTCGTGTCCGCAGGCGCATGATCGGCGACGGCCTGGTATTGCTTCCCAGTGCCACCGGCGTGAACCGCACCCGGCGAATTGGATTCCGTGAGGAAGACGGGCTGCACGTCTCGAACGCTCACCACTTCACCTTGCTCAATCACGAGGCCGTGTACGACAAGCTCCGCTCATGGCTGGCACGGACCCACGCGGGGACCGAGGCTAAACGAGTCAGCGCAGGACATCCCGCACCTCGCTCAGGGCACGACGAAGCATGTCTTCGTACACGTCCGCGTCGGGCATGACCGTGGGACCGAAATGAACACTCACCGTGACCGTCTCACCCAGCGAATACACCCCGTGAGTGACACCCATGGCAGGTGACAACGCGGGGAATCCCGCCGTGAACAGGGCGTCACCCGCACCGAAGCGCAAGTCTGCCGGACCCCTGTTCACACTCGTCAACACCGTGTTGCCGGACACCTTCTCGGGAACCACGTCCGAGGAGTAGCTGCGCACACCACTGCGAATCAGCGGTGCCGCCGTCACCGCCATCGGGTCGCCCTGAGCCAGCACCGTCGGGTGCGCAGCCCGGATTCTCCTCTCGTCCAGCGCTTCCGCGATCTTCCGCGCGCGCACCCGCAGGTCGCGTTCGGATGGAAAAAGATCAACGCTCACATTTCGAAAATTGTTGCGCGACGGTGAATCAACCGAATCGGCGACCGTTACTTCGGCACCGAGTCGAGCGGGTACGCCATGACCACCCCGCTCGAGATACGCGGGCAGAGCCACCGAGATGGCCGTCAGAGCCGCGATCGTCACGGTTTCGGATCCACCCCGAAGGTCGGACAACGGCAGCACTATCAGGCGAACACCATGACGACCCGCAGGATCCGAATTGAGCACCGTCAGGTCACGGCCGTCGAGCTTCGGCGGAATCTCCCCACGAGCCGTCAACGCTTCCGAATCCCGGTATGCACGGTACGCACGAACACCGGACACCACCATCCGACCGAACAGCACGGGCAGCCGCAGGATTCCGCGGACCACCAGAGCCTCCTTCGACTGCGCGATCGATTCGACACGAGACGCAGGGCGCGGGGATACCGCTGGAGGCTCCGGACCGAACAGCGACCGCGCTATCGCCGCCGCACGCTTCCCGTCCGCCAGAGCGTGCGAAACCTGGAGCACCGCAACAAGTGATGCATCTGCAGTACCCCCGGGCACCCGTGCGACTCCCGGAAAGAGGTGCAATCTCCACGGACTCTCGCGCACATCGACCGCCGCCCCCAGCAGGTCGGCAATCGCGTCGGTCCAGCCCTGCCAGGTGCGATCCGATATATCGTGCACCACGATCCGATCCTCGTCCGGTTCGCACGAAACCCACGCCGGGTAATCGATGTCCCAGGGCACGTCGCGCACCACCAACCGCAGGTCCCCGATCAGTTCGACCCGTTCCTGCACCCACCGACGCAATACGTTCGGATCGGTCTCGGCGGTGTCGAAGGCATACAACAAGAACTGATCGTTCGGAATCTTCTCCGAGATCCAGTACATGAGGGCGTCCCGCGCTGTCAGACGTTCCACGTCGCACCTTCCATCAGCCGATTCCCGAGGACCTCAGCGATTCGGTGATCACGCGCATCAACTCTCGCCTATCCGACTTGTCCTTGCGGATGTTCTGGTTCACCTCGATGTGAATGAAGTCCGCGCCGCGTTCACGGGCGGCAATGGCTTGGACGTTGGTGGTCGCCGCGAGCGCCTTGCACTTCTCGCCGTCGTAGGTGCACGTATCGAAACCGTTGTCCTCGAGGTCGTTCTCGAGCTGACGAACCGCAGGGCTGGGCTCGTCGACTGTACTCGAGAGCACAACGTCTCCGAACTCGTCATGGTTGTCGGAGGAGAATCCGTGGATCTGCACCACGGTCATCCCCTTCTGCACGACCGCGTCATTCACGGCCGCGAATGTGGTGTCGCTGCGGTGCGCGACGTCGGCGCTGTCGTCACCCGCTTTTCGGTGCGCACCGGCCATCATGAACAGCCGTGCGTTCGACTCCGAGAAAAGTTGGGTGCCCATACGTTCCGAATACTTGTCGGCCACGGGGTGCGGGATCTGGACGACGAGCGGTGAGGTTACATCGCGATTGTCGCGAACGACGTACAAGCCGTTCCCCGCAGTGGGGTTTCCGCGCTCGACAAGCGCGGAAATCGGAGGCTGCTCGGCACCGTCCTCACCGGACTGCTCGACCGCCACCGGTTCCAGGTCGTACGAATCGAGTTCGGTATTTCCGGTGCCGAGCAGCTCCGACACACTCGCCGCCACAGCCTGTGCGGTACCACGCGACGGGGTGGCGTATGTAGTCGATTCCCGATCCGGCGAAGCCTTCACCACGCGCGTGACCAGTGAGGAGACCTTCTCCGGAGGTTCCGGAGCCGGATCGTTCGAACACGCCGTTGCTGTCGACATCATCACCACTCCCGCCAGGACCGTCGCACCGCCGCACCGAACGATCCGGTCGACGCGTGTCATTCGGTACCGGCTCCGTTTCCGACGAGGGGACCGGAATCGTCCGCCCTGTCACTGCTCACGCGGACCGATCCCGGTTGGGTTGTCTCCACGGTATCGAACACACGGCCTGCTGTGCCGTCGGGCGCCCACGCCACGAGACGGACGTCGTCCACTGCCAGGCGCGGCCCACTGAGCGAATCGTCCGGTGGACTGAGTCGTACGAAAGGCTGGGCCGCGACGGCGCCGGGCGGCACGACCGCGTCCACTCGCACCTGTGTGCAATCGCTTCGGGACCGGTCGCCCTCCGGGACCACGATCTCGTCCGCACCGACACTCCTGCCACTGAAGCCGTTGTACCAACGAAGCTCCAGTTGGGAGCCCGGAGACGCGGAACGTACGTCGGCAACCAGCGATACCTGCTGCCCCTCCGTCACACCCACTCGTCGTCCGGGCGTGGCGTAGACGTCCTCGGTGCTCTTGGGGCTTCGGACCAGTTCGAGGCCCTTGCCGTTCGGGGTCCCGTCCTCCTCGGGATCGCGGTCCCTCGAGTCGGCACATGCCGCCGAAGTCGTAGTACGGGCGGCCTGTCCGAGATCCCACAGATTGACGCCCTTCGACGCCGGGTCGGTGTCCTGATCTTCGAATCTTCCCGAACCCCACAACAAGTCGCTTCCGAGCCGCACCCCGGGAACAGACCCGTCGACGAACCGGCCGGGAGCCAACCGACGCGGCACACCCGGCTGCAACGATACGTCGGTCGCTTCCGTTCGAGCAGACGGGCCGGCTGCGATCTCCGCGCCGGGTCCACTCAGGCGTGCCGCACCCGGCACCGATCCTGCGGCGATGCGCGACGCAGAGTCCGCCAGAGCGCCGACGACGGGAACGGGACGCGATTGCTCGATCATCAGCGGATCGGAACTCGTATGGACGGGTTTTCCGCCTCGCACGTCCACCCTCAGCAACTGTGACGGGGCCGAAGACCACAACGGCTGGTCGTACAGGAGGTTGCCGGTCGACTCGGCGATCACCGATTCTCCGACCGTACGTATGCCACCGGTGACCTGCGGGTGTCCGCCGACCACGATCGCAGCGCCCGCTCTCGCGGCCGCATCGGACATCCGCCGGACCGTCGGAGACTGCTGACGTTCGTGCTGATTACCACCGTGGATCATGAACACGACCGTGTCCGCCTTGCCTCGAGCGCTGCGAACGGCGCGCTCGATCTTCTTGGTCGAGCACTCCGCAGCACCGCCGCGATCGTCCTCCGCCACATACGGAATCGGATTCTTGTCGCCGTCCACTGTCGTGCATCCGACGAAGGCGACAGTGCCGTTCTCACGTGGCACGATTGCCGGGGCCCACGCTTCGTCCTCGTTCCTACCGGCGCCGAAGTGTGCGACGCCGGCCTTGTCCAGAGCGCCGACGGTACTGGCGACGCCCGCGTCCAAGGCGTCGAAGGCGTGATCGTTCGCAATCGACACCACATCCACCCCCGACATCCGAAGTGCCTCGGCCGATTCCGTCGCAGAGGCGAAGGCACTCTTCTTCGTGGGGTGGAACTCCGGTGGACGCGGCCCGTTTTCCGGGTAGTACGGATCGTCGATCAGTGGCGATTCCAGGTTCACCACGGAGAGATCCGAGTCCTGCAACAGCGGGGCGACACCGGACAGGAGATCGGCATGCTGTGCCGGATCCGCATTCTTACCGAGCAGAGGCGGACCTTCGTCCGTCTTCTCGTAGTAATGCCGGCCGAACATCACGTCGCCGCCGAACCGCAGCGCCATCGACGTGTCTGCACCCGAGGTCAACTCGATGCGAGCGTCTTCGCCGGGAGCGACCGCCTGGGTCCGCGGCAGATGCCCGCCCGACTCCGCCACGGCAAGAGCTGGCTTGTCGAGCGGCAACTCGAAAGTGCCGTCGTCTTCGCTGCGAACCAACTCGCCTGCGGCGTTCACCGATGCGTCCGAGACCGGCTTGCCCGTCTCGTCCACCACAGTCCCGCGCACCACGTTCGCGTTCCCCGCGTCGACCTCGTTCATGGTGTCCGGCATCTGAACGACAGCGGTCACCGCGATGCCCAACACGATTCCGGTTGCCACGGTCGGCAGCGCCCATCGTCGCCACCGAAACCGTGGGTGTTCATCAGTGTTCACAGAGAGCCTTCCCGAGTGTTCACAAGAGCCTTCCTGGCCGTCACAGCAGTCCGAGAGCGATGCCGGCTGCGGCAAGTAGATTCGTGCCGGCGTAGACGCCGACCGCTGTAAGGACGGATCCCCAGACCGTGCGTTCCCAGCCCTGCCGCTGCGCATCGTTCGCCACCAACGCCGGAACCATGAGGGTTGCGACCGTGAGCCCGCGCCACGGGATGTAGTCACCGCCCGTGAAGTAGGTGACCAGCAGTTCGGCACCCCAGCTGATGATCGCTCCCACCAGCACCATCGTGGACAGCTTGCGACGACCGAAGATCAACAACCTCGGCATCAGCAGCTTGACCACCACGAACCAGGTGATCAGCGCGACCACCACGGCGAACAGGATGTCCGCCCAACGCGGACTGACCAGCGCCAAGTACGCACCGGTGATGAACCCACCCGAACGCAATCCCAATTTCGCGAACACCAGCATGCCCACCGCGACACTGAGCGCCACGGCCAGCAGCAGCAATTCGCGCGGATAGCCGAGTACGGCGGCCAGTCGCACGGTGTCTTCGCTGCCGGTTCCCGGCGCGATCGACATCAACGACGAGAAGAGCACGAGGAAGACGATCAGGATCAGCGTCGTCGCCCCGATGGCCAGCACCGTTCGGAGCGGCTTCTGACGGGACATGTCGTGCGCGATGATTCCTGGCACCAGGAAGCCGATGCCGGCGAGGGCGAAGAACGTGGGATCGTAATGTCCCAGTGCGCCGGCGACGATGGTGCAGAGCAGGATCAGCGCGAGACCGACCAGCATCTCCCATTCGAACTTCCTGCGCCCGTACAGAATCAGCTTCTTCGCGAGGACGACACTCACCAGTACGTAGGTGAGGTAGCCGACACCGACGGTCACGGCAATCGCCAGAGGCTGCGTCACACTCAGTGCCAGGTAGGCCGGAACGATCGCCCCACCGGTCGTCAACTGCACCCTCTCGTAGAAGAGCATGCTCAGTACGACGCCCATGACGAGGGCAACACGAACGACCTCCGGTGCGAAGTCGTACTCAAACATTCGGACGACCCGCCTCAGCACCTTCGAGAGATCGTGCCTCGGCAGCCGTCGAGGTTCTCGGGTGATGGGCAGCGGCACGTCGCAAGCGCGACACCCCGATCGCAGCCCGCCTCGGGTCACGAGACTCGTCCATCTCGTTGCGATGATCCGCGCCCTGCAGTTCCTGGAAGTGGTCGATCAACAATTCTGCCTGATCGGTGTGAATGTTGATCATGCCGACCAGGACACCGGTCGGGCCGTCGATCAGATCGGCGACCTTGTCCAGAATCTGATCGAGTGTCGGTTGCACGGTCTCACCCATCTGGTGGATCCGCTCACGTCCGTAGCCGCGTTCGACCATCGTCTTGGTGACGGTGTCCTCGTACGCCCCGAACGTCATCACGTGGTCGAGGTATCCGGAAAGATCATCCGGAACCATGTGCGAGAACAACTCTGCGCGTCGACCGCGGTCACGGCGATTGTTCAGAATCCCGATCACCGTGGCATCTGGCGGGAACTGAGCCTGCAGAGTCGCGAATGTCAGCGCCACGCTCTCGCGGTCGTTGGCTGCGAACATCGGTACCCACAGCACGGACTTCCCGCGGATGTCGTACGACCGCAGACGCACCACACCGATGTCGGGAACCGACTTCCACATACCTTCGAGCGCAGCCTGCCTGCTCACGCCGGCCAATCGCGCGATCGCGAGGCCGATAGCGACGTTGGCCTTGAACTGCAGGTAGTCGAACCCTCGCATATCCTCGTCGTCGACGCTCTCCGGGTCTGCGTAGACGAGGGTGCTGCCGCGCTCGGCGGCGCGCATTTCGAGTCGTTCTCTCAGGTGCGGGCGGTCCTCTGCGGTGATCACCACACCACCGCGGGGAATGGTCACGGACATCGAGTCGGCGATCTCCTCCAGTGTCTCGCCCATCTCTTCCTGATGATCCTCACGAACGTTGGTGATCACAGTGATGTCGGACCGCACCATGTAATCCTGCGAATACTGTTGGTACAGAGGACGAACGGCCATGCACTCGATGATGAGTGCCTCCACGTCGTTCTTGATGTGCTCGGCGACGATGTCGATCTGCTCATTGATGTTGGCGGCGCCCCGACGAAAGATCGGTGTCTCCTCGCCGTGCGGGCCGATCACTCGGGCAGCACTGCCCGTCGTCTTCGCGACCGTGACGTAGCCGCCTTCGCGGAGCACTCCACCGACAAGTCGGGTGACTGTCGACTTTCCGCGAATGCCATTGACGTGGACACGAACATCCAACTGGCGCAGGCGTCGTTGATGACCTCGGATGGAGATACGCCAGTAGAACAGCAGTGCCGCTCCGACCACGAGCAGCACCGACAGTCCGACTACTGCGCGCGTCATGCCATCACCTCGGCCCCGCGTGAGGCTCGCGCCTGCACGATCAGTGCGTCCGCGTCGGTGGTGTCGGCTGTGAGGAACGACAGGCCGGCATGCACTTCGGCGCACTCCCCCACCGCCCGGCGCGTGCCGCCCTCGCGGTCCGTGAAGGTCGAACGACCGGCTGCCTCGACCAGTGGGCCCACAACTCGCCACGCCGCCACGGAATCGGTCTCCGGCAGGATTGCCCCGAACTCCTCGGGCGACAATGCGAACGGCACGTCGGTATCGCGCAACAGGCTCTCGACGAGCCGTGCGACGGCGCGGCGCAATCCCTGCCGCGCAGACTCGTCCAACTCCGGATCGGTGATTCGAATATGGAGGATCAACAGGCCCAGTTCACGCTTGTGTACGCGTGCACGGCCGATCTCGTCCTCGAGCCGGGGACGAGCCCGGTGTTCGGACAACAATCCCAGCGAGCCGTAGACGGGTCGCACCGTGGTATCCGACGGCGTCGCCCGACGCCCGATTTCGCGAATGTGAGTGCCGACCAGACCCGATGCCCAACCGAGCACCAGGAGGCACACCGCGATGGCAACGGCCAGCATGAACTGTTCACGATTCCACACGCCGAAGAAGCGTTTCGCCGCCACAGCTGCGGTGGCCGCGACGAGTCCCACCACGAGGCCGGTGATTCCGTCGAAGAACATTCCGACGATCACGCACACCACGGCCACTCCGAGGACCACGAGACGAATCGGCCCCGATTCCAGTCCACCGAGCAAGCCGGCCACAGCCGCCAGAACGAAACACAATGCGACGCCCGTATGAACGTCAGTCCAGCCCCGAGTCACCTGCTTGGCCTTGCTCACCACGATCACCTCGCTTCCAACGGAAGCGCGCCACTGCAAAGGCAACAGCGAAAACCACGCTCGCGACAACTCCTCGAACTGCGGGATCGACCCACGAAACCTCATCCACGTGCGAGCGACCACCTGACGACGAAGGTCGTACCGAATGGGCCGGAGGTTGCGTGGACACCGTCGCTCGACGCCACGACCTCGCCACCGATGAGTCGAATGCTCGACGCGCCGGCCGCTGCCGTGGTCTCTGCGAAGTTTGCAGCGATGCGGGCAACCTCGGCCGCCGAGAGTGCGCAGTCCTCTGCCGACACGGTGAGGAATGCGTTGTCCGGATCCGATTCGAGCGACACCCGAGTGTCTCCGTATCCGGTGTGATCGAGTACCGCGCACACCAGGTGATTCACAGCGCGCTCGACACCGAACTGACCGCCGTCCACCGAGAGAACATGGCCGCCCAGATCTGTGACCACCCGATCACGACCAGTGACGAATACCGATTCACGCAGCGCTCGGTTCACTGCATGACGGAGATCGAAGACCGACGGGTCGATCGAGCGGGTGTCGTTCGCGCTCTCGGCAGACTCCAGCACCGACGCGAGCCTGCGGCGCGACGTCGCGGCGTAACGCTGCAGCTTCGGGTCGTCGTGCTGCTCGGCCAAGTCGAACAGGGTCGACACCGAGTCGGCGAGGACGGCGAGGTCGGTCGAGAGCGACGATGCGGGCGCGGGGGTCGCCACACGCTGATCGAACTGCGGGACCAGAAGGTCGCCGAGTTCCGCCAGCTGCGCGAAATCCGCTTCCGCCCAATTACGCTCGCAACGGTCGGCAACGCACAAGGTTCCGACGAACACGCCGTCTTCGGTACGGATCTCTTGCTCGGCACGCGAGACCAGACCGGGAATCGTGGCGCTGGAGGTGGGACGAACGCCCTCACGGTCTACAGCGCCGACGAGGACCTCGTACCCGGAATCCACTATCGACACGTAGGCGACGGGTGCGCCCAGAGCGGAAGCTGCCACGCGCACAATCGATTCGCAGAACGAGTCTGCGGAGTCGTCGGGAATCGGTGCGCTGATGGCCGGGATGACATCGGTATCGAAGTTTCCGTCAGCGTCCAGCAGTTCGGTCGTTGCCGTCATTACTCCCTCTCTCGTGGTGCGCCGTGAATTGTGTCCCCGACGCGCTGCGAGCAAAGGTAAGCAATCCGAAGTTAACGGGGGAAGACTCGATTACGAATATTCAACATCTTCATACGGCAGAATGAGAACATGTTCACGCGGACCCCTACCTGCAGATTCGCTTCGTGATTCGTTGGCAGACACCAACTTCGATTACGAGTAGATTGCGATCGAGAAACGATCTCAAGGAGACAATTCGGGCGGTACACCATCGGCGAAATTGGTCTCCGTGACAATCACCACCGCACAATTCTCCGGTGACACCCGCCACCCGATCGGCCCTTGCGGTTGCTTCACGAACCGTGTTGCACCATTATGCCCGCCTCCTCGGCAGCGGCAGCGTAGGAAACGGCCAACGTCGACACGGTCTCGTGCGCATTCAGCCCGCTCGGGTTCGGAACCACCCACAGCCGCGCGCCCTCGAGTCCAGCGGGCTGCGGACCCTTCCTTGCCGCCCGAACACCGAATCCTGTCCGGTACGCAGTGATCCCAGCGATCGCGACGACCCGGGGAGAACACGACCGCACCGTCTCACGCAACCGGTCCGCACCGGCAACGAGTTCGTCGGTCGTCAGCTCGTCCGCTTTCGCCGTGGCGCGGGCGACAAGATTCGTGATCCCCACACCCCGTGCGATCAGGTGCTCACGGTCGGCGGACGACAGGCCGGACGTCGGATCGATCGGGCGCTCGATGATCCCTGCGGCCGCCAACGCCGGAAAGAAGCGATTTCCCGGGCGAGCGAAGTGTGCACCCGTCGCAGCCGTCCACAAACCGGGGTTGATGCCGACGAAGAGCAACCGAAGTCCCGGACCGATGAGGTCCGGGACTTCGGTGTCGCGATACGACTCCAACTCCGAGCGGTCGAAGCGCGTGCTCACGCTCCAACCCTCATACGGTGTCCGCGAGCCGATCTCCCAGCAGGTTCGCGAATCGTGCCGGGTCCTCGAGGTGTCCGCCCTCCGCGAGAAGCGCAATGTCGTAGAGGATCTCGGCGGTCTCGGCGAGCCGTGGATCGTCTGCTCGTTCCCCCTGAGCCGTCCGCAGCGCTGTCACCATCGGATGGTCGGGATTCAGTTCGAGAATCCGCTTCGTCTTGGGGACCGGCTGCCCGGAGGCGCGGTACATTCGCTCGAGTGTCGGCGACATGCTGAAGGCGTCACCGACGAGGCACGCGGCCGAAGTCGTCAATCGGCTCGACAACCGAACCTCCTTGACCTCCTCCTGCAACGACTCCGACATCCAGGTCAGAAGATCCGCGTATTCCTTCTCCTTTTCGCTGCGGTGCGCATCGGCGTCGGCCTTGTCTTCCTCCGAGTCCAGATCGACCTCGCCCTTGGAAATCGACTGGAAGGTCTTGCCCTCGAACTCGGGTACCGAACCGACCCACATCTCGTCGACCGGGTCCGTGAGGAGCAGAACCTCGAGGCCCTTCGCCTCGAACGCCTCCATGTGCGGGGAGCTCTCGACGAGTTGCCGGGATTCACCCGTCGCGTAGTAGATCTGCTCCTGGCCGTCCTTCATCCGCTCCACGTACTCGGCGAGACTCGTCTGCTCCTCGTCACTGTGGGTGGACGCGAACGAGGAGATCGCCAGAAGGGTGTCACGGTTGTCCGAGTCGGACAGCAGACCTTCCTTGACGGCCGTACCGAACTCGCCCCAGAAGGTGCGGTAGTCGTCGGGGCGCTGCGACTTCATGTCCTTGATGGTCGAGAGGACCTTCTTCGTCAACCGCTTCCGGATCGCCCGAATCTGCCGGTCCTGTTGCAGGATCTCGCGAGAGACGTTGAGCGAGAGGTCTTGTGCATCCACGACACCCTTGACGAACCGCAGGTATTCGGGCATCAACTGGTCGCAGTCGTCCATGATGAACACCCGCTTGACGTACAGGTGGACCCCCGACTGGCGCTCGCGCATGAACAGGTCGAACGGCGCGTGGCTCGGGATGAAGAGCAGAGCCTGATATTCGAACGTGCCCTCGGCCTTCATCGGAATGATCTCGAGCGGATCGTCCCAGGCGTGCGCGACGTGCTTGTAGAACTCCTTGTACTCGTCCTCGGACACCTCGTCCTTCGACTTGGCCCACAGCGCCTTCATCGAGTTGAGAGTCTCTGTCTCGACCGTGGTCTCGTCCTCACCGCCCTCTTCGGAGGCAGGCTTCGTCTTCTCCACGTCCATGCGGATCGGCCACGCGATGAAGTCCGAGTAGTGCTTCACGAGCTGACGGAGCTTCGATTCCGACGTGTAGTCGTGCAGGTGGTCGTCGGTGTCCGCCGGCTTGAGGTGGAGCTTCACCGAGGTCCCGGCGGGCGCATCCTCGAGCGTCTCGATCGTGTATGTACCTTCACCGGTCGACTCCCACCTGGTCGCAACATCCTCGCCTGCGCGGCGGGTCGTCAGCGTCACCTTGTCCGCGACCATGAACGTCGAGTAGAAGCCGATACCGAACTGGCCGATCAGCTCCTCCGAAGCTGCCGCGTCCTTCGCTTCCTTCAGCTTGCGACGTACTTCGGCCGTTCCGGACTTCGCCAGTGTCCCGATCAGTTCGACGACCTCGTCTCGCGTCATCCCGATTCCGTTGTCGCGGACGGTCAGCGTGCGGGCGGTCTTGTCGACCTCGAGTTCGATGTGGAGATCGGACGTGTCGACGTCCAGGTCTTTGTCGCGGTAGGACTCGAGACGCAGCTTGTCGAGCGCGTCGGACGCGTTCGAGACGAGCTCGCGCAGGAACGAGTCCTTGTTCGAATAGATGGAGTGGACCATCAGGTCGAGCAGTTGGCGAGTCTCCGCCTGGAACTCTCGATGTTCCGGGCCGGTGCCCTGCTCTCCTACGTGCGTGTTCAATTCGATTCCCTTCGGCAGCAGAACCTGCAAATTCGGTTCGGAAATAGTACCGAGCCTGCCCCGGGTAACTTCGAGGTATGCCTCGCACCATTGCCACGAACACGACGATCGGACGGGACGAGCTCCTGGAATTCGTCCGACCGCGGCACCACATGTTGCTGTCGACCACACGATCGAACGGCCGACCGCAGATGTCACCGGTGACCGGTGGCGTGGACCAGGATGACAGGATCGTCGTCGCGAGCTACCCCAGGCGGGCCAAGATCCGCAATGCCGAGCGGGACACGCGAGCATCCGTGCTCGTGTTGTCCGACGACTTCAACGGTGCCTGGGTGCAGATCGACGGCGACGCCGAAGTACTCCACATGCCGGAGGCAGAGGACGCGCTGGTCGACTACTTTCGCTGTATCTCCGGTGAGCACTCCGATTGGAACGCATATCGTGAGGCGATGCGCATTCAGGACAAATCCTTGATTCGCATCACCGTTACGCGCTGGGGACCCATCGCGACCGGCGGTTTTCCCGCCGATGTTGCGCAACGTCTCGCGTGAGCAGCTGATTCTCAGGTTCGTCTCATTCTCGACCGGCACTATCGAAGACATGCACTCCGTGACCGTGCTCGCCGTCGGCGGAACAGGTGAATCCCACCCCGACGATCACCGCACCCACGTCACCGGGCTCCTGCGCGGGGTCGCGGACGCCCTCGATGACCGATTCGTGTGCATTTGGGTCGGTTATCCCGCGTCGTACGGCCCCGTCGCCGCCGGCGGCCTCAGCTACCGGCACAGCACCGAGGTCGGGGTGCGGCGACTGATCACCGAGATCGAAGCCACCGAGGGGCCCCTGATGCTGATCGGCTATTCCCAGGGCTGCACCGTCATTCGCGAAGTACTCGGCCGCGTCGCCGAGTCCCGGATACTGATCCCCGATCTGATCGCCGTCGGCCTGATCTCGGACCCCGAGCAGCCGGAAGATGTGGTGCGCGGATGCCAGGGACGAGGCGTAGCCGGCGTCGGCCCTGCCGTGCCGTCCGCCCTTCCGATGCACTGGATCGCCGACCCGCGCGACATGATCTGCAACGCCAGCGACGACAGCTACGTTCGCGACATTGCCGACCTCACACGATGGATGTCGCTTCGCGCTCGACGGACCTGGTTTCGCGAGTTGTGGAAACTTCTCCGCAGCAACAGCTTCCAGAATTCCGCCAAGACTCGACTGAGCCCGAAACAGTGGCCCAAGGACGTCAGCCGACTCCGCACCGCACTCCACGAAATCCGCGGATACCTGCCTCCACACCTGACGTGGTGCGGTATCCGGGTGAGTAATTCACTGGGTGGCCGACATATCGCGTATGCCACCGAGCCACTCGATTCCGGTGGCCGGACCGGCTGCCAGGTTCTGGCCGAATGGATGCAGGTTCAGGCAACATACCGACAGCCCGCGGCACCACTCGCAGCCTGAGGCCGGTACCGCCTCGGCATAATGGATCGAATGATCGACACCGAAGTCTGGTACGTCAGCTACGGCTCGAACATGAGCAGAACGAGGCTCGCGTGCTACATCGACGGCGGACGTCCCCCGGGAGCAGCCGTCACCTACGTGGGAGCACGCGACTCGCGGATGCCACGGGACGACGCCCCGGTCCAGCTTCCCGGCCGGATCTACTTCGCCGGTGAATCGCCCATCTGGGGCGGTGGGGTGGCGTTCTACGACCACGAGGTTCCCGGGCCGACGCCCGCTCGCGCATACCGCATCACGGCGCAACAGTTCGTCGACATCGCAGCTCAAGAGATGCACCGCATCCCAGCAGAAGGCGATCCTCTGGAGAGAGTCGTCTTGGGTGGACTCGAGAACGGTCGCCACACCGCAGGCCCCGGGCACTACGAGACGCTGATCGAAGTGGGTCGGCGCGACGGACTACCGATGCTGACCTTCACCGCTCCCCACGGGTTCGATGCCGTGCCACACACCCGGCCCACAGCGGCATATCTGAACATGCTGACAAACGGACTGCGCGAGGCCCACGGATGGGACCTCGCGCAGATCGAGCGTCATTTCGAGACTGTCGTCCCGAGTGATCGTTAGTTCGCGTCAGACTCCGAGAGCCGGTGCGAACGTCGAGAACCAGGACTCGTGCAGGCGGTCCTGCCAGTAGTTCCACCAGTGCGTCCCCTGCGAGGTGATGTGCACCGTCGGGTTCACGCCGTTGGCCTGGAGAACACCGACGAACATGCGGCTCGCGATGCTGGCCGCGGTCTCGAGCGGAACCATCTGAGCGAACTTCACGGGGTCGAACTGTCCACTGACGGGGTTGACCGTCGGATCGCTGGACGGCGCACCACTACCGGAAGAGATGTACACGGCCTTACCCCGAAGCGCACCAGCGTTGAGGATCGGGTCGTTCGCTCCCCACTGTCCTGCGGGCCACGGACCCCACATGTTCGTCGCATTGCCGCCCATCTGAGCGACGGAAACCTGGATGCCCTGGGCGAAACCGGGAGCGCTGACGACGGGGTAACCACTGTAGGAGCCGACTGCCTTGTAGAAGTCGGGGTTGTGGATCGCCAGGTTGAGGGCGGAAGTTCCACTCATCGAGAGGCCGGCAACGGCATTGTTGACGCCGTCGCTGCCGAACTGCGCCATGGCCGGGGGCAGTTCCTTCGTCAAGAAAGTTTCCCAGCGCTGGTGGCCGAGGTTCGGGTCGTCGGCCTGCCAGTCGGAGTAGAACGATCCACCGCCGCCGAACGGAATGGCCACGTTGACGTGCTTGTCGGCGAAGAACTGCTCGACGTCGGTTTCGATGAGCCAACCGTTGTTGTCATCGGGGGCACGCAGGCCGTCGAGGAGGTACAAGGTCGGCGCCGGTCCACCGCCGGCAGCCGTGAGGACCTTGACCGGGATGTCCTTGTTCATCGAATCCGAATGAACATAGATCAGCGTCGAGTCGGCTTGCGCCACCCCGTTACCGACGAAGACCGCCGCGAAAGCGGCAGTCAGCATTGTCACGATTGCGAGAACCAAACTTCGCCCACGCCGCACTGCCATGTCATGTCCCCTCAGTGTTTTCAGGTACCTCGGTGTTCGGGCACCTCGTTCTCAGGTTCCTCTCAACCGATTTGCTTCATGGAGGGTAGCAGGGGTCGACTCACGCAACATCACGACCGTGATGTGGGAATTGCTCACAATTCGGTCTCAACCATAGGTTGAGGGTTGGCCGGGTGTGGCCGCCACGCAAAATTCGTTGGCCGATCTCCCGATCGGTCAGTAGATTCGAGATCTGCCCTGGTCCGACGCCGTTCGGCGGGGCGGTTTCCTTTTCTCTTCTATTCGAAAGGTCCATCGTGACCGAGTCCACCCAGCTCGACGAGGCCGAGGGCGCCACCGAGGGTCGCCTGGAACGCAGACACCTGCAGGTCATCGGCGTTCTTCTCGTCGCGACGTTCGTGGTGATCCTCAACGAAACCGTCATGAGCATCGCCATACCTGTCCTTCAGGTCGAGTTGGGTGTTGCCCCCAGTGTCGGCCAATGGTTGACCACGGCCTTCATGCTCACGATGGCCGTGATCATCCCGCTCACCGGATTCCTCATCCAGCGAATCCCCACCCGCACTCTGTTCATGCTCGCGATGTCGTTGTTCACCGCAGGAACCCTGCTCGCGTTCGTGGCGCCCGGGTTCGGCGTACTCCTGATCGCCCGCATAGTTCAGGCGTCGGGAACCGCGATCATGCTGCCGCTACTGATGACGACGATCATGACCCTCGTGCCGCCGGCTCGTCGCGGCGCGATGATGGGCAACATCTCCATCGTGATCGCGGTGGCGCCCGCACTCGGGCCCACTGTGTCCGGCTTCATCCTCGATCACTTCGGCTGGCGCTGGATATTCGGCTTCGTTGCCCCGATCGCGCTCGCGGCCCTGGTGATCGGGACGCGGTTCGTGGTTTCGGTATCCGAGACTTCCGAAGCGGACATCGACCTGCTGTCGATCCCGCTCGCCGTCCTCGGCTTCGGTGGCCTGGTGTACGGGCTCGTAGGCATCGGCGAATCGGCGCAGGAAGGCGCCGCCGTGCCGGTGTGGGTTCCGTTCCTCGTCGGAGGGGCCGCGATGATCGGCTTCATCGCCCGCCAGCTCCGGCTACAGAAGGACGACCGCGCGCTCCTGGATCTGCGCGTGTTCGGTTCGCGGCAGTTCAGCATCTCCGTCGTGGCGATGCTGCTCGGAATGGCGACCATGATGGGGACGTTCATCGTGGTCCCCTACTTCGCGCAGTCCGTGATTCTGCTCGATTCCTTCCAGACGGGCCTCATCACGCTGCCCGGCGGCCTCCTGATGGGACTGGCCGGACCGATCGTCGGCCGCATCTACGACAAGCGCGGACCCCTGGTGCTGTGTATTCCGGGATCCGTTCTGGTCAGCATCGGCGTGTGGATGTTGACCACGGTCAACACGTCGACCTCGATCTGGTGGCTGTTGCTGTCGAACATGGCACTGTGCCTCGGCCTCGCCGCGACCTTCACCCCGCTGATGACTTCAGGCCTTGGGTCCATCGACTCTCACCTGTATTCACACGGGTCCGCTGTGGTCGGAACCTTCCAGCAGGTCGCCGGCGCCGCGGGTACCGCACTGTTCATCACGGTGATGACCGTGGTGGCCTCGAAGTCCAGCAACCCGGCCGAATCGCCCGAAGCAATCGTCGATGGTGTGCGCATGGTGTTCCTGGTCGCAGGAGTGCTGTCGTTCGTACTGATCGCGGTGTGCTGCTTCGTGCGCAAGCCGGCGGATGCACTTGCCGCAGAGGGTGCATCCCCCGAGGCCGTGAATCAGTAGACGTCGAACGTAGCCGTACTCGCGATGTGAGGCAGGTCGGTTCCCAACCGGAACTCGACCTGCCCCGTACCGGTATCGAGGTAGTCACTCGGTGTCGTCCCCAAGAACGGTGCGATAGAACCCGACACCACCGCTGACCACGAGCCGAACCTGCCGGTCGTGTGGTTGTGCCAGTACAAGGTCGAGGTCACCGAACAGTGCACTCCCGGTTGCGGCGAGATACCGACGAACTGCCCCGACATGGATGCCAAGATCCGACCGGGCATCTATTCCGTGGTGGCGAACTGCGCCAGGACGTCACCACCGCACATCAATCCGTGCGCAACCGTAGGGGCGCGCGGAATGTCGTGGTACGCGTAGCGCGGTTCTTCCGCATTCACAGGCGAAGCGAGTCCGACCGCGGCGCCCAGCGCGAGGACAGCAAGTGCTGCCAGATGACTTCGTCGCATGTCGGTCTCCGTGGGTGGCAGGGGCATATACCCAGAACATCCCGCACGTGGCCGGCCTCGTTATCGATTCATCAGCAGCCGACGACGCGCCCGCAGGGTATGAAACATGTGCCGTTCGTCACACATATGTGAATCGTGCTCCAGCGGTGCCCGGCATACGCAGATCGTCCGCAATGCCACCCTGACCTCAGGAATACCCCTGGTCGATAGCAGATTCGACGAAAGCGCCTTCATTGTGATCAATACGTGATTGGAGTGGATTGAACGTAACCGTCACCACGGTTCACGCTCTGTTTACAAAAGATTCACCACGGAGAATTGCTATTGGGCATGGGGGCAGGTAGGAATGTACCGGCGCTCGCTCAGCGCCTAATTGCACCCAATCCGAGCAAGGAGTACAAACCATGGACCTCGCATTCTTCGCCGACTTCCTCTCCGCCGGTTCCGATCTCCTCGGAGCACTGGACTTCTTCTCCGGCTCGGCAGACGCCCTGTCCGAGGGCACGGACGCAGCTGCCAACCTCTGATAGGCAGCGACACCCAGGCCAGCGTGGCCTGACGAGAATGGTCTGTACGCATCGCGTACAGACCATTTTTGTGTCAATACATAATTACGTGGCAATACGCGTACGTAGTGCGAATAACAAGATCATCACGCCGACAAAAGACCATTCGGTCCGAAATGCTGTTTGCATTCGTGATTACGAAATCCGCAGTCTCCCTTCGACAGAGACCGACGAGGGATAGTCTCGACCCCGTCATCGACGAAGAAGCTGGAGGTCTCCCATGGGTACAGTCCGGAAGCTCGGAATCGTGGCTGCGGTCGCCGCGGCTTCGACCCTCTCGTTTGCGGGCGTCGCTTCCGCCGCACCCGTCACCGTTCCGTTTCAGATCGACCCCGCATCGTTCGGCAACCCCAATGGAAGTTTCGACGTCCCACCCATGCACTGTGCAGCAGTGGTGGGCGATCAGCCGGGCACCGCGCGAATCACCGGCGGCGACCCCGGAGGATGGGGTTGCCCGCTTTCGTCCGTGATCCAGTGGGTGAACCTGTCGACCGGCGCCATCGGGTCTGCCCAACTATCCGATGGCCTGCACGGACATCCACCAGAGACGACCGTGCAGACCGGTCCAGGACAGGTGGCGCTGATGCTCAACACTGTCGGCGGAGGCGTCGTGACGCCCGGCTTCGCAACCTTTTCGGTCCATTGAGTGTCGACAGAGTCCGGCGAACACGTTGACGAGATCGCCTGCCACAGCCCGCGTAACAAAGCTGACTCCTGTGCGATGTGATTTACAACATCAACCAGGAGGCACGACATGTTCAACGCAAAACGACTGGCCACCGGCGCAATCGTCGCCGCAGCAACGGCTGGCACTGTGCTCGCAGGCGGCGGCGTGGCACAGGCCGACGTTCCTGTCCCCCAGGCCAACTGCCACGTCTACAACGTCTTCAACACCGGCGGAATGGTCAACTGCGAGTTGCCGACCTGGCACCAGGCAAAGCTCACCTGTGTCGCCTGGCCCGTTCCATTCACCTACTGGAAGTACGGCCCCATCCAGTACGGACAGAACCAGTCCTGGGCCAGCTGCGATTCCTTGGGCGCAATGGTGAACATCGAGGTCATCCAGGCCTAGACCGGTCCCGGAGGACCGAGCCCTCACGGTAAGTAGGTGACAGGAAACAGTTCGGTCCTGCTCACAACTCGGTCACGTTCCGAAGTCAGGGCAAGTCGCCTCGGATCCGCTAGGTAGGAATCGAGCGACGCCTGCGAGGGGAAACGGTAGAACTGCACCTCGTCGGGCTGTCCGTCGCGGCCCTCGCTCCGAGCGCGCTGAACAACCTCTCCCCCGTGCTCCGGTATTAGTGCGAGCACTCGATCTTCATAGGCCGTGAGCCCGGTCTTTTCACCCTCGCGTGCCCAGAGCAGACAACACAGAGGCACTTCGTCATTGTCGGTCACCAGCCAACCGTAAATCAGCAAAGCCCCGCATCGCCGACATGTCGCAGTGGCCACGGGTAGGGGGGACCATTCCGTCGCGGAGGCGGTAGAGGCATGTGCAGGCGTCCGCTCGGTCGGCAGGCACCAGGCGGGAGCGTTTCCTCGACGGGAAAATCTTGCGCGGTTTCGCAACGTTCTACGTACCGCGACAGGAAGGATGCTCGCCAGAGATGTTGCATACAAGAACGTGGAAGGCGCCTGGGCCGTTTCCTATGCGTCGATCGTCGACCGAGGCGAAACCAGCCTCGCGCAACAACGCGATGATCTCCTCGATCGGCCTCAGTCGGAACCCATGCCGAGTGAAAGGCATTGTCGACATCTGGCCGGGGTCACCGACTCCCAACACCAGTCGGCCTGTCGGCCCCAACACTCTCACGACTTCGCGCAGAGCTGCGGCAAGGTACTCGACGAAGTAGATCGTGTTCGTCGAGACGATTGCGTCCAGCGACGCGTCCGCGAAGGGCAGACGCTCCATACGCGCTTCATGGAGGTACAACCGCCCAATGGAGATGTCATGGGCGAACCGATGGGCCGCCTCGGCGAGCATAGTGGCGGACATCTCGACGCCGTGCACAGAACCAGTGGGGCCGACGCTCCGCAAGAGGACCTCGAGGCCGACTCCACCGCCGAAGCCGATGTCGGCGACAATCGCATCACGGTCTGCGACGTCGGCTGATTCGACAGCTGCGATCACGGCCGACCGGTTGCCTCGATTGAGCAACCGCCCGACCACTCGACCAGCAAATCCGGTTGGCTGTCCGAGCTGGCAAGCGAGAGCGGCGAGTACGCGATCCGCAAGTAGCATGACGCCCATCCAATCATCGTCGATCGACGACCGCGGTCGTATTGTCCAGCTCCGTATGCGACGCTCGGCCATTTGCTCAGACATTGAACGGAACTCGATTGCGTATCCGCACGAAGACGCGTCTGACCGACCGACGCCAGCGTCGCCGAGGTCACCCCGATGGTGCGATCACGTCGAGCCCCGCGGACCGGGCCGCCTCACCAAGCCTGCGATCGTAGGTGAGGACTGCCGAGGCGTCGAGCCGCATCGCAGCCTCCAGATGGAGCGCGTCCAGAGTGCGCAGGTACGGCATCGGCAGGAAGCCCGCACTGCGGTAAACCGCACGGTCGAGGGCCGCGAGCGCGACTCCATCCAGGACGCTCGTCACATCGGACTGAGCGAGGCCCTCCCGGACTGCCACGCGCCGCAGTTCTGTCTCGAGCAGATCGCTGGAGACCAGCCTGGCCGGGGTGTTGTCGAGCCATTCAAGGAGAGCCGCACTCTCGGGCTGGTCGATCAGTAGTGCGCCAAGAGCAGAGGTGTCGACGTAGACGACCGGATGAAAGGTCACAGCCGGTCGCCGCGCAAGTCATCGAGGGTTGCGGAGAGACTCTGCTCCGCGGTCTTGCGCTCGATGGCCAACGTGGCCCAGCCACCCTCGCGTCGAGCGGGGCGGGCAATCTTCAATGCGGGGGCTGGCGCGTCCAACGGCACGATTCGACCCACGGGCACGCCGCTGTTTGTCAGAACGAAGGATTGCCCCTCGCTCACTGCGCGGAGCACGCGGCCGGACTCATTGCGCAACTCACGCTGCGACAGCCTCTCGACCTGGGGTTCGTTAACACTCACGGCTCAATCGTAGCGCATGTGCGACACATAGAACGAGATTCAACCGCGGTATGCATCGGAAGCCCCGCTCGCTAACGCAAGACGTGGACATCCGGCGTAATGCACGACACTGCCATGCTCGAGTTCGTGACGACACGAGGCGCGATGGCAATCATTCTGGCTACCATGGATGGATGAAGAGCCCCCGGGTGCTTCAGATCGGTATTGACCCAGCGGTTGTCGACTTCTCTCCTTGGCCAGGTCAAGACGCCGACGGTCTCCGCGCTCGCCTCGACGAGGCTGGCGCGGCGCTGCGAAATGCAGGATTCGACGTCACCGTGTGCCTGATGCCGAACGACGAAGCCATGGCCGAGTCGACGTTGAGACAGTTCCTCGCCGACGGCACCTTCGACGTGGTCGAGATTGGATCCGGGTTGAGGACCTCCCACGAGTACACGCTCGTCTTCGAACGGGTCGTCAACACCATTGCCGCCATCCATCCGGGAATCCCGTTCTGCTTCAACGATTCGCCGGAGACGACGCTAGATGCCGTACGCCGCGGCCTCGCACGGTGACGCGGAACTCCAGCCCGTCGGATTCCTCGACTCAGACGTTGATCGAGACTCAACTACACGTTGAATCGGAACTCGACCGAGTTCCGGCACAGACCAACCTCTGAGCACACCTGACGACTCGACGTGGCCGCAATGAGTGTCTGGGCCACCTGCGAGACTTCCCAAGAGGCCACCACGTCGACGTCGGAACGGAACCCCATCGCTTCCTCGAGCCCCCACGCACTCGTGCATGGACTCGGACAGACGTGGGCTTCACCGCGTCGGCGAGGTCGGCGGCAGCGGCGGTCTCAGGGCTCATCGCTTCCCGGTAACCGAGACTCGCAAGTGCGGCGCGCACTGCCCCGCGCCAAGGTGATCTTCGAGTGCGGGGCGCAGCGAGTCGTCGTCACGCCACCGCTCCCCGGCCGCGATGACTGCCACCGAGTCGCCAAGCCCCAGTCGCGCAGCGATCACATCCGCCACTGCGGCCGCGTTCCGGAGACAGCCGACGACGACCTGGGCACCCGCCTCGTCGAGGATCGTGGTGATCGTGGATCCGTTCGGTGAGAGCAGGACGAGTCTGGGAACGCGGGGTGCGGTGAGCAGGGCCGCGGGCGACAGCGAGAGGGGGTCGGCGAGTCCGGCAGAGTCGACTCGAGCTGACCGACTGCCAGGACAGCGTCATGGTCACGAGCGAAGGCTGCCGCGTCGGGGCCTTTCCACCGGTACGGGAAGACGTACATCCCGCGCTCGACCGCGACGCACACGGACGTCGAGAAACTCAGGACGTCGACGACTACCGCCAGATCCGCTTCCCCGCCTGGTGCGCCCACAGGGCCCCAGTCGAACCTCCCGGTATGGCGGTGCTGACCGAATACTGCCTGCCGATCGGGCGAGTTCACGCGACGCTCAGCGGCGTGATCGAAGCGATCTGCTCCCCTGCCAGGTCCTCCGCACGGTCGAGCTCGTAGTGGCTCTGCAGATTGATCCAGAACTCCGCCGACGTACCGAAGTACTTCGCGAGGCGCAGGGCGGTGTCCGCCGTGATCCCCCGCTTGCCATGCACGATCTCGTTGATCCGCCGCGGCGGTACGCCGATCGACACTGCCAACTTGTTCTGGGTGATTCCGAACCCCTCGATGAAATCCTCCATGAGGACCTCGCCCGGGTGGATCGGCGCGATCTTGTCAGTGGTAGTCAACGATCTCCACCTCCTCCGGTCCGGCGGCCGTCCATACGAAACAGATCCGCCACTGGTCGTTGATCCTGATGCTGTGCTGCCCGGCACGATCACCCTTGAGAGCTTCGAGCCGATTGCCAGGTGGGACGCGGAGATCCTCGATGGACTCCGCTGATCCCACCTGACGAAGCTTGCGCAGTGCGACCCGATGGATCCTCGAATCGATCGAGCGCACGCGCTCACGACGCCACAGCCGTTCAGTCGCCTTGTCGCCGAACGATCTGATCACACGACCAGCATATAACGGAGAACGTCAATAACGCTAGACGTTAAACCTGAACTCGACGACGTCGCCGTCGGACATGACGTAGTCTTTGCCTTCCATACGCACCTTGCCTGCAGCCTTGGCCGCAGACATCGAGCCGGTCTCGTCCAGGTCGGCGAAAGACACGATTTCGGCCTTGATGAAGCCGCGCTCGAAGTCGGTGTGAATGACACCGGCCGCCTGCGGTGCGGTGTCGCCCTTGTGGATGGTCCAGGCACGCGATTCCTTGGGGCCCGCGGTCAGATAGGTCTGCAAGCCCAAAGTGTGGAATCCGGTGCGGGCCAGTGCATGAAGTCCGGGCTCGGACTGGCCGATCGAGTCGAGCATCTCCTGACGGTCCTCTTCGTCGAGCTCGAGAAGCTCCTGCTCGACCTTGGCGTCGAGGAACACGGCGTCCGCCGGCTGAACCGAAGCGCGCAGTTCGGCAACCTTCGCCTCGTCGGTCAGGACCGCCTCGTCCGCGTTGAACACGTAGAGAAACGGTTTCGTGGTCAGCAGGCTCAGCTCACGCAGCAACGAGAAGTCCAGCTTGTCCTTGACGCTGAACAGGGTCTTGCCCTCGTCGAGGAACGCCTGGGCTTTCACGGCCTCCTCGTGCAGCGGCTTGAGTTCCTTGTTCTTCTTGGCTTCCTTCTCGAGACGCGGCAGCGCCTTCTCGAGGGTCTGCATGTCGGCGATGACCAACTCCGTCTCGATGACCTCGATGTCCGATGCGGGATTCACCTCACCGTCGACGTGAACCACGTCGTCGTCGGCGAACACGCGAACCACCTGACAGATTGCGTCGGCCTCACGAATGTTGGCGAGGAACTTGTTGCCCAGGCCCTGCCCCTCGGAGGCACCCTTCACGATGCCGGCGATGTCCACGAAAGACACCGTTGCCGGCAGGATCCGCTCGGACCCGAAGATCTCGGCAAGCCTGGTCAGACGCGGGTCCGGCAACTCCACCATGCCTACGTTGGGCTCGATCGTGGCGAACGGATAGTTCGCGGCGAGCACGTCGTTGTTGGTCAGGGCATTGAAGAGAGTCGACTTGCCGACGTTGGGCAGTCCGACGATTCCGAGGGTAAGGCTCACGGTCTGTGGATTCTACGGCCTCGCCTCTTCGGCGGCGCCACCAGTCGAGGGTGAAGGTCTCGTCTAACGCGCAGCGGCGTCGCCGATCGACGCGATCATGGCGACGATGAATATCACGTAGACGACCACGAACAAGATCATCAGTCCGACCCACACCCACAACGCGATCTTTCCGAGCTGCTTCGCACGGTCGGAGGCGTACTGGGCGCCCTGATAGTCGCCCATCGCCCACTTGGGATAGACGTCGTGGACGTGGTTGAACGCGCTGAAGGCGAGGGGCCAGAAGAACAGGACTGCCGCGACCGCCCATCCCGCATTGGAAGGCGGGAGCGGCGGTGCGCTCGGTGAACCGACCGGGGCCGGCGGGAATCCCTGCTGCGGATACCCCTCATGCGGGTATGCGGGCTGCGCATGGCTCTGCGGCTCGAACCCCTGATTTTCGGACATGATGTGCATCCCCCTCCATCGTGAGCCGACACTGCGTCGGCCGCGAACGTCCGAATCTAGTCGACCCGAGGCCGCAGTCGACAAGGGACCGCACATCGCAGATTTCGGCTCGCTCGGCGCAAACCTTCCTGAATCCGGACCGACACACCTAGGGTGACTGGGGCCACAAAGCGGTGGCCGTGTCGACGAGGGTCCGTGCCACACAATGGCGTCGAGCCTTTTCGGCACTCGGGAAGACTGCTGAGGAGTCGCGGATGGCCATACGAATGGCACGAAAAAGTTCACCCGAGCCCGAGGTGGAGTATCTGACGACAGATCCGGACATACCTCCCGTCGGGGTCGTCGAACAGGCCCGCATCTCCCCCACGGCACGCGTCGCCTTCCTGATCATCGGCCTCCTCGGTGGTGTCGCGTGGGCGATGATCGCTGTGGTCCGCGGCGAGCAGGTCAATTCGGTGTGGTTCGTCGTCGCCGCCATCTGCACCTACCTGATCGCATACCGCTTCTACGCCAGGCTGATCGAGAACAAGATCACCCGGCCTCGCGACGACGTGGCCACGCCTGCCGAAATCCTCGAGAACGGCAAGGATTACATGCCGACCGACCGGCGCGTGCTGTTCGGACACCACTTCGCAGCCATCGCCGGTGCAGGCCCGCTCGTCGGCCCCGTTCTGGCCGCACAGATGGGCTACCTGCCGGGCACGCTGTGGATCATCCTCGGCGTCGTGTTCGCAGGCGCGGTCCAGGACTTCCTCGTGCTGTGGATCTCCACGAAGCGACGCGGCCGAAGCCTCGGCCAGATGGCGCGCGAAGAACTCGGCGTCGTCGGTGGTGCCGCGGCCCTGATCGGCGTGTTCGTCATCATGATCATCCTCATAGCGGTGCTGGCACTGGTCGTGGTGAACGCCCTCGCCGAGAGCCCATGGGGCGTCTTCTCCATCGCCATGACCATCCCGATCGCACTGTTCATGGGTGTGTACCTGCGCTATCTGCGGCCGGGCCGCGTGTCCGAGGTGTCCCTCGTCGGTGTCGTACTGCTGCTCCTCGCCATCGTCGCGGGTGGTTGGGTCGCCGAAACATCCTGGGGCGCCGACTGGTTCACCCTCTCGAAGGCCACCATCGCGTGGCTGATGATCGCCTACGGTTTCGCAGCCTCGGTGCTGCCCGTCTGGCTTCTGCTTGCTCCGCGCGACTACCTGTCGACGTTCATGAAGGTCGGCACGATCGCACTCCTCGCCGTCGGCATCCTGGTCGCGCAACCCACCATCAAGATGCCCGACGTCAGCAGCTTCGCGATCGACGGCACCGGCCCCGCGTTCGCCGGTTCACTGTTTCCGTTCCTGTTCATCACCATCGCGTGCGGAGCCCTGTCCGGCTTCCACGCGTTGATCTCGTCCGGAACCACGCCGAAGCTGCTCGCAAAAGAGAAGCAGACCCGCATGATCGGGTACGGCGGCATGCTCACCGAATCGTTCGTCGCGATCATGGCCCTCGTCACGGCCTGCATTCTCGACCAGCATCTCTACTTCGCACTCAACGCGCCCGAAGCTCTGACCGGGGGCACGCCCGAGACTGCAGCGGACTACGTCAACGGCCTCGGACTGAACACTCCGGACATCTCACCGGAAGTACTGTCCGGTGCTGCCGCGGATGTGGGTGAAGAATCGATCATCTCCCGCACGGGCGGTGCTCCGACTCTCGCCTTCGGCATGTCGGAAGTGCTCAGCCAGTTCCTGGGTGGATCGGGACTGAAATCGTTCTGGTACCACTTCGCGATCATGTTCGAGGCGCTGTTCATCCTCACCACTATCGACGCCGGAACCCGAGTGGCGAGATTCATGCTCTCCGACTCGCTCGGCAACTTCGGCGGACCCGCCCGGAAGTTCAAGGATCCGTCGTGGCGCGTGGGTGCATGGTTCTGCTCACTGGTGGTCGTCGCGGCATGGGGCGCAATCCTGCTGATGGGCGTCACCGATCCGCTCGGTGGAATCAACACGCTGTTCCCCCTGTTCGGCATCGCCAACCAACTCTTGGCCGCGATCGCGCTGACGGTGGTCCTCGCCATCGTCATGAAGAAGGGCCTGTTCAAGTGGGCGTGGATTCCCGGAGTCCCGCTCGTATGGGACCTCGTGATCACCATGACAGCGTCGTGGCAGAAGGTGTTCTCCCCCGACACCAAGATCGGGTACTGGTCACAACACAACGCTTTCAAGGACGCGAAAGCCGCCGGTGAGACCAGCTTCGGATCCGCGAAGACCCCCGAAGCCATCGATGCCGTCATCCGCAACACGTTCATCCAGGGCACCCTGTCGATCGTGTTCGCAGTGTTGGTTCTGATCGTGGTCGTTGCCGGGGTCGTGGTGTGCGTCAAGGCATACCGCGCAGGCTCCCTACCGACAACCGAGGATCCCGAGCAGCCCTCACGGATCTTCGCTCCTTCCGGTTTCCACACCACGCAGGCCGAAAAAAAGCTGCAGAGGCAGTGGGACGAGTACGAGCAAAACGGCGACCTCGCGCCGCTGGATCCGGACGGGGCGCCGACCCGATGAAACATGTGGTGCACGTACTGCGAGGCATCTGGTGGTGGTTCGGCTCTGTGATGGGCGACCACGACTACGCACGATACGTGCACCACATGCAGCGCGTTCACCCCGGAGCTCCGATTCCCACCGAACGGGAATACTGGCGAACACGCCACGCCGAAGCCGAGGCCAACCCGGGCGCCCGCTGCTGCTGACCCGGAAGTCGGCGCTGCTGCCGGTCAGGGGCAGGCGACCTTGGCCATCTCGTAGATCTGCCGGGCCTGGTTGTCGGTCGGCTCGGCGCCGTTGTTCTCCGCGCGCTCCTTGATGTCCGCCTGTACCCCCTGCTCGTCGGAGGATTCGGCGAGGTCACCACAGGTGTCGTCGAGGATCGCCTTGATGTCCTCGTCGGATCGCCCCTCGGCCAGTGGAGAGAATGCCGCCTTGAACGACGCGACGAAGGCAGCCGATTTGGCGTCGTCCAAGGCCGTGTGCGCAGATGTCGCCGCACTCCCGGCGGTGTTGCCCGCCTCATCCCCCGAACCACATGCGGCCAGTCCGCACACCACGAATGCCGCTGTGCACAACGCTGCTGCGAGTTTCATAGTCCGGATCGTAGGCAACGCGGGTCGGCAACCGAACACGAACGCGCAACCCCGAGGGGCATCACCGCAGGATCTCGAGGATCACACCAGTAACATTGGGTTCGCCGTGCCCACGCCCGGCACTGCCCAGCCTGGAAGGACGATCTGTGAGCGACAGCGCAACGCCCGCCACCGAGCAACAATGGGGTAAACCCGATCGTGGGCACCTGATCGGGCGTGGGGGCCTGTGGCTCGCAAAATGGTCCCTCGTCCTCGTCGCCATCTCGCTCGCGGCGTTCATCCTCGGATGGGTCGTCGAGGAACTCTGGGTCATCATACTGCCGGTCCTGTTGGCAATCGTCGTGTCGACGGTTCTCTGGCCCCCGACCCGCGCAATGACGAAACGAGGCATTCCGCCCGCCGCGGCCGCCGGCCTCACCTTGATCCTCTTCATCTCGATTCTCGCCGGTGTCATCGCGGGCATCGTTCCATCGATCGTCTCCCAGGCACCCGAGCTCGGCAACAAGGCCACCCAAGGCATCAACCAGGTGCAGGACTGGTTGAAGGGCCCGCCGATCAACCTTCAGGACGAGCAGATCGACAACGCGGTCCAGACGATCGTCTCGAAGGTTCAGGAGAGCGCAAGCACGATCGCAACAGGAGTCTTCACCGGTGTGAGTACGGCAGGCTCCCTGCTGGTCACGATGGGTCTGGTGATGGTCCTCTGCTTCTTCTTCATCAAGGACGGCCCCCGGTTCATTCCCTGGCTGCACCAAGTGAGCGGGCGCCGCGCCGGAGTCCACATCGAAGCCGTGCTGGTCCGCATGTGGGACACCCTCGGTGGGTTCATCCGCACCCAGGCACTCGTGAGCCTCATCGACGCCGTGTTCATCGGCGCCGGGCTGCTCATCCTCGGTGTGCCATTGGCTCCGGTGCTGGCAATCCTGACCTTCATCGGTGGCTTCATCCCGATCGTCGGCGCCTTCGTGGCGGGTGCGCTCGCGGTGCTCGTCGCGCTCGTCGCCAACGGCTTGACCACTGCGTTGATCGTGCTGGGAATCATCATCGCCGTGCAGCAGATCGAAGGAAACGTGCTGCAGCCGATTCTGCAGAGCAAGAGCATGAAATTGCACGCCGTGGTCGTTCTTCTCGCGGTGACCGCGGGCGGGTCCGTCTTCGGAATCGTGGGCGCATTCCTGGCCGTGCCGGTAGCGGCCGTCGCCGCTGTCGTGGTCCGATACCTGGGCGAGCAGATCGATCACCGCGCCACGGAACCGGATGCCGTTCCCACCGAGGGCTCGCACAAGCTGTCCGATCGAACCGACAGCGAGGACCCCGGATCCGAAGACGACGAGAACTCAGCCGGCGACGACCTCGAGGGTCGATCCGAATCGTCCACGGATCACGTGTAACCGACTCGGGATGCGCTGCCGCATCTCGTCCACGTGACTGACGATTCCCACGACTCGGCCGCCGTCACGGAGTTCGTCCAGAACCGACATCACCGAATCGAGCGTGTCCGCGTCGAGGGTGCCGAACCCTTCGTCGATGAACATCGTGTCCAGAACGACGCCACCGGACTCCGCGGCCACCACGTCGGCGAGGCCGAGTGCGAGGGACAGCGAAGCGAGGAAGGACTCGCCACCCGACAGGGTCTTCGCGGAGCGCACGGTGCCGGTGTAGTCGTCGCGGATGTCGAGGCCGAGGCCGCCCCGTTTTCCGCGTGGACCGGCCTCGTCACTGTGAACGAACTCGTACCGTCCGCCGGACATGCGACGCAGACGCACCGACGCGGACAACGCGACCTCTTCGAGCCGGGCTGCCAGTACATACGACCGCAACGACATCTTGCGCGCATTCTGTCCGCGCCCGGCGATCAGCTCGGCCAGGGCGGCGAGTTCCTCGTGCGCCTCCCGTTGCGGCGTCACCTTGGCGGTGGCCTTCATCAGCTGTGCTGTGTGCCGCTCGACGTCCTGGAGGCGACGTTCTGCCTCCGAAGCAGCGGCGACAGCGGCATCGACGACATCGCTCTTCTCGGCATGCGCAGCTCGCACCGTATCCAGTGCAGGCGGTGCAGAATCGGAAATGGCTTCGACGTCCGGTTCGGCGAGCACAGCTCGGGCACCTGATTCGACGTCTCTGGCTTCGGCGAGCAGGGTGTCGAGTGCCGCTTGGCGATGGTCGTCGCGAACCGCAGCCAGGGCGTCGGCGATGCTGTCGAAACCCGCTTCGCGCGCGGTCGACTCGGTCTTGGCGAGTTGTTTCGCGGCCTCTGCGGTAGCTGCGACTGCTGCGTCCCGCGCGTCGGCGAGCTCGGAGGCCCGCTCCACCAGAGACTTCACGCGACGACTGCGTGTCAGCACATCGCCGTCGTCACCTGCCGCTGCCTCGATTCGCGTGCGCAACTTCTCGGCCTCGGTGATCGCAGACGCCAGCTTCTCGGTCAGGGTGGCAACTTCGGAGTTCAGTTCGCGACTGCGCGTGTGAAGCGCCGACTCGGATTCACGGATCGCACGGAGCGCATTCGCTCGCGTGTCGAGTTGCCCTGCGAGGTCGCTGGTGTGCGACAGCTCGGACTCCGCCGCAGCAGCGGCGCTCGACAGCTCGTCGACGTCTTCGTCTCCCCCACGCTGTTCGAGAAGAACGATCGCCCGCTCCACGGTCGCCACGGCGTCCTTGGCCTTCACCAGCGCGCCCGCGGCGGCCTGCTCGGCCTTCACAGCACGGTCCTCGTCCGCCTTCGTCACCGATCGATCGGTGGCTTCCGCAGGGCGAGGATGGTCCGTGGACCCGCATACCTGGCACTCTTCACCCTTCACGAGCCGCTGCGCCAGTTCGGCTGCCATGCCTGCGATCCGGCGCTCCCGCAAGTCGAGTAGGTGCTCGCGAGCGTCGAGGTGACCGGTCTCGGCCACGACTGCATCCTTCTTGGCCGCCGTGAGTTCTGCTCGGCGAGTGCGCAACTCGATCGCAGCATCCGCTGCATCCCTGGCACGTCGATGAGTGTCCTCGAGTGCAGCAAGCGAGTCCTGCGCCCGCCGGGCGGCGTCCAGATCCGCTTCTGCCGCCTGCAATGCGGCGGGAACATGCTCGAGCTCCGTGACGACGCGTTCGGCAGCAGATGCACTCGCGTCTCGGCGCACCCGGAAGGTTTCGATGCGCTCGTTCAGATCCTCGAGAGTCTTCACCTCGACGAGGGCTGCGTCGAGTCGTACGAGGTCGTCGCCCCACTCCCGGACCTGCGTCCGCAGCACCTCTCGCTCGTAATCTGCGGGCGGCCAACCGATCTCGGCGAGCAGCGCTTCACTTCCGACGACTGTGCGCAGGTCCGCTTCCGTCTGCCGGGCTTGTTGCAAGGCGCCCGCCTCGGATTCTCGTACCGAGACGAGCTCGTCGTTCAATGCCGCGACGGGCTTGGCTCGGCGGGCCGCGTCGAGTTCGGCCGAAGCCCCCTCGATGTCGGCCTTCCTCTCTTCGTTGCGCGCGAGGGCGGCAAGCGCGCGGTCGCGGCGGGCGTGCAGATCGACCAGGCGCCGCGCCTGCGTCAGCGCCTCGTGGGTGGCAGCCGCTTCCTCTTTCGCCCGGTACAACGAGTCCGCGAGGGTGTCGCGAGTCTCGGACAGCTGATCTCGAAGCTTCACCGCCCACGTGACCGGGTCCGCGTCCGCCCCGGCTTCGAGCCCCGACGCTGTTCCGATCCTCGCGACGAGAATGTCGACTTCGCGCTCGGCCTGGTCCAGGTCGTGTCGACTCTTCTTGCGCCGGGCTACGAACCAGTCCTCCACCGTTCCGAATTTCTCGGTGTCGAACAACCTCTCCAACAGTTGGCCGCGCTCCTCGTTGTCCGCGCGGAGGAACTTGGCGAACTCCCCTTGCGGTAGGAGCACGACCTGAAAGAACTGATCGGCGCTCATCCCCATCAAACGCCCGATCTCGTCGGCGATGTCGGGGATTCGTGACAGATTTTCGCCGTCGCGGTCGAGCCACGTCAGTGTCGCCTTCGCGTTCTCGACCAGCGACCCCGAACCGCGCTTCTTGGGACGTTCGTATTCGGGGCTTCGGGTCAGGCGCAGGCGGCGGCCACCGATGGTTGCCTCCAGTTCGACTCGTGGAACCGACCCGGCAGGGGCGTGATCGGACAGCAGGCGTTTGCCCTCACGCCGCGCTCCGGGCACGGTGCCGTACAGCGCGAACGCCACGGCGTCGAGAACTGTCGTCTTGCCGGCACCGGTCTGGCCGTGCAGGAGAAACAGCCCGTCCGCACCCAGTCGGTCGAAGTCGACGCTCACGGCGTCGGCGAACGGGCCGAACGAGCGCACTTCGAGGTGATGGAGCCTCATGCAGTCTCGTCCAGCACATCCGCGCCGACCGCCGATGCTGCCTCGACCTGTGTGTCGACTTCGTGATCGGCATGACGCAGGGCGGCCTCCATCAATCGGACCTCACCGTCGGAGGGCTCGCTCCGTACGTCCGCGACGAAGCTCCGCGCGATCTCGAGATCGCTGCGCCCGTGCACCTTCTCCCGGTACCGCAGATCCGCCAGTCCGTCCGGGCGCTGCCATTCCAGGTGCACCGCATGCGGGAAACGTGCCTGTAGGGATCGCATCGCGTCGATCGGACGAACGGGGTCGGTGAGTACGGCAGAGACGTAATGGTCCTCGGCATAAGCGAACTCGTCACCGTTCACCAGCTCGTCCAGAGTGCCCGACAGCTGTGTCAGGTCGCGCACCACCGGGAGATCGACTCTGCCGACCTCGGACACGCCGTCCGCGTCGAGGTCGATCAGGAAGACGGCCTTGCGATGGGAACGCTCCCCGAAGGAGTACGGCAACGGAGAACCGGAGTAGCGCACCGTGTCGGTCAGTGTCTGCGGTGAATGCAGGTGTCCGAGCGCGACGTAGTCGACCCCGTCGAACGCAGACGCCGACACCGTCTCGACGCCGCCGACGGAAATCGACCGCTCGGAGCCCGTTGCCTCGCCGCCCACCACGAACGCGTGCGCGAGAACCACCGAACGCCTGCCGTCCGCGTGCTCGGCGATATCGCCCCGCACCCGGTCCATGGCAACGTCGAGAATCTCCGCATGCGATCGAGCGGTGGGCACGTTCAATTGCGCGCGCGTGATCTCCGGCTCCAGGTAAGGAATCCCGTAGAACGCAACGGTTCCGTGCTCGTCCTCGAGTTCGACCGGGCTCGAAATCTGGTCGACTCGCGTGATGAGGTGCAGCCCACCGGCGCCCGAGAACGCGGCTCCGGCACCGAGCCTGGCAGCGGAATCGTGGTTACCGGAGGTCGCGACGATTACCGCGCCGGCGGCGCGAATCGCCTCGAAACCCTTGTTGCAGACCAGAACGGCGTCACCGCTGGGAATCGAGCGGTCGTACACGTCACCGGGAACCACCACCACGTCGACCGAGTGCTCCGCCACGACGGCTGCGATGGCCTCGAGCGCCTGCTCTTGGTCGGCGAGCAGGTCGACGCCGTGAAACGTGCGGCCGATGTGCCAGTCCGAAGTGTGCAGGATCCTCATGGCCAGAAACGCTAGAGGAACCGACCGACAACACCGGGGACCTCACCCCCGTGGTGCGTCCCACATCGACTGTCGGTGCCCTGTTGCATCATCCGTCTCATGAATGCACTCACGGCACTGGGAATGCTCGTCGCCCTCGTCTTGGGATCGGTGGTCGGCTGGCTGTTCCACGCCGCACGCGCGGGTGATCGAGCTGCCCGGGCAGAAGCTCAGCTCTCTGCGCTGAGGGACAACGAGCGGCTCCTGCGCCAATCGCTGAGCGCCGTCAACGAGGAATCCGCGCGCCGGCATTCGGGAGCCATCGGCGACCAGATCTCGCGGCTCGTCGGCCCGCTACACGAAGCTGTGGGGGCGCTCGCCCAACAGGTCGACCACGTCGAGCGTGATCGGGTATGTGCATACGCCGGTCTCAGCGAACAGGTGGCGGGGATGCACCGCACGTCTGCGACGCTCTCCTCCCAGACCGGTCAGCTCGTCACCGCCCTGCGTGCACCGCAAGTTCGCGGACGGTGGGGTGAGATCCAGCTCGAGCGCGTCGTCGAGCTCGCCGGCATGGTGCGGCACTGCGATTTCGACACTCAGGTTAGCAAGGACGGAACCCGACCCGACCTTTTGGTGTATCTGGCGGGCGGAAAGCAGATCGTGGTCGATGCCAAGGTGCCGTTCGCGGCTTACCTCGACGCCGCACAGGACGAGGATCCGGCAGCACGAGACCGCCATCTGGTCCGGCACGCCAGGCAACTACGCACGCACATCGATCAGCTGGCCGACAAGCGGTATTGGGAGTCCTTCGACCCCACCCCGGAGTTCGTCGTCCTGTTCGTACCGGGTGATCCGTTCCTCGATGCTGCCCTGTGCGCCGATTCGGACCTTCTCGAGCATGCGTTCTCACGAAACGTGATCATTGCCACCCCGACCACACTGATAGCCCTCCTACGCACCATTGCGCACACATGGCGCCAGGAGGCGCTCTCCGAAGATGCCGCGAAGATCCATCAACTCGGCCGCGAGCTGTACGGCAGGTTGGGCATCGTCGGTGGTCACCTGGACAAACTGGGCGGCCAACTCGGCAAGGCCGTCGACTCCTTCAACTCGACGGTGGCCTCGATGGAGTCGCGTGTCACCGTCACCGCGCGCAAATTGAACGACCTCGATCTCTTCGAGGGCGAGATCTCCGAGGTCAGCGCGGTGGATTCGTGGCCGCGGCGAACGAATCTCGCAGATCTTTCGGCCTCACACGGTCACGCCAACGAAGCTAGTTAGCCGGTAGCCGCTAGTGTCGTTGTGTGTCTGCAACCCAACGTGCTCGCTCCGGCGTGCCGCTCGACAAGCAGTCGATTGTCACGACGGTTCCCGGTTTTCCCTGGTGGGGCGTCGTATTGCTCGGCGCCGGTGTCACGGCCGTCGGTTTTCTGGTCGACGCCGCCCGAGGCTCCGAACTCACCGCCGCTTTCTCGACCTTCTATTTCCTCGGCTGTGTCGGCGCTGCAGTGGCCGCCAGCAACCGTGCGTTGTTCACGGCAATGGTGCAGCCGCCCCTGATTCTCTTCGTCGGCGTTCCCATCGCGCAGACGCTGATCGGCGACGGCATGGGGGCGGGCATCAGGGACATCGCCATCAACGTGGCATATCCACTGGTCAATCGTTTTCCGGTGATGTTGGCTGCCACGATCGTCGCGGTGGCGATCTGCGGTGCACGGATATTCTTGCTTCAGAAGCGCCGTAACGGACCCGCACGCCCCTCGACACGTCGTCGCACGCCCCGCTCCGAGCGAGACGGCGCCCCGAGCCGCCGCGGCACCACCCGGTCCGGCTCGGCACGGGAAGAAAAGTCGACACATCAGAACAGCACGCCCAGAAGCGCCGGACGCCCACCTCGCCGCGATTCGTCGAAGGACCCGGTCGGGCAGGGTCGCCGCGCCTCCGCCCCTGCGAACGATGGCCGTCCGACCCGGCCACGGCGCTCCGCCACCCCGCCGCCGCGCGGCCAGGCTACGTCGGGTCGTCCGTTCGCGGATCGCACGCACCGTGAGCCTCCGCCGCGGCGAGAGCCGAGTCCGCGCCCCAGAGCCTCCGCGGAAGTGCCGGCGCACCCGATACCGCAGGTGCGGTACCGGGATCGCTACGAGCCGCCGTTCGAGTCCGAGCGGCGCTACTGACTAGCTGGTCCGCGCCGCGCGCAGTTCGCGGGGCAGGGCGAACACCAGGGTCTCGTTTGCAGTGGTGACCGGTTGGACGTCGTGGAAACCGTGCTCCGCGAGCAGGTCGATGACGCCGGTCACCAGAATCTCCGGCACCGAGGCACCCGACGTTATGCCCACGGTCTGCACTCCTTCGAGCCAGGCCGGATCCACCTCGCGGGCGTAATCGACCAGGTGCGACGCACGGGCACCGGCCCCGAGCGCAACCTCCACCAGCCGCACGGAGTTGGACGAGTTGCGTGAGCCCACCACGATCACCAGATCACATTCGGGGGCCATGGCCTTCACGGCCACCTGGCGGTTCTGGGTGGCGTAGCAGATGTCGTCGCTGGGCGGATCCTGCAGAGCCGGGAAACGCTCCCGCAGTCGGGACACCGTCTGCATGGTCTCGTCGACGCTGAGCGTGGTCTGGGAAAGCCAGATCACCTTGGACTCGTCGCGAACCTCGACGGCGTCCACCGAGTCCGGGCCGTCGACAAGCTGTACGTGATCGGGAGCTTCTCCGGCGGTTCCTTCGACTTCCTCGTGTCCTTCATGGCCGATGAGGAGAATGTCGTAGTCGTCTCGCGCGAAACGCTTCGCTTCCTGGTGCACCTTGGTGACCAGGGGGCACGTTGCGTCGATGGTGCGGAGCTGACGCTGCGCGGCCGACTCGTGGACCATCGGGGAAACGCCGTGCGCGGAGAACACAAGCAGCGCACCCTCGGGCACCTCGTCCGTCTCGTCGACGAACACGACACCCCGGTCGCTCAGCGTCTCCACGACATGACGGTTGTGGACGATCTCCTTGCGGACGTAGATGGGCGCCCCGTGCTTTTCGAGCGCCTTCTCGACCGTCTCCACAGCCCGGTCGACCCCGGCACAGTAACCGCGTGGCTCGGCGAGCAGCACTCGCTTCGCCCCGCCCGCGCGCGAGCCGCCCGCGTCTGCCGAACGTGTGATCCCCACAGTGAGTGGAACAGCAGAAGACATGGCACCAGACTACGGGTAGCGCCGTACCGGGGACACTCACGGCGCTCGGATCACAGTAGTTGGCGACGCACTGGGCACGTCGGCTACCAAATTCGGAGTGATTCAGGCAGGCTGTGGGCATGATTCGTCCACCGTTTGCTGCACGTGTCGCCGCCGGAATCGCCGTCACGGCCGTCGAGGAAGCGCGTCGGCTTCCTACTACCGCGGTGACTCTGCCCATGACCGCGGTCAGCCAGTTCCTGCAGACCACCATGCGCGTACAACAGTCGATGACGACGCTGGCCATCAAGGGTGACCAGGCGTTTGCGCTCGTGCACTGGACGAACGAGGAAGAACAACCGGAGTGGGCGTCCTTCGACGAAGACGAACCCTCCCCCTCGCCGGCACCCGAGCCCGAGGACCGCAATGGGGCGCAAGGACGGTTCGCGCTCTATTCGCTGGGCCCCGACGACGCGCCCGCGTCCCCGACGTCCACCAACGGGGCGAAGACCCCCGCCGCCACACCGAAGCCTCGCAAGGTGCCCGAGCCGGAGATCGCGGTCTACCTCGACTACGGGACTCTGACGTTGGCTCAGCTGCGGGCTCGCCTCCGGAATCTTTCCGTCGAGGACCTGTCCACCCTGTTGGAGTACGAGAACGCCACGCAGGGCCGCGCCCCGTTCCAGACCATGCTCACCAACCGGATCACCAGCGCCAAGGCCAAGTGACCTCCGCTCAGTCTCGATCGGCAAGCTCCGCAGCAAGCTCCGCCGAACAGCCATGGCCCGTCCGCACGGTGTCGATGAAGGTCGCCCAGTGGATCGACCGCCTCGGCAGTGTGTGGGTCGAGGGCCAGTTGACGCAGGTCAATGCCCGCCCCGGCACCCGTACCGCTTTTCTGGTTCTGCGTGATCCGTCGGCGGACATGTCGCTCTCCGTGACGTGTTCGCCGCAGATGCTGCAGAACTCGCTCGTCCCGCTGACCGAGGGCAGTCGGGTCGTCGTCAACGGAAAGCTGTCCTTCTACACGGGGCGGGGTTCGATTTCGCTCCGTGCCACCGAGATCCGGGCGGTGGGCGTCGGCGAACTCCTGGCCAGGATCGAACGCTTGCGGGCCCTGCTCGCGGCAGAAGGATTGTTCGATCCGCGACTGAAGCGTCCGTTGCCGTTCCTGCCCGGCACCGTCGGCCTCGTCACAGGTCGAGCAAGTGCTGCCGAACGCGACGTGTTGAGTGTCGCGCAACGCCGCTGGCCTGCCGTCCGCTTCGAGATCCGCAACACACCGGTCCAGGGACCGACCGCGGTGCCGCAGATCCTCGAGGCATTGAAGGAACTCGATGCCGATCCGCACGTCGATGTCATTGTCCTCGCCCGCGGCGGCGGCAGCGTCGAAGACCTGCTCCCCTTCTCCGACGAGACACTGTGTCGGGCGATCGTCGCGTGCCGCACACCGGTCGTGAGCGCCATCGGCCACGAACCTGACAGTCCGCTGTCCGATCATGTCGCGGATCTGCGGGCGGCCACCCCGACGGACGCCGCGAAACACGTCGTACCGGACGCGGTGGCCGAACAGGCCCTCGTCTCGGAATTGCAGGCTCGCAGTGCTGCGGCGCTACGCAGCTGGGTACGACGAGAAACGCACCTCGTCGAGCAACTGCGGAGCCGGCCTGTCCTCGCCTCGCCGTGGCGGGCACTCGACGATCGGGCCGATCACATCGATCAACTCCGCAGCGCCGGAAGGCGGGACATATTGCGGGCGATCGCCGCGGAGAGCACCACCGTCGAACACCTACGCGCCCGCCTCACGACCCTCGGGCCTGCGGCGACCCTGGCGCGCGGCTACTCGGTCGTGCAACGCGTCGTGCTGGACGGAGAGCCAGAAGTGCTGCGGTCGGTGGACGACGCCCCGCCTGGAACTCAGATACGTGTGCGTGTTGCCGACGGCGCAGTTCGCGCCGCGGTGATGGGAAAGGACAAGTAGCCGGATGAGCGAAGAGAACGACACCCCCACACCCGTTGCCGAGCTCGGGTACGAGGCGGCCCGCGACGAATTGGTGGACGTCGTGAAGATCCTCGAACAGGGCGGCCTCGACCTCGATGCTTCACTGTCCCTGTGGGAGCGCGGTGAGGCCCTCGCCAAGCGTTGCGAAGAGCATCTCGAAGGCGCGCGGACCCGTGTGGAGAAGGCGATCGCGCATTCCGACGACGAAGAAGTCTAGGAGTCGAGGGGCTCCGCCGCCCCAACCGCGGCAGCCAACTCTCGGAACTCCTCGTCCGATCCACTGCCCGTCACCGCGATACGCGTCTGCGTGAAATCCGAGGTCCAGATCGGCTCGACACCCTCGCCACCGTAGAGAACCCAGGTCCTGCCACCGATGTCCTCGCTGCCCGTGGCCGTACGCGGCTCTCCTGCGATGAAGGTCACGAGCGGAGTTTCGTCGGCGTCACTCTGCGTCAGCTGCACGTACCGGCCGGGTGGCGTGATGAAACCGACCGTGCTCGAATCACCCCCGCCCACGAACGCGCGGCTACCGGAATTGGGGGTCCAGCCTTCCGGCACGTCCGGGTGCCGGATCGGGAAGCCGAGTTCCCGCGCGTCGTACGTCAGCGCCGCATCGACGTCGAAGCTCGGTATGGGTCCACTCGTCGGTCCCCCCGGGCTGAACGTGCACTGACTCGCGATTCCCGCGATGATCACACAGAACAGCACGAGCGGTACGAGTGACCACACCATGTCGCGGTTGTTCTGCAGAATGCGGGGTTTTTCAGATGCCACGCGTACCAGTATCCAGGGTGGGTGCGGGTTCGACGATTCTCGGTCCCGTGAAATGTGACCCAGCAGCGAGGTGCGCGTCCGTTTCTGGGACAATCTTCGAAGAATTCCATCCGAACCGGCCGATCACCTTCGGCCGACCGTGACTTCAGCAGGAGGCACCGCCCATGACGGCCAGCACGTCGAGTCGCCGCGAGATTCCCGACCGCAACCTCGCTCTCGAGCTGGTCCGGGTCACCGAGGCGGGCGCGATGGCCGCCGGTCGTTGGGTCGGCCGTGGAGACAAGGAAGGCGGCGACGGAGCCGCTGTCGACGCGATGCGCAAGCTCGTCCACAGTGTGTCGATGCGCGGCGTCGTCGTGATCGGTGAGGGCGAGAAGGACGAAGCGCCCATGCTGTTCAACGGCGAAGAGGTCGGCAACGGCGACGGGCCGGACTGCGACTTCGCGGTCGACCCTGTCGACGGCACCACCCTGATGTCCAAGGGCATGCCGAACGCCATCTCGGTGCTCGCGGTGTCAGAGCGCGGCGCCATGTTCGACCCATCGGCAGTCTTCTACATGGAGAAGATCGCCGTGGGCCCCGAGGCCGCCGATGTCGTCGACATCACGGCACCGGTGTCCGAGAACATCAAGCGGGTCGCCAAGGTCCGCAAGGCTTCGGTCTCCGACGTGACGGTGTGCATCCTGGACCGTCCGCGGCACGCAGAACTGATCCAGCAGGTTCGTGAGACCGGCGCCCGCATCCGCCTGATCTCCGACGGTGACGTCGCCGGCGCGATCGCCGCGGCACGTCCGGAGTCGGGCACCGACATGCTGATCGGTACCGGCGGCACCCCGGAAGGCATCATCGCCGCCGCTGCCATGCGCTGCATGGGCGGCTCGCTGCAGGGTCGTCTCGCACCGACCGACGACGCCGAGCGTCAGAAGGCGATCGACGCAGGCCACGATCTCGACCGTGTCCTGACCACGGAAGATCTCGTTTCCGGAGAGAACGTCTTCTTCTGCGCCACCGGTGTCACCGACGGCGACTTGCTGCGCGGCGTGCGGTACTACGGCGGCGGCGCCTCGACGCAGTCCATCGTGATGCGGTCGAAGTCCGGAACAGTGCGGATGATCGACGCATACCACCGGCTCGAGAAGCTCCGTGAATACTCGACCGTCGATTTCGACGGCGACGACAACGCGGTACCGCCGACCTTCTGACATATCACGAAAGCGACCGCCACCGATGATCGATCATCGGTGGCGGTCGCTTTCGGTAGGTCCCCACACAGCTGTCGCCCGTGGCATCCTCGATGCCATGGGCGACAACAACGAACAGCAGTACCGGATCGAACACGACACGATGGGCGAGGTTCGGGTGCCCGTCGATGCATTGTGGCGTGCGCAGACACAACGTGCCGTGGAGAACTTCCCCATCAGTGGACGGCCGTTGGAACGCACCCAGATTCGCGCTATGGGACTGCTCAAGGCTGCATGTGCCAAGGTCAACCGGGATCTCGGACTGCTCGACGCCGAGAAGGCCGACGCAATCATCGCCGCCGCGAACGAGATCGCCGAGGGCGGCCACGACGACCAGTTCCCCATCGACGTCTTTCAGACCGGCTCGGGCACCAGTTCCAACATGAACGCCAACGAGGTCATCGCGTCCATCGCGAAGAACAACGGCGTGGATGTGCATCCGAACGACGACGTCAACATGTCTCAGTCGTCGAACGACACCTTCCCCACCGCAACACACGTCGCGGCCACCGAAGCGGCCGTCACGACGTTGATCCCGGCGCTCGATCATCTGCGGCTCGCGCTCTTGGACAAGTCGCAGGAATGGCGCACGGTGGTCAAGTCGGGCCGCACGCACCTGATGGATGCCGTACCCGTCACCCTCGGTCAGGAGTTCGGTGGCTACGCACGCCAGATCGAGGCGGGGATCGAACGGGTGCAGGCGGTGCTGCCGCGCCTCGGTGAGCTGCCTATCGGCGGTACTGCAGTGGGAACGGGACTGAACGCACCGGACGGGTTCGGTCCGAAGGTTGTTGCCGCGCTTGTCGAGTCGACGGGTGTCGATGCACTTGTTCCCGCCACCGACAGTTTCGAGGCTCAGGCTGCGCGGGACGGTCTGGTCGAGGCTTCCGGCGCACTTCGCACTATTGCGATCTCGCTGACGAAGATCGCGAACGATGTCCGGTGGATGGGGTCGGGTCCCCTGACCGGCCTCGGTGAAATCCAGCTTCCCGATCTGCAGCCGGGCTCGTCGATCATGCCCGGCAAGGTGAATCCGGTACTACCGGAAGCGGTTACCCAGGTCGCGGCGCAGGTGGTGGGCAACGACGCCGCAGTGGCATGGGGTGGCGGCGGTGGGGCCTTCGAGCTCAACGTGTACATCCCGATGATGACGAGGAACGTCCTGGAGTCGTTTACGTTGCTGGCGAACGTGTCCCGCTTGTTCGCGGATCGCTGCATCACCGGACTGGTCGCCAACGAGGAACATCTGAAGACCCTCGCCGAGTCGTCCCCGTCCATCGTGACGCCGCTGAACTCGGCGATCGGCTACGAGGAGGCCGCGGCGGTGGCCAAGGAGGCCCTGAAGGAGAAGAAGACCATCCGCCAGACCGTTGTCGACCGCGGACTCGTGGGCGAGAAGCTCAGCGAAGAAGAGCTCGACAAGCGGCTCGACGTTCTCGAAATGGCGAAGGTTCGAAAGTAGCGGAATCGGTTTCGCTCGCAGGCCGGGGTCACCGGCCTGCGAGCGAAACTGAATCAGAGAAGGGCAGCGAGCTTCTGTCGCGCCTGTTCCGCGTCGTCGCTCAGTCCCGTGCGCTCGGCCACCGACCATTCCCGCAGCAGCGGTGCGAACACATCCTGGTTCTGCCTTGCCGGATCGTAGATTCCGGCCTCGGCCAGGCGAGCCGTGCTGTCCGAACCGTCGAGAAGGTCGACTCGTGGAACCTCGAACCGGTCGACCGCCGACGCCACGGCGATCATGGTCTGGTCGGGTGCGATGTCGAAGGCCGCCGCGACGAGGTTGCTGTAGAACGTGGCCTGAAGCTCGTCGTCCTTCGCGATGCGGTCTGTGATGGTGGCGACGAGCGGGTCCGAACCGAGCCGCGCAGTGTTGCGGTGACGCACCGCTGCTGCCGCCTCGTCGAACGCCGAGTGCGCGAGCATCTCTGCGAGGTGCATCGGGGGGAGATCGAATCCACGCACCATGTGCTTCATACGGTCGCGTTCGAGCGCCACCGGATCGACTGCACGGGTGAGCACGAGGTAGTCACGCAGCACGATCGACTGACGGTTCTCCTCGGCCGTCCAACGACCGACCCAGGTCCACCACGGGCCGACCAGGCCGAACGCGTGAGCGAGTTCGCGGTGGTGACTCGGCATGTTGTCGGCAATCAGGACGCTCACGGTGAGTGCGAGAGCTTCGACATCACTGAGCTTCGACTGCTCGGGTGCCCAGTCCTCGCCGCCCATGAAGGCGAAGTTCCTGCCGCTGTCCCACGGCACGAACTCGTGCGGCTGCCACCCATCTGCGGCAGCAATGTGCCGATCCAGGTTCTCCTGCACGACGGGTGCGAGTTCGCTGAGCAACTGTGAGTCGTTGATGTCGGTCGGCATCCGCACACCGTACTTGCCTCGAGTGTCCGGAACGAGACCCAGGTCGCAAAAAATCGGTACTACTCCGAAAACATCCAGGTCAATCGTGTCGGATCGATACTCTGAAGGAACCGGGGGACACTGAGCGCCGATCGAGGCCGAATGATGCGAACGAACCGCAGTTTCCCAGTCGTCTGTGCGCTGGCCCTCACAGGGGCTCTCGTGGCCGCCGGTTGCACTTCCGAGCAGTCCACGCCGGACAGCACCAGCCAAGCCCCGAACCAGACCGAAGATGCATCACCTCCCGACCCGGGCACGGTCGCCGGAGTGGAGATTCCGGCCGGGCAGATCGATGACGCAGTCTCGGAACTGGACGGGCTGGTCGACTCACTCATGTCCGATTCCGGCGTGCCGGGAATGTCCGTCGCCGTGGTCCACGACGGCCGGACCGTCTACGCGAAGGGCTTCGGCGTCCGGGAAGAGGGCGCTGACCGAACAGTGGACGCCGACACCGTTTTCCCTCTGGCATCGGTGTCCAAGTCGGTCGGAGCGACGGTGGTGGCGCACGAGGTCGGAACCGGGACCGTCGATTGGGACACACCGGTAACCGAACACCTGCCCTGGTTCGCATTGAACGACCCCTGGGTGACGGAGCACCTGACCATCGCCGACCTGTACGCGCACCGCTCGGGGCTGCCCGACCACGCCGGCGATCGCCTCGAGGACCTGGGGTACGACCGAAGGCAAGTCCTCGAACGCCTCCGGCTGCTGCCACTCACTCCCTTCCGAAGTACCTACGAGTACACGAACTTCGGTGTCACAGCCGCTGCCGAGTCGGTTGCAGCGGCCGCAGGAAAGGATTGGGCGACACTGTCGAACGACGCACTGTACGAGCCGCTCGGAATGACGTCCACGAGCTCCCGCTTCGTCGACTACGAGGCCCGGCCGAACCGCGCCGTCGGACACCAGTTGATCGACGGGGAGTACGTTCACGACACCGCCCGTCAGCCGGACGCGCAATCCCCCGCCGGTGGAGTCAGCTCGTCGGCGAACGACATGGCCGCGTGGCTGAAGATGTTGCTCGGCGACGGCACCGCGGACGATCGCCACATCGTCGACGCGGACGCGCTCCTCCCCGCCATCACGCCGCAGATCGTTTCGAGCCCGGCACAAAGTCCCGATTCGCGCGCCGGCGCATACGGCTACGGGTTCAACGTGTCGACAAGCGCTGCGGGACGCACGACGATCAGCCACTCCGGCGGCTTCCAACTCGGTGCGGCCACCAATTTCATGGCAATCCCGTCGGCTGACGTCGCGATCGTCGCCCTGACGAACGGATCGCCGATCGGTCTCCCCGAGACCCTCACGGCCGAGTTCGCGGACCTCGTCCAGTTCGGCGAGATCCGAGAGGACTGGCGAAGCATGTACGCGGGTGCCTTCGCACCGATGAACGAACCCGAGGGAGAACTGGTCGGCGCGGAAGCTCCGTCGTCACCTACCCCGCCTCGACCTCCCGACACCTATGCCGGAACGTACGAGAACCCCTACTGGGGTCCGGCACGGGTGGAGGTCGACGCTGGACAGCTCTACCTGGTGATCGGACCGGACGGCGAACGTCGGCCACTCGAACACTGGGACGGCGAGACCTTCACCTTTACGATCTCGAACGAGAATGCACCACCGGGGACCGTGTCGAAAGCGACTTTCGCGGGCAATGCCGTCACCCTCGAATACTTCGACGAAGGCGGACTGGGACGATTCGAACGAGGAGAACATCAGTGAACGGAACGCAGAATCGACCGGACGGACGAACACAGACTGTTGCTGTCGTTCGCGATTTCCTGTCGGCACTCGAAACGGGCGAGATAGACGCGGCCACAGCACACCTTCACCCCACAATCGTGTGGCACAACGTATCGCTGCCGAAAATTGTTGGCATACGGCGGGTTAATCGAATTTTGCATGGCATGGAGCGGTACTCCATCGGATTCGAGGCTCGACTACATCACATCGCCGGCACCGAATCCGCGGTACTCACCGAACGCACCGACGTTCTGCAGTGGCGCCGATTCCGGATGGAGTTCTGGGTGTGCGGCACGTTCGAGATCGAAGACGGGCGAATAGCGGTGTGGCGGGACTACTTCAGCGCAAAGAATTTCGCGTGGGCGATGCTGCTCGGACTTGTCCGAAGCGTGCGCTCCTGAAGCAGAAAGCCGGGTGCCCCGCGACTGTACGTCGCGGGGCACCCGGTCTTCGGAGAACTAGTTGTTCACGACCTCGGTCTGGTCGTCGATGAACGTGATCGAACCGTTCGCGAAGTCGCTGCCGAGGCCACCCTCGATCGGGTGCTCGTCGCTGGTCGGGTAGCCGAGCTCGCCGCCCGCGCCGCCGCCCTCGGTGTAGGTCTCGAGGATGCGCCCCTGAACGACATGCGCATCGGTGTCCGGGCTCCAGAAGATCGTGCCGCCGTCGAAGGCAATCGACTTGCCGCCGTTGGGACCTTCTTCTTCGCCGCCGGTCGGTGCGCCGAGGTAACCCGTGGGTCCACCCAGCTCGTTGTACTTGGCTGCGAGGTCACCGCTTACGGTCACTTCTTCGCCACCGGCAGTCGGGATCTTGGTTTCACCAGCTGCGCCGGCTTCACCTTCGGCACCGGCTTGACCTTCGGCACCGGCTTCACCGGAGGCGTCGGCCTCGCCCGACTCGCCTGCGCCGTTGGCTGCGCTCTCGGCCTGGCTGGTGATGCTGGAAGCTGCGTCACCAGCCGAGGAATCGTCATCGCCACAGCCCACGAGGACCAGTCCTCCGAGCGCAACTGCTGCGGCCAGACCGGTGGTTCGGCGTGTGATTCGGTTCATCGTAAAACCCCTACTCCTTCAGACAGACAGCTTCTGGCAATTGCGGTATGAGCCTAACCCCAAGATTGCGTCAATTGTCAAAGATGAGTGCAATTGGCCGCAACGGGTACTTCTCGAAACATATGTCCGAACTGGGTCTGTCACAGTTCAATATCAATCGCCGACACGCATTCTCTCCCAGCGCGAACGAATGTCACACCCGTTCAGACGAACCGAACGGGTGTGACATTGGTCAGGGATTGGGAGTGGAACGAATCACTCTGTCGGGCCGAACTCCTCCAACATTTCCGTCACCAGTGCAGCAATGGGAGAGCGTTCACTCCGTGTCAACGTAATGTGTGCGAAAAGTGGGTGCCCCTTCAACTTTTCGATAACGGCGGCCACTCCGTCGTGGCGTCCCACACGCAGATTGTCACGCTGAGCAACGTCGTGGGTGAGGACGACCCGGGACCCGGTTCCGAGTCGAGACAGGACCGTCAACAACACATTTCGTTCCAGCGACTGTGCCTCGTCGACGATGACGAAGGAGTCGTGGAGTGAGCGTCCGCGAATGTGCGTGAGGGGCAGCACCTCCAACATTCCGCGGCTGATGACCTCGTCCATCACCTCCGGGCTCGCCAACCCGTCGAGCGTGTCGAACACGGCCTGCGCCCACGGCCCCATCTTCTCGCTCTCGCTGCCCGGCAGATACCCGAGCTCCTGCCCGCCGACCGCATACAGCGGACGAAAGACGACGACCTTGCGCTGCGTTCTCCGCTCCAACACCGCCTCGAGCCCTGCCGTGAGCGCGAGCGCCGACTTGCCGGTTCCGGCCTTGCCGCCGAGCGACACGATTCCGACGCTGTCATCGAGTAGTAGATCGAGAGCGATTCGCTGCTCGGCGGAACGCCCGTGCAGCCCGAATGCCTCTCGTTCACCGCGTACGAGCTGCACCCGCTTGTCGGCGGTAACCCTGCCGAGCGCACTCGACGTTCCGCCGAGCAACCGAACGCCCGTGTTGCACGGCAGTTCTCGTGCGTCGTCGATGTCGACCGCGCCGTCACGGAACAGATCGTCGATGTCGTTCGGGGCAACGTCGAGTTCGGCCATTCCCGTCCACCCCGAGGAAACGACGTCGTGGGCGTGGTATTCGTCGGCGGGAAGACCGACCGCACCTGCTTTCACTCGCAGTGGAATGTCCTTGCTCACGAGGACGACGTCCGCACCTTCGGCAGCGAAGTTCAACGCACAGGCGAGAATTCGCGAATCGTTGCTGTCGGTGCGGAAGCCAACGGGCAGCACCGAAGGGTCGGTGTGATTCAGCTCGACCTGCAGGGTCCCGTCCTCGGTGCCGATGGGCACCGCCTGATCGAGGCGACCGTGCTCGAGTCGAAGGTCGTCGAGCATCCGAAGGGCTTCGCGGGCGAACCACCCGAGCTCGTGATGGTGCCGTTTGCCTTCGAGTTCGCTGATGACGATCAACGGCAACACCACGCGATGTTCGGCGAAGCGGGTGACCGCCCAAGGGTCGGACAGCAGCACGGACGTGTCGAGAACGTACGTCCGCACCGGGGCCGACTTCGATGAGGTGGATGTCGAGCGTCCGGTACGTGAAGGGACGGAGCGTGTAGCAGTCACGTGAGGCTCCTAGGGTCGCCGCGGCACCCGCGTCGACTCGGTTCGCTGGACCGGTCCGTCCCTGGTGTCAGATGACACGAGGGCCGGGTGCCGGCCCCCTCGCACTGAGTTCTTCAGTCACGATCAGGACCTCCCGTACAAGCAACTTCCCCGCTGCTCGTTACTGCCGACGGTACTGCGTTTCGCCCCTTCCGGCCGCCCCCGTGGTGGGCGTGTCGGTGAACATCGGGTAACACCCCTGTGAGCGGTCTGCGAGTCCAGGGACTCGCAGACCGCTCACAGGTGGCGGAGGCTTCTAGACGAGGCGCCAGTCCTCGAGCCCGTCGTACAGCGGGAAGTCGAGGGCGAGCTTGGAGACGCGGGCCCGCAGCGATTCGGCATCTGCGGTACCGGCAAGTGCCGCCGCAATGATGTCCGCGACCTCGGTGAACTGGGCATCGCCGAACCCACGCGATGCGAGGGCTGCGGTGCCGATGCGCAGGCCAGACGTGACCATCGGCGGGCGCGGGTCGAACGGAACCGCATTACGGTTGACGGTGATGCCGACCTCGTGCAGGAGGTCTTCACCTTGCTGGCCGTCCAGCTGCGAGTTACGCAGGTCGACCAGGACGAGGTGCACATCGGTGCCACCGGTGAGCACGCTGACGCCCTTGTCCGCCACGTCGGCGCCCGTCAGACGCTCAGCGAGGATCTTCGCGCCGGACAGGGTGCGTGCCTGACGGTCCTTGAATTCCTCGGTGCCGGCGATCTTCAGCGACACGGCCTTCGCCGCGATCGCGTGCATGAGGGGCCCGCCCTGCTGTCCGGGGAAAACCGCGGAGTTGATCTTCTTCGCCCATTCCTTCTTGGCGAGGATCAGGCCGGAGCGGGGGCCGCCGAGTGTCTTGTGGACGGTGGTGGACACGACGTCCGCGTACGGAACGGGCGAGGGGTGCAGGCCCGCTGCGACGAGCCCGGCGAAGTGCGCCATGTCGACCCACAGGTAGGCGCCAACCTCGTCGGCGATCTTGCGGAACTCGGCGAAGTCCTCCTGGCGCGGGTACGCGGACCAGCCGGCGACGATGACCTTTGGCTTCTCGGCCACCGCGATGCGGCGGACCTCGTCCATGTCGACGCGGTGGTCTTCCTTGCTGACCCCGTAGGACGCGACGTCGTAGAGCTTGCCGGAGAAGTTCAGCTTCATACCGTGGGTGAGGTGACCGCCGTGCGCGAGGTCGAGGCCGAGCAGCTTCTCCCCCGGGCTCATGAGCGCCATCAGCACTGCGGCGTTCGCCTGGGCACCCGAGTGCGGCTGAACGTTCGCGAACTCGGCACCGAACAGTTCCTTCGCACGCTCACGGGCGAGGTCCTCGATGACGTCGACGTGCTCGCAGCCACCGTAGTAGCGACGGCCGGGGTAGCCTTCCGCGTACTTGTTGGTGAGCACACTGCCCTGGGCCTGGAGAACTGCGCGAGGCACGAAGTTCTCGGAGGCAATCATCTCGAGCGTGTCGCGCTGACGGGCCAGTTCGCCTGCCATGGCCGCTGCAACCTCGGGATCGAGTTCGGCGAGCGGGGTGTTGTTGACATCGGAACCGGGCGCAGCTGTCATCGAGGCTTCTCCAAGCTGGGTGCGAAAATGGATGCCCCCAGTCTACGAAGCCGCGGTTGTCGGTGGGTAACCCACCCGTGCGGCAGCCGCCGTCAGGCCTCCCCACGCAGAGTGGTGGGCACCAGGGGTTCGTCGAGCAGGCGGCCGAAGCGCTCCGAGCGCGCGGGTCCGACGGGTACCTCCGCAAGCCAGTCTCCGAGCAACCGGTAACCCTCCACGTAGGTGCTTGTGTACGCCCGCCACAGTGACGATGACTGGAATCGCAGCATCTGCCGAGCGCGATCCGGTGTGGCAAGAGTCCACCGCTGTAGGAATTCGACGACGTCGTCGTGGCTGCGTCCCTGATCGTGCAGCATGAGCGCCGAGTCCTGCCGCACGCCGAGGAGCTGGCCCGATGCCGCCGACAGCTTTTCTGCCTGCTCGCCGTCGAACCGCAGGCCCAGGTCGGCGTAGATCTCCTGCGCCCACGATCCCCACCCGGGCCCGACGATCGACTCGAGGGCAAGGTCCGCCAGACCCTCCGCCATCAGGCACTGCGGGGTGTTGACCAGAAAGATCGTCTGCTCGAGCTGCCCTGCGCCGACGAGGCCCGCTTCCTTCCTGCAGTGCTCGGTGTGATGGCCCGGGTACGCCTCGTGGGCGATCAACCTTGGCAGATTCGCCATGTGCTGTTTCAGATCGGAATTGATGGCAACGGTCGAGCGGTAGTCGCCGAGGTAGTAGTTGAATCCAGACCACGGTTTGTCACCGACGATCTCGTACTCGACCACCTCCGACTCCGGAAGCGGATAATGGTCGCGCACTCGGTCGCGCAGCGCACTCGAGAACGCTTCGACGCACTCGTGCAGACGCTCGGACGGAATCTCGTCGGCGCTCCGATGAGCCCGGACCCGTTCGGCCAGCGAACCGGGGCCCGGCAGCACCTCTGACATCCGGCGATGCGCCTCGCGGTACTCGTTCTCGTCTCCGGGAGCGATCCGCACGTCGAAGTACGCCTCGACCTCGTCGACGAAACCGACGTCCTCGCCCGCGAACTTTCGACCCGAACATTCGAGTGCCCGCAGATGGACGTCGACGAATGCAGCTCGCTCGGCCGGAAGATCCGTCGCGGCCAATTCACGTCGCAACTCCGCGGCCCGCTTCGCCAGATCCCGAGGGTCCGGGCGCGGCGCGTTCTCCACCTGTCTGCGCAGCTCCGGGTCCCCGGTGTAGGCATCGACGAAACCTTCTTCGAATCGATCGAATGCCAAACCGAGCAGCAGATATTCACGCACGAGACGGTCCGGTTCCATGGGCTCCGACCCTAGCGCGGCAAACGCGCCCGACGCGCGGAGACCGCCCCGGCGACACGGCGGTGCACACGACAAAGCACAATCCGTCTATGCAACCGCAACTTGCGAGGACACGCATGGCACGCTCACTGACGTCTGCCGACGACTGTGAGCAGGGCTGATGGCACGTTCGAGTGAGTCCAGCCCCTACGTCGAATTCGACAGGAAGCAATGGCGGACACTTCGTAAATCGACTCCGCTGGTCCTGACCGAAGAAGAGCTGTACGGACTGCGCGGTCTCGGCGAGCAGATCGACCTCGAGGAAGTCGCCGAGGTCTACCTGCCGCTGTCACGTCTGATCCACCTGCAGGTCGCTGCGCGGCAACGCTTGTTCGCCGCAACGGCAACCTTCCTCGGTGACACCCACCCGGACCGTCAGGTCCCCTTCGTGATCGGCGTCGCCGGCAGTGTCGCGGTGGGCAAGTCGACCGCAGCTCGTGTGCTTCAGGCGCTCCTCGCCCGGTGGGAGCATCACCCCCGAGTGGACCTCGTCACGACGGACGGATTCCTGTACTCGAGCAAGGAACTCAATCGGCGGGGAATCATGCACCGCAAGGGCTTCCCCGAGAGCTACGACAGGCGCAAGCTCCTACGTTTCGTTACCGAAGTGAAGTCCGGTGCCGAAGAAGTGGCTGCACCCGTCTACTCGCACGTCTCCTACGACGTGGTTCCCGGGCAATACCACCTGGTGCGCCAGCCCGACATCCTGATCATCGAGGGCCTCAACGTCCTGCAGACCGGACCCCGTCTGATGGTCTCGGACCTGTTCGACTTCTCCATCTACGTCGACGCCCGCATCGAGGACATCGAGAATTGGTACGTCGAACGATTTCTCGCGCTACGCGCGACCTCGTTCTCCGATCCCGATGCGCACTTCCACCACTACGCGGACCTGTCCGACAAGGACGCGGCGATGGCGGCCAAGGACATCTGGAACACCATCAACCGTCCGAACCTGGTGGAGAACATTCTCCCGACCAGACCCCGTGCGACGCTCGTTCTGCGCAAGGATGCCGACCACTCGATCAACCGGCTGCGTTTGCGCAAACTTTGAGCGGAGCTCTATACACCGAACGGCGAGTTTCGAGCCGGAGCTCTATACACCGAACGGCGAGTTTCGAGCCGGAGCTCTATACACCGAACGGCGAGTTTCGAGCCGGAGCTCTATACACCGAAGCGGCGGTGCCGTGCGGCGTAGTCACGCAGGGCGCGAAGGAAGTCGACTCGTCTGAACTCGGGCCAGTACGCCTCGGTGAACCAGATCTCCGAGTAGGCGCTCTGCCACAGCAGGAAGCCCGACAGTCGCTGTTCCCCCGAAGTTCTGATCACCAGATCGGGGTCCGGCTGACCGGACGTGTAGAGATGTCCGCCTATCCCTTCCACCGTGATGGACCGAACCAGTTCGTCGCCGGACAGTCCGGCGAGCAGGTTCTCGCTGAGCAGCGACTGCACGGCGTCCGCGATCTCCTGGCGCCCGCCGTATCCGACCGCGACGTTGACGTGAGTTCCGGTACGCCCTTCGGTGCTCTGGGCAGCTTCGCGGAGTCTGCGCGCCTGCTCGGCGGGAAGGAGGTCGAGTGCGCCGACGATCTTGACGCTCCAGTTCTTGTCCGAGCCGGAGATCTCTTCGACGACATCGGTGATGATCTCGAGGAGTGTGTCGAGCTCTTCCGGATCGCGACGCAGGTTCTCGGTCGACAGTAGGTAGATGGTCGCCATCTCGATGCCGGCCGCATCGCACCACCCGAGCAGTTCGGCGATCTTCAACGCGCCCATGCGATGGCCGTGACTGACGTCGGTGAATCCGTTCTCGCGAGCCCACCTGCGATTTCCGTCACACATGACGGCGACGTGTCGAGGATGCTGCAGTCCGTCGAGTCGACGAAGGAGCCGTCTCTCGTAAACGCTGTACAGCAGACCCCGTGCACTCACCGCGACATCACCATGACACGAGAGACTACGCCGAGTGAGAACCGGCCCGGCGTCGGACGCTGCGCCACGCACCAAACCTACGCTACCGTAGGTTTCTATGACGACATCCACCACCGACAGCCCTCTCGCGGATGCGTTGATACCCCTCAAGCCACGCCTGCGCGGATGGATTCACCTGTGGGCGGTCGTCGTCGGGGTGCTTGCCGGCACCGTCCTCACCGTCACCGCCTCCCAGGTGTCGACGAAGGCGGCAATCGCCACGACCATCTACTGCGCCACGGTGTGCGCGATGTTCGGTATCAGCGCCACCTATCACCGGATCCATTGGCACTCCGCGACGAGCCGAACGCGCATGAAGCGCGCCGACCACTCGATGATCTTCCTGTTCATCGCCGGCAGCTACACCCCCTTCGGTCTACTCGCGCTTCCGGCCTCGACGGGGCGCCTACTTCTGACCGTCGTATGGGTGGGCGCTCTGTGCGGAGTTGCACTGAAGATGGCCTGGCCCATGGCGCCGCGATGGGCCGGCGTGCCCCTGTATCTGCTTCTCGGATGGGCGATCGTCCCCGTTGTCCCGGAACTCGTCCGCCAGGTGGGCATTGCTCCGATGCTTCTGCTTCTCGTGGGCGGCATCATGTACAGCATCGGTGGCGTGCTCTACGCGGCCCAGTGGCCCAATCCGTGGCCGCGCACTTTCGGCCACCACGAGTTCTTCCACGCCGCGACGGTGATTGCCGCACTGTGCCACTTCGTGGCGGTGTGCCTCGTCGTTTTCGGTTGACGGACGGTTGCGCGAGCCGGGGAGGTCAGGAGACGGGCCCCGCCAACACCACGTCGCCACCACGGGAAAGGATGTCCATCGTTCTGTCGATGAGACTCACCAAGGACTCGGCGAAATCGGACTCCACCCACAGATCGACGGCTCCGAGGAACCCCCAGAGTGCGGCCGCCACGACGACTCGAATTTCGAGCGATTCCGGCGAGGCGCCGGACCGCTGAGCGATCAGCTCACGTAGCTGAACGGCGATCCCCTCCGCGTCACGCGCCATCCGCGTACGTACGTCCGGTTCTGTCACGCTGTATCGCATTCGACGTTCGATTTTTCGGAGTTCTTCGCGATCGAGGTGATCGAGCACTCCCGCGACAATCGTGCGTATGCGTGACAACAGATCTCCGGCCGTCACGATCGGAGTGCTGTCCGTCGCCAGCAGCGTCAGGAGTTGTGGGTCGTATTCGTCGTGCAGAACGAGCCGTTCCTTGGTTCCGAAGTATCGATACACCGAACTCGGTGACACCTCGGCCTCGGCGGCAACCTGTTCGACGGTCACCTTCGCGTACCCGTGCTTGTCGAAGAGGTCGAGCGCAACGACCTGAATGGTGCGCATCGCCTGCAGCTTCTTGCGTTCCCGCAATCCTGGGCCGGTAGAGGTCTCGCTCACGAATCGAGGCTACCCACGGAACAAAAAATCTGAAAGTCACTTGCAGAATCACTCCACGAGAGCCTAGAGTCACTCTCATTAGAAAGTCACTGTCAGATCTGGATTCGTTCTAGCGAGGACGCCATGCCAACCACCGCAGAACCCGTCATCGACGTCCGTGAACTCGAGAAGAATTACGGACGTTTCCGCGCCCTGTCCGGCCTCGACCTGTCCGTCGGCCAGGGCGAGGTCCACGGCTTCCTCGGCCCGAACGGAGCAGGCAAGTCGACCACGATCCGGATCCTGCTCGGGCTCCTGCGGCGAGACGGCGGCACCGCCAGGGTGTTCGGCCTCGACCCCTGGCGCGATTCCCTCACCATCAACAAACGACTCGCGTACGTGCCGGGAGACGTCAATCTGTGGCCATCGCTCACGGGCGGCGAGGTCATCGACGTTCTGTGCCGACTGCGTGGAGGTGTCGATCGTCGACGGCGCGACGAACTGGTCGAACGATTCGAACTCGACCCCGGCAAGAAGGGTGCGACGTACTCGAAAGGCAACAGACAGAAGGTCGCGCTCGTGGCGGCTTTCGCGTCGGATCCGGACCTTCTGGTTCTCGACGAACCGACGTCCGGACTCGATCCATTGATGGAGAACGTATTCACCGAACTGGTTGCCGAATCGTCGATGCGCGGCAGCACCGTCCTGCTGTCCAGTCACATCCTGAGCGAAGTCGAGAAACTATGCAGCACGGTCAGCATCGTCCGAGACGGTCGCACCGTGCAGTCCGGAAGCCTCGATTCGCTGCGCGCCCTCGCGCGCACCGGAGTGGACGTGACCACGGCGCGCCCGATCACGGGCCTCGCCGCGCTCCCTGGGGTGCACGACGTCGTCACAGCGGACGGACCCCACAATCGGGTCACCTTCACTGTCGACACCGACAATCTCGACCTCGCGATGGAATCGGTCGCCGCACACGGAATCACCGCGCTGTCGAGTTCTCCACCGAGGCTCGAGGCCCTCTTCCTGGACCACTACACGCGCGATCTCGAAGCAGCAGTCCGATGAACACCGTCACCAACAGCCCCGTCACGTTCGCACTCGTCGCACGTGTGAACCGAACGATGCTCGCCACGTGGACGATCGCCATCGTGGGCCTCGTGGCAGGCGCCACCGCCGGAATCGCCGGCCTGTACCCGACCGCCCTCGACCGCGCGGCCTACGCTGCGGTCTCGAGCACGGTCACGGTCGGACACGCACTCAACGGTCCGCCCGTTGCTCTGACCACCCTCGGCGGAATCACCGTGTTCGAGGCCGGTTGGTACGTGGCACTCGCCGTCGCTGCGTTCGCCATCGTTCTGGTCGCACGCAATTCGCGAGGGGCGGAGGAATCGGGCCGACTCGAACTGCTGAGGTCGTGCGCACTCGGCACGCACTCCATGCTCGTCTCCGTGACCGGCCTGTCACTGTTGTCCAACCTCGTCATCGGTACGGGTGCCGCGGCGGCACTCGTCATTTTCGGCGCAGACCTGACCGGCGCCGTCGTCTACGGCGGCGCCCTTGCGGCCATCGGCATCTTCTTCACGGCAGTCACCGCATTGGCAGCGCAGATCACCGAGAGCACGCGCGGCACCTACGCGATCGCGGGCGGCGTTCTCGGGGCCTCGTTCGCGGTGCGAGCAGTCGGCGACGCGACCGGAAACTCGACGATCTCGTGGTTCTCACCGCTCGGTTGGGCGCAGGCGAGCCATCCCTTCGATTCGAATCGTTGGTGGCCACTTCTCGTCTGTGTCGGCGCTGCGGTCCTGCTGTTCGCCGCGGCGATGGCCGTCGAGGCGCGACGAGATCTCGGGGCGGGGCTCGTGCGACCTCGCCCCGGCAATCCGACGGGCGGCGCCTTCCTCGCCTCCCCCGTCGGCCTCGCGCTGCGGTTGCACCGCCCGGCCATCATCGGATGGGCGGCAACAGCTCTCGGACTCGGCGCAGCATTCGGCGCCGTCGGCGCCGACGCCGGCCGCCTCGGTGAGAGTTCGGAAGCAATGCTCGATCTGATCGGTGGTTTCGGTGGCGGGGACCTCGTCGATTCCTACTTCGCCATGACGGCAGTTCTCCTCGCAGTCGTGGCCGCAGGCGGCGCACTGGGCGGGGCCCTCCGCTCGCGCGCCGAGGAGCAGACCGGGCGGGCGGACATTCTCCTCGCCACTGCCCTTTCACGACCGCGTTGGCTGACGAGTCACCTCGCCGTTGCGGCGGCAACCTCGGTCACGGTTCTGGTCGCGGGCGGCCTCGGAATGGGCGTGGCGCACACCGTCCGAACCGGTGAGGGCTCCGCGATACCGCGGTTGGTATGGGCCGCTCTGGCACACGCCCCTGCCGTCGGACTCGTACTGGGGATCGGAGTAGTCCTCATCGGCGTGATTCCGCGGGCCGCGTCGGTGGTCTGGATCGTGTTCGCCGGATGCGCGGTGGCGACGATCCTCGGGCCGACGCTGCGACTCCCCGCAGCGGTCATGAACCTGTCGCCGTTCGAACACACGCCCCGACTGCCCGGGCCAGTGGAGGCCGGGACGGCGGGTGCACTCGCACTGATGACGGCGCTCGCCGTAGCCCTGATCGCCTGTGGGTTCGCCGGTTTCCGCCGACGCGACATCGGATGAGACCGACTACTCGGCCAGCAATCGGGTGAGTTCCGGCGTTGTCGTGACGGGACGGTCGCACACGAATCCGCGGCAAACGTACGCCGTCGCGCAACCATCCACGAGTGGCCGATCGGCGAGCAGGGGCGTCGAGCCCGGTTCGCCCACGACCACCACAGCGCCACCGGGCACCTCGCGGCGGGCCGCCCGAACCAGGTCGTCACCACCGGTGGTTGCGATCGCCACCTGCATAGGCCCGCGCACCGACGCCTCCGCAACTGCCAACCAGTGACCAGCGGCACGTGGCGCACGATCGAACAGAATCGAGATTCGCGCGAGCGCGTTATCGGCCGCTACGCCGAATCGTGCCGCTGTGTCCGGGTCCGCGAGGACACTCACGGTCAGGAGTGCCTCCGCGATGCTGGACGCGCCCGACGGGGTGGCACCGTCGACAGGGTCACGTGGCCTGGCGACGAGTGTCTCCGCATCGTCGGCGGTATCGAACCAGCTCCCCGCTTCGTTCGGATCCTCGAATCGGGCCAGAGCGTGGTCGAGGAGTTGCCGCGATTCCTGCAGCCAGAACTCGTCCCCGGTCGCCTGATGCAAGGCCGCGAGCCCGGTTGCCAGGCACGCGTAGTCCTCGAGGACGCCGACAGGTTCACCGACTTCGCCGCCGAGCGATGCGCGCCGCAAGCGCCCGTCAACTCGGTGCATGTCGAGAAGCGTCCGGGCACACTTCGCAGCCGCATCGACCCATTCCTGACGACCGATCCCCACCCCCGCTTCGGCGAGGGCCGTCACGGCCAAGCCGTTCCATGCCGTGACGACCTTGTCGTCGCGGCCCGGTTGCGCACGCGTACCTCGACTTTCGAAAAGGGCGGTGGACACCCTGCGCCATCTGTCCCGGTCGGAAGGATCGTCCGGGAGTTGGAGAACCGATGCGCCTTCTTCGAAAGTTCCCTCCGGTGTGACTCCGAATGTCCTTGCCGCCCATTCACCGTCGTCCGGGCCGAGCACCTCCACCAGCTGGGCCGGGGTCCACACGTATGTCGCGCCCTCCACCCCTTCGGTGTCGGCGTCCAATGCCGAAGCGAAGCACCCGCTCTCGGTGCGCAGGTCCCGCAGCAGGAATTCGGCCGTCATCTCGGTCACGCGCAATGCCAGGTCCGAGCCCGTGCGGCGAGCAAGATGGGCGTACGCGCGCAACAGCAGGGCGTTGTCGTACAGCATCTTCTCGAAGTGCGGAACGACCCACCCGGCATCGACGGAGTAGCGAGCGAATCCACCACCCAGCTGGTCGTGAATTCCACCCCGAGCCATTGCCGACGCGACGCGCTCCACGACGCCGAGAGACACCTCCGAACCGGTGCGCTCGTAGTTGCGAAGCAGTGCTTCCATCGCCGCGGCGGGAGGGAACTTCGGCGCGCCACCGAACCCGCCATGCACCCGGTCCTCGTCCGCCACCAATGCAGCGGCCGCCGCGTCGAGAAGTGCGGAATCGAGTTCCGGGCCGCCTCCTGGAACACCGTCCGCACTGCGCTCGAGTTCGGCGACGACCGAGGACGCGGCCTGCTGCACGTCGCCTCGACGATTCCGCCAGGTATCCGCCACCGCTTCGAGAAGCTGTGTGAACGAGGGCATTCCGCCGCGCGGCTCCTTCGGGAAATAGGTGCCGCAATAGAACGGAGCCCCATCGGGAGTGAGAAAGCACGTCATAGGCCAGCCGCCCTGACTCGTCATTGCAACGGTGGCATTCATGTACACCGCATCGATGTCCGGACGCTCTTCCCGATCGACCTTGACGCACACGAAGTGCTCGTTCATCAGCGCTGCCGTCGCCTCGTCTTCGAAGGATTCGTGCGCCATGACGTGGCACCAATGGCAGGCCGAATAGCCGACAGACAGCAGGATCGGCACATCACGATCACGTGCCTCCCGGGTCGCCTCGTCACCCCATTGCTGCCAATGCACGGGGTTGTCCGCGTGCTGACGTAGATACGGCGAAGTGCTGTCGAAGAGCTTGTTCACTGTGCCCCTTACGGAGTTGACACCACGGCTTTCCGACAAGTCTAGGCAGCAGGGCTCCTCACGCCGAGACGGCGGAACCGTCCTCCAACCCGAGTTCGCGGGCCGCCTCCGTCACGGCACCCACCACGAGCTGCAGAGACGCCCGCACCTCGCCTCTGGTCCGGTGGGCCACCGACACCGTCCTGAAGAACTGATCGTCGAGCGGCACGATGTCGATCCCGGCAGGCAGCATGTGCAGACCCAGGTCGGATACCAGGGTGACGCCGAGACCGGAGGCGACCATCGCCAATGCCGTCGCCTGCTCGCCGACCTCGTGGCGGATCTTGGGGTCGAAACCCGACGAACGACAGGCCATGCGCACTGCCCGACCGAAATGCGAACGGGGACCGGACAGTATCCAGCGGAAGTCCGCCAGGTCCGCAAGGGACACCGAACTACCGTCGTAGGAGTGCGGTGGCAGCGCGGCATGCATCTGCTCGACGGCGATGACCTGCCTCGTCAGCTGCGGATCCCACGGCATCGGGTAATTCGAGTAGTCGATCACGAACGAGAAGTCCAGATCACCGTCACGCACAGCACCCGCCGTGTCTTCCGGTGCGAGTTCCTTCGTCAGAACTTCGATGCCCGGCTGCTGCTCGGCCAGGATGTTCAGCGCCCGCGGCACCAGGCCTGCAGCCACGGATGCCCACACCCCCACGGTGAGCGTCGCAGCCATGCCTCCCCGCACCGCCTCGAGGGCAACACCGGCACGGTCGACGGCCCCGAGAATTTCCTCGGCGTGCTCGGCCAGCACCACGCCGGCCTCCGTCAACACCATCCTTCGCCCACGCTTCTCGAACAGCGTCGTACCCGCATCTCGTTCCAACAGCGCGAGCTGCTGCGACACAGCGGACACCGTGTAGTTCAGCGCTTGGGCAGCAGCGGTGACCGTGCCGCGACGTTCGAGCTCGCGCAGCAGCTTCAACCGGTGCAGCGACAAGTCCATATCTGCAGGATAAGCGCTGGTAGCGGTCCGTGTACGACAGTCCAGTGTTAGTGAACGAACACGTCCACTAAACGTAACTGGACGCCGCCGCTCACCCGCACGCATGCTGTGGTCAGCGGCCGCTTCCGAAATCGAGCGACCGGCCCCGAGTCAACACGCAGCCCTGACGCGACCACCGCCCAGGGCGTAGTGCCGCATACGCGAAAACAACCTCAGGAGGCGACGAAATGACCATTGCGGACCACCCCCTGGACAGGTTGAACACCGAAGCTCGCACGTCGGCTCCCGCCGCCCTGCAGCCCGCCGCGGAGCCTGCGGCACCTTCCCGTCACGAGCCCGTCATGCGCATCCAGTGGACGGACGAGGTGACAGGCGCTCTCGGGTACCTGGTCGTGGACACCCTCGTCGCCGGGCTGGCTACCGGCGGCACGCGCATGCGCAAGGGCTGCACGATGAGCGAAGTCGAGGACCTCGCATGTGGCATGTCCGCCAAGACGGCGACCTTCGACCTTCCCGTCGGCGGCGCCAAGGGCGGAATCGACTTCGACCCCAAGGATCCTCGCGCCGTCGAAGTGCTCACCCGATTCTTCGACGCGATGCGCCCCTTCCTCGATCGTCACTGGGTGACGGCGGAAGATCTGGGCGTCACCCAACAGCTCATCGACGACGTCTTCGGATACCTCGGTATGCGGCAGTCGTATCACGCCGCGATCGAGCGGTCCACGAACCCGAATGCCACCGCCGACCGAGTGATGGCCGGACTCAACGCGGAGGCTCGCAGCGGTCTGCTCGGAGACGTCATCGGTGGATACGGTGTCGCGCAGGCCTGCCTCGCCGCCGCATCGCAATGGGGCTGGGCGGTCGGAGAGACCACCGTCGCTGTGCAGGGCATCGGAACCATGGGCGGCGCTGCCGCCTGGTATCTGCACGATGCCGGCATGAAGATCGTCGCCGTCGCGGATGCCGCGGGTACCCTCTTCGACCCGGAGGGACTCGACATCCCCACCCTCATGGACACGCGTGACGAGTACGGCGAGATCGACCGCACCCGAGTTCCCGCTTCCGTCGAACAACTCCCTCGGGACGTCGTCCTGACGGTTGGCGTCGACATTCTCGTGCCGGCCGCCGTCTCCTACGCCATCACCGGCGAGAACTGCGCGGCCGTGGACGCGAAGGTAGTGGTCGAGGCAGCGAACGCCGCCACCACCGTGGATGCCGAACTCGATCTGACGGCCAGGGGAGTCGCCGTGATTCCGGACTTCGTCGCCAATGCCGGCGCAGTCGCGTGGGCCTGGTGGTTGCTGCTCGGATACGTCGGAGACCACCCGGACGATTCCTTCGATCGTCTCCGCAAGGAAATGACGGCAAAGGTCACCGGACTACTGGCCGGCTGGAATGCGAGTCGCGGCCCCATTCGCTGGCTCGCGCACACCTCGGGACCCCGTATCGCACGGGAGATCTACATCCCCTGACCCACCCCTGTGAGTGGTTGACGAGTCCAGCGACTCGTCAACCACTCACCGGCGCGGAGCGCCTCTAGTCGGTCTTGTCGGGCGGCGTCTGAGGAGTATGCGGAATCGCACCCCGATCGGTTCCCTCGTCGGCTTCCTGATCGGCCTCCGGATGTTCCGGTTCGAACTTGTCGGGCAACCTGCTCAACCGCTTGTTCATCGAACGCACGAGCAGGACCACGCCGACGAAGAGTGCCAGCAGCACGAGAAGCCCGAACGGCGACGCCTTGCCGAACTCGGGACCGGACGGATCGGCCTGAGCCAGGATCTGGATGGTCAACGCGTTCACTGCTGCTCGTCCTCCCCGATGCCGGCGAAGAGATCCGACTCCGGAATAGACGTGGTGACCCGGGTCTGTGCGAGCTCGAACTCCTCGGTGGGCCAGATCTTCTGCTGAATTTCCAGAGGCACGGCGAAGAACGAGCCGTTGGGGTCGATCTGCGTTGCGTGCGCGCGCAGGGCGTCGTCACGCTGGGGGAAGTAGTCGCCGCAGTTGATCTGCGTGGTCACCCGCGCCATCAGGTCACCCTGCTCGGTCTTCCACTTCTTGAGCCACTCGGCCATCGGGAACTCTTCCCCGCGGCGCTCGTACTCCTCCTGGAACAGCACGAGACGCTTGCGGATGAATCCGTGCGAGTAGTACACCTTCTGCACCTCCCACGGCTCCCCCGCATCCGGGAAACGCTCGGGATCGGCAGCGGCCTCGTACGCGGCCATCGACACCTCGTGGCACCGAATGTGATCCGGGTGCGGGTATCCGCCGTTCTCGTCGTACGTGGTGATCACGTGCGGGCGAAACTCCCGGATCGCGCGCACGAGGACCTCGGTGGATTCCTCGAGCGGAACCAGCGCGAAGCAGCCTTCCGGCAGCGGCGGCTTGGGGTCACCTTCCGGCAGGCCCGAATCGACGAATCCCAGCCAACGATGCCGGACGCCGAGGATGCGGGCGGCCTCCGCCATCTCCTCTTCGCGGACCTCGTGGATGCGGTCGCGAACCCCCGGAATGTCCATCGCCGGATTGAGGATGTCGCCGCGCTCACCGCCGGTGAGCGTCACGACCATCACGTCGTGCCCTTCAGCGGCGTAACGGGCCGTCGTCGCGGCACCCTTGCTCGACTCGTCGTCGGGATGGGCATGGACGGCCATGAGCCTGAATCCGCTCACGTGTTCGTTCACCTCGTCTTCGCCTGTCGCCGTCTCGGCCGTGTGCCGCGTCGGCTGCGCACCAATGCACTCCTCTATAGTTCCACCCGATACTTCCCGTTGCAGCCGTGGCCCCGTTCCGGTGGCCTGAGAGCAGACAAGATGAGCAGCACGCTTCCACCCGGCCGGTACTCCTCCACCACCAAACCTGCACGATCTCGCAGGTCAATGGCCTGGGTGGCGGGTGCGGTGGTCGTACTCGTGGGTGTGATCGTTGCCGTTGTCGCCTACCAGAAGTTCGCGAAGAGCGAGATCGATGCGGAAATCACGTCGTTCGAGATCGTCGACGACTCGACGCTCGACCTCACGCTCAAGGTCACTCGCGAGGACCCGTCCCGGGAGGCGGTGTGCATCGTCCGAGCCCGTTCCAAGGACGGGTCCGAGACCGGTCGACGTGAGGTGGTGGTCCCCAGCGGCGACGACCAGACCGTCCTGATCACGACCCCCGTTCCCACCTCACGTCCGCCCGGTATGGGCGACCTCTACGGTTGCAGCTTCGACGTTCCGGAGTATCTCACCACTCACTGACACACGTTCACCTCTCAGCGAACGAACAGCGATCTCCGGTTCGGCAGGTCTGTTCGTGCTAGAATCGTCTGATACACGGTTCCGGGCGGGACCGTGTATTGCTGCATTGACGGCCAGGATGGGCCCGGCGCGACGCGACTCGTGCCTTCCGTCATGCCGTTGGTCATTGCTCTTGCAATGACCTGTCGAGGGAGCCCGGAGGCTCCAACTACGAGGGAGTGATCGAGATGACCGAGACCCAGGTGACCTGGCTGACCCAGGAGTCACACGACAGGCTCAAGAGCGAACTCGACCAACTCATCGCCAACCGCCCTGTGATCGCGGCCGAGATCAACGAACGGCGCGAAGAGGGCGACCTGAAGGAGAACGGTGGCTACCACGCCGCCCGCGAGGAGCAGGGTCAGCAGGAAGCCCGTATCCGCCAGCTTCAGGAGCTGCTTAACAGCGCCAAGGTGGGCGAAGCGCCTACCCAGTCGGGTGTTGCCCTGCCCGGTTCCGTCGTGAAGGTCTACTACGACGGTGACGAGAAGGACACCGAGACGTTCCTCATCGCCACCCGTGAGGAAGGCTCGAACGACGCCGAGCTCGAGGTGTACTCGCCCAACTCACCGCTCGGTAGCGCCCTGCTCGAATCCAAAGTTGGCGAGACCCGCGAGTACACGCTGCCCAACGGCAACAGCATGAAGGTCACGCTGGTCAGCGCCGAGCCGTACCGAGGCTGATACGCCTACGTCTCGTCGAAGCGCCGGCCCGGATCGAATCCGGGCCGGCGCTTCGTCGTCTGGACGGCTTCGAGGTCACACGATCCGGCGCGCCTTCATTCCGTCGAAGACTGCGCCCACACGTACGACATCGCCCGTGGTGGGTGCGTGGAGCATTTGCCCGTTGCCGAGATAGATGGCTACGTGCCCCGGTCCGCCGGGCCCCCAGTTACCGAACAGCAGATCGCCCGGACGGGCCTGGTCGAGCGGAACCTCGACACCGACACGCCACTGGGTTTCCGAGGTGCGCGGAAGCTTGATTCCGGTGGCTGCGTACACGGCGAACGAGGTCAGACCCGAGCAGTCGAACCCGCCCATGGACGGGCCGTTGATACTGCCACCGCCCCATACGTACGGAAGTCCGATGTATTTCATGGCTGCATCGATCACGCCACTGACGCCGTCGACGACTGCACCGCCGTAGAAGAAGGGCGCCAACATACGGTCGAAGGATTCTTCCAGTGACCGGACCCGGGCAACGAACGGCTGGGGTTCGCGCCCCGGCGCCGCTGCTGGTACTCCCCCGGCCTGGCGAACCGCGTCCATCCCGACGTCGTAGGCGGCGAGAGTCAGATCCAGAGAATCACCCTTCAGCGCGCCATCGGCCTTGAGTGCCTCGACCTGCCCGAACACGTCGCACAGCATGTTTCCGCTGGCCATCACCGGGTCAGCGACACCGAGGATGTCGACTTTGCCGTCGCCGTCGGCGTCCTTTCCGTACTTGGTCCAGGCCTCAGGGGTGAACTGGCCGGGCCCGCGCGCACCTGCCGGACTCGTCGGTGCGGCCGCACCGTAGCGGAATCCGCTGCCGACCGAGTAGAGCGCGGCCAGGGTTGCCGGTTTGACGCCCTCGCACACCGAACCGGCCTTGCGAATCCACGGCGCGAACACCGCGATGGCACCGACCGGGGCAAGGGACACTCCGGGAAAGCCTGCGGGCACTGCCGGAACCAGGGACCCGAGCGCGCCGAGGAATGGCAACCCTGGGATGTCGGCGAAAGCCGACCCGGCTACTCCCGTCGCACCCACGGCGGAAGGAGCCGACGGCATCAGAGACTGAAATCCGCCGGTCGCCGCGCCTCCACCGCCGGACGACGACGGGGGCGCGGCCTGATAGCCGGGTGCGGCGCGCGGTGCCGGGGGAGGCAACGCGGGCGCGGGCGCTCCGGGCGCCGGTGCCTTTTCCTGTTCCGGAATGTACGGATCGGTCGCATCCTCAACCGCCCCACCGAAGTCGCCCACCATCTGTTCCGCTTGCTGACGCGCGCCATCCGGTAGTGCTGCGATGGCATCCTCGACCTGCTTCTGCGCGTCGGGCGAAGCCTGCTCCGCGTTCTGAACTGCTTCGACCGCTTGATCTTTGACGGGTTGCGGAATGTCCGCTCCCTGCACAATGGCCCCCGCTGCCGTAGTGATCGCCACGATGATCGCTGCTGCATCCACTGACATCCGTAACTCCTTCTCCTCGGTGCAACGGACCGAGTGCCTTCACGTTACGGTGCGACACAGGAGGCGGGAGGAGAATGACGAACTTCGAATCGGTCGAAATCGGAGATTTTCCGGAGCCTGTACCAGCAAGGGTGCACATCCCGACACAGATCCCCAGACGCCTCCCAGGCTCCTCACAGGTTCGACGGGGATGCTGGTCGACATGAGCGATGAACGACGTCCCGCACGCTTCCTTCCCGTGCGTCTTGCCCTCGCCTCGGCCGGAATCGTCGGACTGCTCGCCGGCGGCAGCGTCGTAACGGACGCACCCACTTCGGACTCGACAGCCGCTCCCCTCGTCGCGGCGGGCGATGGGCCTGCCGATGCCGTTTCCAGCGGATCGTGACGCCGAAACACGCCACCGAGTGGTCTGCGTGGGGCCTGCACGCACGGGTGGTGGTCACCGATCCGGACGCCCTCGACTCGGCGACGAACCTGGTGCGCGGATACCTTTCGGCCGCCGACGTCGCCACGAACCGAGATCGCGCCGACTCGGAGATTCGCAATCTACGCCCCGGCCACAACACGGTCACGCCGATGTTCGCTCGTTTCGTCGCGGATGCTCTGGCCGTCGCCGACTCCACGGAAGGGGCTCCGGGACCGACCGCGAGCGGAACCGGTTGGCATGCGATCTCGGTCGACGGAACGTCACTGCACCTGCCCGAAGACGTGGAACTCGATCTCACGACGACCTCGAGAGCCAGCACGGCCGACCACTGCGCGACCTCGACGGCCGAACTGCTCGGCTGTGGCGTACTCGTTGCACTCGGCGGCGACATCGCTGCTGCCGGAACCACCCCCGACGATCGCTGGCAGGTTCAGGTGCAGGACCTTCCCGGCGACCCGACGTGCCAGGTGTCCATTCCCTCAGGTGCGGGGGTGGCGACGGCGAGCACCGTCAAACCTCTTCACCCCGAGTCGCTTCCGCAGTGGCGCACGGTGTCGGTGGTCGCCGAAACGTGCACCAGGGCGCACAGCGTCAGCGCCACCGCCGTCCGTATGGCGGGTGGAGCGATCGATTTCCTCACTCGTCTCGAGCTGCCGGCCCGGCTGGTGGACCAGGAGTTTCGGGTGGTCACCTTGGGTGGGTGGCCGAGCTAGTCCTGTAGCCGAGCCGCGTATCCGGCTTCGCCGAGCGCGTCGAGAAGGCTCTGCCGATGCCCCGGACCTTTGGTTTCGACGGTGAGGAACACCTCCACCTCGTCGAGCGCGAGTGCGCCGCGGGTCCGGGAATGAACGACGTCGACCACGCTCGCACCGTTGTCGCTGACCACACCGAGAAGGTCGACGAGGCCACCGGGACGATCCCGGATCGTGACATGGACGCCCAGATACCGTCCCGCAGCTCGAAGACCGTGAGTGACGGTGTGCGTGAGCAGCAGCGGATCGACGTTGCCGCCGGAGAGAACCGCACACACCGGGCCGGTGAGACCGAGCTCGTCCGCCGGAATGCTCATCAGTGCGGCGACTGCGGCAGCCCCTGCAGGCTCGACGATGAGCTTTGCTCGCTCGAGGCACAACAACAGGGCGCGCGACAGCGCGTCCTCCGGCACGGTGACGATCTCGTCCACCTGTTTGGATACGTGCACGAACGGAACGTCTCCCGGGCGTCCGACCGCAATCCCGTCCGCCATGGTCGACATGGTCTCGAGTGGCACGGGACGACCCGCTTCGAGCGACCCCGGCCACGCTGCCGCGCCCGCCGCCTGGACTCCGACGATCCGAACCCCAGGTGCCGATTCGGAGATCACGGCGGCAATGCCTGCCAACAACCCGCCACCACCGGCGGGAACCAATACCGTTCCCACGCCCGGTAGTTGCTCGAGGATCTCCAGACCAACCGTTCCTTGACCTGCGACTATATCCGGGTGATCGAAGGGGTGAATCAGGACCGCGCCGTTCGACTCCGCGAATTCCTGTGCTGCGACCAGAGCATCGTCGACGGACTCGCCCACGAGGTGCACGGTGGCGCCGTAGGCACGAGTCGCCACCAGCTTCGGCAACGGGGCGCCGACCGGCATGAACACCGTCGACTCGATGCCGAGTTCGGTGGCCGCCCAGGCCACACCTTGCGCATGGTTGCCGGCACTGGCCGCAACCACACCGTTCGCACGCTCGACCTGTGACAGGTTGGCGATCCGGTTGTAAGCACCACGCGGTTTGAAAGAACCCGTACGCTGCAGGTTTTCGCACTTGAGCAGCACCTGATGACCGCACCGGTCCGACAACGCACGCGATGCGATGGTCGGTGTCCGCCTCATGACGGGCTCCAGCAGCTCACGCGCTGCCCTGACTTGTTCGAGCGTGACGGCTTCCACGCGGGCCAGAGTAACCCGCGTGGAAGCGCGGAATCAGCGAAGGACAATCAGCGGAGTGCGTTCTCGATGTCGGCGACCAGATCTGCGCTGTCTTCGATGCCCACCGACAGGCGCACCAGATCGTCGGGAACCTCGAGAACCGAACCGGCGGTCGACGCATGAGTCATTGCTCCGGGATGCTCGATGAGCGACTCCACACCACCGAGCGATTCGGCGAGCGTGAAGATCTCGGTCCGCGCGCAGAAATCGAGGGCAGCCTGACGTCCGCCTGCGAGTCGCACCGAGATCATGCCGCCGAATCGGCGCATCTGCTTTGCCGCGACACCGTGACCGGGATGGCTGTCGAGTCCGGGGTAGATCACGTGCGATACCGCGGAGTGCCCGGCCAGCAGATCGACGAGCTTCTCGGCGTTGTCACTGTGGCGCTCCATGCGCAATGCCAGCGTCTTGATACCGCGCAGCGTGAGGAACGCATCGAACGGGCCCGGGACCGCGCCCGCACCGTTCTGCAGGAAAGCGAACGCGGTATCCAGTTCTTCGTCGTCGGTCACGAGCGCACCACCGACGACATCCGAGTGTCCACCGATGTACTTGGTGGTCGAGTGCAGCGCGATGTCCGCACCGAGTTGCAGCGGCTGCTGCAGGTACGGGGACGCGAAGGTGTTGTCCACCACCAGCTTTGCGTTGCCCTCGTGCGCGACGTCGGCCAGCTTCTCGATGTCGCCGATGTTGAGCAGAGGGTTGGTGGGCGTCTCCACCCACACCAGCTTGGTCTCGGGCCGGATCGCCGCGCGGACCGCGTCGACGTCGGTGACGGGAACGGGGGTGTACTCGATTCCCCACTGGGTGAAGACCTTGTCGATGAGCCGGAAGGTTCCACCGTAAGCGTCGTTTGGGATGATCAGGTGGTCGCCGGGGCGAAGGGTGGCGCGCAGCGCGCAGTCCGTCGCAGCCATGCCCGATCCGAACGCCCGACCGTATGTTCCCGACTCCAGAGCGGCCAGATTGGCCTCGAGCGGCCGCCTGGTCGGGTTGCCGGTCCGCGCGTATTCGAAGCCGTCGCGCATACCGCCGACACCGTCCTGCGCGAACGTCGAACTCGCGTAGATCGGAACGTTGACCGCGCCCGTCTGCGGATCCGGATCGAATCCCGCATGAACGGCCTTGGTGGAGAAACCCTGCCAGCTGATGTTGTCCGCCTTGCTGCGCTGCTCACTCATGTCGACCAGACTAATGGAGGACTATTTCTCCAGGTACTCGGCGACCGCGAACAGCAGGTCCAGCTTCTTCGCGTCGTCGACAGCGGTGTCCATGCTGTTGGTGATGATGTTGTGCGTCGGTGTGAGCAGGGCCAGCCCGACGACGTCCAGCACCACGCCGCCCAGTGCATCGGCGCGCGGGTCGGGCACCGTGGTTCCCACCGTGTGCATCTGTGCGATCACCGCCGGATCGTGTGCCTCTTCCCGAACGATCACGGTGACGGCATCCGCGATGTTCGATGGGCCCTTCGTCCACATACACATCGGATCGTTCATCCCGGGCAACTTCTGCTCCGACACTTCCGGCCGATCCGAGACGAGTGGGCCCAATGCCTTCGTCAACGCGTCGCAATCGACCGCCTTGCCCGAGGCCGGAGCCGGAGCCGAACCCGGACTCGGGGCTGTCGACTTCGTGACTCCCTGTTGCGCGACCGGAGTTCCGGCGACGCTGGCTGCGCAACCGGCCACGGCGAGCACACTTGCCGCGAGTGGAACGATCATGGCTCTACGCATCGCGCGTCCTGTCCGGTCGGTGGTGCTCATGTCAGTAGTAGGCGGGTGGAGCCGAATTGTGCGGCATCCCGAACTGTTGGGGGGTACCTCGGATTCATGCCGTCAGGCCCACCGGCGGGCGCGTTCTTGTCGAACGGAATCACCACCGAACCGACGATCTTGTCCGCGAACGTCTGACGCTTGCCATCCCACAGCGGCCACAGGTAGCCGAGTCCACACGCGAACGAGTCGGCGATGTGCGCGAAGCCTCGGACGACCGACATACCGACACCCAACGGTTGCCCGGTCGTTTCGGAGATCACCTTGATTCCGACGATCTTCTTCCCGACCGTCGACCCCGTGCGCCCCTGCTTGAACGCGATGTTCCAGAAAGAGAAACCGGCCATCGCAATGAGGATGACGACCACAAGAACCACGGCTGTCACCCGTTTCGTGTCCGTCCACGGTCCCGTCATGGTGAACACGGCACCGAGCATCCGGAGCAGCATGTAGAGGCCGAATACCGGCAGCCCGTCCATCACGTACGCGAGAACCCGCTGACCCCAGTTGGCGTACGGATTCGGCGGCACGGCGCCGTAGTGCGGCTGGTAGCCGAACTGCTGCGGCGGATGACCGAACTGCGGTGAATGACCGAACTGCGGTGGCGGCGCGAATTGTGGCTGGTAACCGAACTGCTGTTGGGGCGGCGGCCCGAACTGCTGCGGCTGCTGATACGGATCGTTCATCGTGTCCCCCCCTGGAACGAAAGTGTCGCGCACGTAGACCGTCGTGCGCGTGGAACGGGCCACTCCCCCAGTGCGAGGAGTGGCCCGTCGGCGTCGGAAGTCTATGCCCCGGCGCTGAGGAAGCCCAAAAGGTCGTGACGGGTGATGACACCCACAGGCTTGCCGTCGTCCACGACCATCAGCGCGTCCGAATCGCCGAGTGCCTTCGTTGCCGCCGACACCGGCTCCCCCGAACCGATCAGCGGGAACGGCTCGCTCATGTGCTTCTCGACCGAGTCCGCGAGGTGCGCCCGGCCCTCGAAGACGGCACTGAGCAGTTCGCGCTCGGTGACGCTGCCTGCGACCTCACCGGCCATGATGGGCGGCTCGGCGCCGACGACCGGCATCTGTGAAACGCCGTACTCACGCAGAATTTCGATGGCGTCGCGAAGCGTTTCCGACGGGTGCGTGTGCACGAGGTCGGGGAGTTCGCCGGACTTGCCGCGCAGCACGTCTCCGACCGTCTTCTCGTCCGGCTTACCGTCGAGTGGGGTGCGAAGGAACCCGTAGGACGACATCCACCTGTCGTTGAAGATCTTGGACAGGTAGCCGCGGCCGCCGTCGGGGAGCAGCACGACGACGAGCGCGTCGGGACCTTCACGCTTGGCGACCTCGAGTGCCGCGACGACGGCCATCCCGCAGGAACCGCCCACGAGAAGGCCTTCCTCGCGGGCGAGGCGGCGCGTCATCTCGAAGGAATCGGCGTCCGACACGGCGATGATCTCGTCCGGGATGGAGGGGTCGTAAGCAGAAGGCCAGAAGTCCTCGCCCACACCTTCCACCAGGTACGGGCGGCCGCTGCCACCCGAGTACACCGAACCCTCGGGGTCAGCGCCGACGACCTTGACCTTGCCGCCGGACACCTCCTTGAGGTACTTGCCGGTGCCGCTGATCGTTCCGCCGGTGCCGACACCCGCCACGAAGTGGGTGATCTTGCCGTCGGTGTCGGCCCAGATCTCGGGGCCGGTGGTTTCGTAATGACTCTGCGGACCGCCCGGGTTGGAGTATTGGTTGGGCTTCCAACCACCGGGCAGTTCACGCGCAAGCCGATCGGAGACGCTGTAGTAGCTGTCGGGGTGTTCCGGCGCCACCGCGGTCGGGCACACCACGACCTCCGCGCCGTAGGCCTTGAGAACGTTGCGCTTGTCCTCACTCACCTTGTCGGGGCACACGAACACGCACTTGTAGCCGCGCTTCTGTGCGACGAGCGCAAGCCCGATTCCGGTGTTGCCCGACGTGGGCTCGACGATGGTTCCGCCCGGCTTCAGTTCACCGGAAGCCTCCGCAGCGTCGACCATCTTCACTGCGATGCGGTCCTTCGAGCTACCACCCGGGTTCAGATATTCGATCTTGGCTGCAACGGTCCCGGCGTTCTCACCGATAACAGAAGTGAGCTTGACGAGAGGAGTGTTGCCGATGAGGTCAACGACATGTTCCGCGATGCGCATGGCTCCATGTTCCCAGATGCCGACCAGGACTGCTCACAGACACCCGGCAGGCGGTGCCCGGTCCGACTGGATTGGGGCTCACGCACACCGTGAAGAGACCGTGAAGAAGATCCGGTAGCGGAAAGGTGAGACCCGTGCCCAAGAGCACATGGCAACTCGGAGTGAAGGCGGGAACGGCGGCTGTGGTCGCCGGTTCGGGCGCCGGAACATTGTCCTGGGCTGCCTACAACTATCTTATGTCACAGGCGTCGGCCGCGCGTGTCGTCATCGGACGCAACATCGCGAAACCGCCCGAGGCCGACGGCGTGTACGCACCGGGCGGTGCACCACTCGAGCGCTGGTGGCGGAATGTGCCGTACGACCTTCACCTGATGATCTTCGGTGACTCCACAGCAGCGGGCGTCGGTTGTCTGTCTCCGGAGGAAGTACCCGGAGTGCAGATCGCCCGTCGCCTCGCAGACGAGACCGGTAGACGAATCCGCCTCAGCACCAAGGCAATCGGCGGAGCAACATCCCGCGGACTGCGTGGCCAGGTGGATGCGATGTTCATCGCGGGACCGCCACCGGATGCCGCGGTCGTTCTCGTGGGAGCCAACGACGTGACCGCCAAGAACTCGATTCGTGCGTCGGCGCACCGGTTGGGCGAGGCCGTCGAACGGTTACGACAGCACGACTGTGTCGTCGTGGTGGGCACCTGCCCGGATCTGGGTGTCGTGACGGCAATTCCTCAACCACTGCGCACGGTGGTGCGGACGTGGGGTCTGCGTCTGGCGCGGGCGCAGAAGTCGGCCGTGCTCGCAGCAGGTGGGCACCCGGTTGCTCTCGCCGACCTCCTCGCTCCCGAGTTCCTCGCCGCCCCGGACACAATGTTCTCGTCCGATAATTTCCACCCGTCCGCCGCCGGATACGAGCTGGCCGCCATCCAGATCGTGCCCGTGCTCGCCACGGCCCTCGGCATGTGGCACGGCGGTCCCCTGCCGGAACTGCCCGAGGTGTCGGAGGCGGCCGAGGCGAAGACCATGGGTTCGCGGGTGACCGCAGTGGTCGACCGACTGGTCCGACACCGAGAGGTTCACCCCGGCGACACCGCTCTGGAAGCAGTGGGGGTTCGCGTCGAATCTCCGGCAACGTAAGTTGTCGAGTGGAGACCACGCACCGGTGGTCTGCACAGCACAGACCAGCCGTAGAACTAAGGAGTATCCATGCCCGAGGCAGTAATCGTCTCAGCAGTGCGCTCGCCGATCGGCCGCGCCATGAAGGGGTCGCTCAAGGACATCCGTCCCGACGACCTGACCGCCCAGATGGTCGCTGCAGCTCTGGCCAAGGTTCCCGAGCTCGACCCCAAGGACATCGACGACCTGCTCCTCGGATGTGGCCAGCCTGCCGGCCAGTCCGGCTTCAACATCGCGCGCGTCGTCGCAGTCGAGCTCGGATACGACTTCCTGCCCGGCGTGACCGTGAACCGCTACTGTTCGTCGTCCCTCCAGACGACGCGTATGGCCATGCACGCCATCAGGGCCGGCGAAGGTGACGTGTTCATCTCGGCCGGTGTCGAATCCGTGTCCAGCTTCATCACCGGCAACGCCGACGGCCTGCCCAACACGAAGAACGCCAAGTTCGCCGACGCCGAGGCTCGCACCGCGAAGCTCGCCGAGGGCGGCGTCGCGTGGAACGACCCGCGTGAGGACGGCCTGCTCCCCGACGCGTACATCGCGATGGGGCAGACCGCGGAGAACGTCGCGTCGTTCACCGGCATCAGCCGTGAGGACCAGGACCACTGGGGCGTTCGCTCGCAGAACCGCGCCGAAGAGGCCATTGCTCGCGGCTTCTTCGAGAAGGAGATCACTCCGGTCACGTTGGCCGACGGCACCGTGGTCTCCACCGACGACGGCCCGCGTCCCGGCACCACCTACGAGAAGATCTCACAGCTCAACCCGGTCTTCCGTCCCGACGGAACCGTGACCGCCGGTAACGCCTGCCCGCTCAACGACGGTGCCGCCGCACTCGTCATCATGTCGGACACCAAGGCGAAGGAGCTGGGCCTGACCCCGCTCGCCCGCATCGTGTCGACCGGCGTTTCCGGCCTGTCCCCCGAGATCATGGGCCTCGGACCGATCCAGGCCGTCAAGAACGCCCTGAAGTTCGCCGGCAAGTCGATCTCGGACATCGACCTGTTCGAGATCAACGAGGCCTTCGCAGTGCAGGTACTCGGCTCGGCTCGCGAACTCGGCATCGAAGAGGACAAGCTCAACGTTTCCGGCGGCGCGATCGCCCTCGGCCACCCGTTCGGCATGACCGGTGCGCGCATCACCAACACCCTGCTGAACAACCTGCAGGAGCAGGACAAGACGTTCGGTGTGGAGACCATGTGCGTCGGCGGCGGCCAGGGCATGGCGATGGTGCTCGAGCGCCTCAGCTGATCCCTCCGTGAGGGGTTGACGAGTCCCTGGACTCATCAGCCACTCACTGGTGGCGGAGCCACGAGAAGGGCCCCGGGAGAGATTCTCCCGGGGCCCTTCTCATTCGGTACTACTAGTCGCTGTTGAAGTAGCTCAGCAGACGCAGGATCTCGATGTACAGCCACACCAGGGTGACCGTGAGTCCGAACGCGACGCCCCAGGCTGCCTTCTCCGGCGCCTGTGCGCGGATCAGCTTGTCGGCTGCGTCGAAGTCCAGCAGGAAGCTGAACGCGGCGATACCGATGCAGACGAGGCTGAAGATGATGGCGATCGGGCCACCGTCACGGAGACCGAATCCGCCGTCCATGAAGAAGCTGGCAACCAAGTTGCCGAGTGCGAGGACGACGACGCCGATGAGGGCGCCGATGATCATGCGCGTCAGACGCGGAGTGACTCGAATGGCACCGGTCTTGTAGACGACCAACATGCCGAAGAAGACGCCGAACGTGCCGAGCACGGCCTGACCGATCAGGGCGCTGCCACCCGCACCACCGAACTCGATGTTGGTGAACATGAACGACAGCGCACCGAGGAAGACACCCTCTGCCGCGGCGTACGCGAGAACGATCGCCGGGTTGTCCATCTTGCGGCCGAAAGTCGCGACGAGGACGAGAACCAGACCGATCAGACCGCCGCCGATGACGAACGGCGCCGCGAGAGCATTGTTGTTGGAGACGAAGAAGTAGGAGATCAGCGCCCCGACAGTGAGCACACCGAGAGTGACGCCGGTCTTGGTGACCACGTCGTCGATCGTCATGGGCCGTGAGTCCGGACCGGTCCGGTACGGTTCGGCCTGGGTGTACTGCGGTTGACCGAATTGCTGAGTGACCTGCGCGGCGCCCGCCGTCGCAGATCCGAACGAGGCGTATCCGCTGCCCTCTTGCTTGGGCAGGTTGCGGAACACCGGGTTACTGGTGGTGCGCACCGTGCACATCCCTTCTCATGGCTCGCCGGGGCGATCCGGGCGGTTGCTGATGTTCGTTCAACGTGTCGGACCGCCTCGGGAGTTCCCGACACGTCCGGACAATTCGGACTCTACCGGTGCGGCGGCCCTCGTTCCATACGAAGGCCGGTTACCGGCTCGGTGTTCGCGACACGGTGACGGTGAACTTCGCGTTCCGACCCACCGTCTCGGTGGGACCGATGAGTTCCTTCAGGAGACCCCGATATCCGAGGTGTGTGTTGTACACCGTCAGCATCTGTCCACCGGGTTTCAGCACCCTGCCCGCGGCCTCGAACATCTTGCGTGCAGCCCCCGTGTGCACGGCTGCCCCGAGGTGGAACGGTGGGTTGCAGACGACGACGTCCTGCGAGGAATCCGCCAGAGTCGACATGGCGTCGTCACGGAGGGTTCGCACTCGGTCGTCCACCCCGTTGGCGGCAGCGGTTGCCGCGGCCGACGCGACTGCGGCCGCCGACCGGTCCGTGGCGATCACCTGCAGATCAGGATTCGACCGAGCGAGTCGGACCGCCAGAATTCCGGTCCCGCAGCCCAGGTCGACCGCCGATCTGGCACCGCGATCGACCTTCCCGAGGTGTTCCAGCAGAAAACGGGTGCCGATGTCCAGCTTCGTTCCACCGAACACAGCCCCGTGAGCCACGACGTCCATCGGCGGGTGCTCGAGGGTCGCACGCAGTGGAAACGTGGGGACGACGTCGCGGTCCGGCCCGCGCACGGTCAGAACCCTGGACTTCTGTCGACCCCGTCCGGCCTGCACGCCCTCGAACGCCCTTCCGAGCACGTCGTTCATCGCGATGGTCATGTGTTTGCTGCGCCCGCCCGCGAAGACGACGACGTCGGGGGCAGCATCGCGGGCGATGGTCTCGGCGTACTCGGTCAACTCACCGAGGCTGCGCGGCAACTGCATCAGCACGACGCGTGCACCTTCGACCAACTCGGCACCGAGCGGCATGGACGTGAAACGGTCCGTGAGTCCGACCCGAGCAGCGTTGGCGGTCAATGCGTGCTCGCCGGTGATCGCGTCCTGGTGCACCCTGATCCCGGCAGTGCCGTGCGCGGTCGCAGCACCGAGCGTCAACGCGCCGTAATGGTCACCGATCACGACGACCGAATCCCGCGGCGCAACTGACAATGCCTCGTCGGCCTCGTCGAGAATCAGCCGGTCTGCCGCGTCCACCGCAAACAGGTTGGGTGCCTCGACGTCGGGATGACGACGAAGGGTCGCGAACAGGTCTTCGAGGCCGCACATGACGACAAGTGTCGCAGGCTGCGGTCCGTGCCGATGCGTCGGCGGCCGAAGCGGCGATATGCTGGTGGTTGGAGTTCTTCCAGAAGGTGATCGCCCATGTCCGATCCACTCGCGACCAGTCACAACCCCGTTGCCGATACGGCAGCCGATCTCGCGGCAGAGGGATTCGACGATGCCCACGAGGTGGGGCGCGGCGGTTTCGGTGTCGTCTACCGGTGCACTCAGACTGCGCTCGACCGCACTGTCGCCATCAAGATTCTGACTTCCGATCCGGGCGAAGAGAATCGGGAACGTTTCCTGCGCGAGCAGCGAGCGATGGGCAGGCTGTCCGGCCATCCGAACATCGTCGAAATCCTGCAGACCGGCGTGACGCGTTCGGGTCTGCCGTACATCGTGATGCCGTATCACTCGCATCAGTCTCTCGACCGCCGTGTGCGTTCACACGGACCGGTGCCGTGGCAGGAAACCCTGCGCATCGGTATCCGAATGGCAGGCGCACTCGAAACCGCGCACCACCTCGGCATGCTGCACCGCGACGTGAAACCCGCGAACATCTTGTTCACCGATTACGGCGAACCGCAATTGTGCGACTTCGGCATTGCCCGCGTTCAGGGCGGCTTCGAAACGCAGGTCGGCAATGTGGCGGGCTCGCCCGCTTTCACAGCACCGGAAGTGTTGCGAGGTCGGACTCCGACACGTGCGTCGGACGTGTACGGCCTCGGTGCCACACTGTTCGCAATCCTCACCGGTCATGCGGCTTTCGAGCGGCGCACCGGCGAAAGATTGGTCTCGCAGTTCCTGCGCATCACCACCGAGCCGATACCGGACCTTCGCGAGGACGGCGTCCCGGATTCTCTGTCGGCAGCGATCGAGAGGGCGATGGCCGAGAATCCATCGGATCGGTTTCCGACGGCAGCAGCCTTCGGTGAAGCACTCCGCGCAATACAACGGGACAGCGGACTGGAGATCGACTCGATTCCGATACCGCAGGACGGACCGCCGGAAGTCGCAGGCTCACAATCGTTCACGGTCACGGAATCCCCACACAGCAACAGACGGCCCGTCACCGGGACCACGACGCCACCGACCGCCGCAACGAAGTACCGCCCGCCCACACCCACTCATGCGCTCGTCCGGCGTTCACGCGCACTCGCCTTCCTTCGCGACGGTGGACGTCGACGTCTGGCGCTGATCCATGCACCTCCCGGGTTCGGCAAAACCACTCTCGCCGCGCAGTGGCGGGGTGAACTGATCGCAGAAGACGTACCCGTTGCCTGGCTCAACATCGACGCGGACGACGACAACGTCGTCTGGTTTCTCGCTCATCTCGTCGAGGCAATCCGCTTCGCAGCGCCAACCCTCGCCCACGAGCTCGGACAGATCCTCCAGGATCGCGGTGACGAAGCGCAGCGGTACGTTCTGACCTCCTTGATCGACGAAATCCACAGCAAACGAATACATCTCGTCGTGATGATCGACGACTGGCACAACGTTCGAGATCAGGCGACCATCGACGCAATGGGCTTCCTCCTGGAAAACAGCTGCCATCACCTTCAGATCCTGGTCACCAGTCGAACCAAGTCGGGTCTCCCTCTGTCGACCCTCTTGGTCCGCGACGAACTGGTGGAGATCGATTCCACCGCACTGCGTTTCGACTACGAGGAAGCGCGGACCTTCCTTCACGATTCGGCCGGCACCGAGTTGTCCGAGCAGGACCTGACCCTTCTCGAGAAGACCACCGACGGGTGGGTTGCCGCATTGCAATTGGCGAGTGTGTCGCTCCGCGGGGCGGAGGACCCTTCCTCGGTGATCGGCGGAATGACCGGACGCCATCACGCGATAGGTCAATACCTGGCGGAGAACGTCTTCGCCGGACTCGACGACGACCTTCTGGACTTCATGCTGTCACTCTCGGTTCCCGATCGAGTGTGCGCGAGTTTGGCATCCGCGCTCACCGGTGTCGAGCACCCACAAGCACTGCTGGAAGAACTCGAAGAACACGACCTGTTCTTGCACGCGGACGACGCGAGTCGCGAGTGGTTTCGCTTCGACACCGTGTTCGCCGAGTTTCTGCGCCGTCGCCTCGCACGTGATCGACCCGGCCGCATCGAAGAACTCCACCGCGCCGCCGCCCGATGGTTCGCGAAGCACCGGCTACACGGCGAGGCGATCGACAACGCGGTCGCAGCTCACGACGACGAGTTCGCTGCGAACCTCGTCGAAGCGCAGGGCACCTATCTACTCGAGCACTCTCGGATGACGACCCTGCTGGGCTTGGTGGCGAAACTCTCCCCCGCTGTCGTGGCGACTCGGCCACGCCTGCAGATGGCCCTCACCTGGGCGAACATCCTGTTGCAACATACGACTCCAGCGCGGGCGGCACTCAACACACTCGAAGGGGTCGTACGCCGAACACCCGAAGCCGACCTCGACGAACTGCGCGCCGAGGCCGACGTCGCGCGTGCCGTGATGGAAGTTGCCGCCGACCGTGTTTCGGGAGTGGACCTTCTGATCTTCGACGTTCTCGAGAACCCCGAGTCGGTCCGCCCCTGGGTGGTCTCTGCAGCGGCGAACGTCTCGAGCTTCGCGTCGGTCTATCGATTCGAATTCGCGCGAGCGCGTCGAATGCAGGACTGGGCGGTACCTTTCCACCAGCAGGCGCACGGATCGTTCGGGCTGGTCTACGGCCATTGCTTCGCGGGCATCGCCGCGACGGAACAACTCGATATCGCCGCTGCGGAAGATCATTTCCGCATCGCGCTGCAGGCTGCCGAGGACACGGCCGGGCCCAACTCTCATTCGGCCCGTCTCGCCGGCGCGATGCTGGGCGGCCTTCTGTACGAGCTGGGTGACATCGAGACGGCGGAAAAACTCCTCGACGCCGGATACGAACTGGGTCCCGAGGGTGGCGTGGTCGACTTCATGATCGCCCGCTTCGTAACGGCAGCGCGCGTGAAAGCGACGCGCGGTGACGTGGACGGAGCAGTATGCCGTCTCGACGCCGGACTCGCGGCGGCGGATGCCCTGGGATTGCCTCGACTGCGGGCGCGCATCGAGAACGAACGTGTGCGTTTCGATCTGCCGTACACACCCGAGCGCCGTCCTCGTCGCGGCGCCGACCACGCCGAAGCACGCGCAGATCCCGGAATCGTCGACGTCATCGAGCAGCTCGAGGAAGCCACAGAACTGCGCCGCCTGCTCCGCACGGACCCGACGGCCGCATCACGTCGAGCCGCCGAACGGGTCGGAGAGATCGACGAACATCGACGTCCCCTCGCTCACCTGCAGGCCAAGCGGCTCCTCGCCGCGTGCCAGGTGGCCGATCATCATGTCGACGACGCCAAGACGACGGTGGCCGAGGTCGCGGCCGTGTGCTCGCAGATCGGATTCACCCGCTATCTGATCGACGGTGGACCCGCGATCATGGAAGTTCTGGCGCTGTTGCACGCCGACGGATTGCGACACGAATGGTCACCCGAATGGCCTCACGTCCCCCTGTCCTACCTGGCAGAGACTCTGCAACTCGTCGAGCGAAGTTAGCCGACACTTCCTTGACCAATTCCAGAAAGCGTGGTGCAGTGTGACCGTGGACACACCACCGCAGATTGCCGCACTCCTCCGGGGCGCATCTCTGCGGGTCACAGGACCCCGCGTAGCTGTTCTGACCGAGGTGCAGAGCAGTCCACACGCCGACGCGGACACCATCGCCTCCGGCGTCCGAGATCGGATCGGTTCCGTTTCCACCCAGGCCGTCTACGACGTGCTCCGGGCACTCACCGCCGCGCGCCTCCTTCGTCGCATCGAACCCGCCGGCTCGCCGGCCAGGTACGAGGCGCGAGTGGGCGACAACCACCACCACCTCGTATGCCGAAGTTGCGGAGCAATTCGCGACGTCGACTGCGCGGTCGGCGAGGCCCCCTGCCTCGCGCCGAGTTCCACCCACGGCTTCGACATCGACGAGGCCGAGGTCGTCTTCTGGGGCCTCTGCCCCAATTGCCGCAACGAGACCCCCATCAACAGCCAGTAACGAAGGGACACACAGTGAGCGAGCAGAACCGCACGTCCACCGACAAACTCACCACGGCGGTAGGTGCGCCCGTACCCGACAACCAGAACGTGGTGACGGCCGGGCCGCGTGGGCCCCAACTTCTCCAGGACGTCTGGTTCCTCGAGAAGTTGGCCCACTTCGACCGCGAGGTCATTCCCGAGCGCCGCATGCACGCCAAGGGCTCCGGCGCATACGGCACCTTCACCGTCACCAACGACATCACCGAGTACACGAACGCCAAGATCTTCTCCGAGGTGGGCAAGAAGACCGAGCTATTTGCCCGGTTCTCGACTGTCGCAGGCGAACGCGGAGCGGCCGACGCGGAGCGCGACATTCGCGGCTTCGCCGTGAAGTTCTATACGGAGGAAGGCAACTGGGACCTCGTCGGAAACAACACCCCGGTGTTCTTCTTCCGCGACCCGCTCAAGTTCCCCGATCTCAACCACGCGGTCAAGCGCGATCCGCGCACCAACATGCGCAGTCCCAACAACAATTGGGACTTCTGGAGCTCGCTGCCCGAGTCTCTGCATCAGGTCACCATCGTCATGAGTGACCGCGGCATTCCCGCGTCCTACCGCCACATGCACGGATTCGGTTCGCACACCTTCAGTTTCATCAACGCGAAGGGTGAACGCTTTTGGGTGAAGTTCCATCACCGCGTCCAGCAGGGCATCAAGAACCTCACGGATGCGGAGGCCGAGACCGTTGTCGGCAAGGACCGCGAAAGCCATCAGGCCGACCTCTTCGACGCGATCGAGAAGGGCGACATCCCCAAGTGGAAGCTCTGCGTGCAGATCATGCCGGAGGCGGATGCCGAGAAGGTTCCGTACCACCCGTTCGACCTGACGAAGGTGTGGCCGAAGGGCGACTACCCGCTCATCGAGGTCGGCGAATGGGAACTGAACCGCAACCCCGACAACTACTTCGCCGAGGTCGAGCAGGCGGCGTTCAACCCCGCACACGTGGTGCCGGGCATCAGCTTCTCACCGGACAAGATGCTGCAAGGCCGACTCTTCTCGTACGGCGACGCGCAGCGGTACCGTTTGGGCGTCAACAACTTCCAGATTCCGGTCAACGCACCTCGCAGTTCGTCGAGCAACTTCCACCGCGATGGCGCGATGCGCGTGGACGGCAATCACGGCGGCACCCTGCACTACGAGCCCAACAGCTACGGAAAGTGGCAGGAGCAGCCGCAGTACCGCGATCCGACGCAAGCAGTCGGCAACTCGGCCGACCGTTTCAACTACCGCGAGGACGACGACTACTTCTCGCAGCCACGAGTGTTGTTCAACAACATGAGTGACGAACAGAAGCAGGCACTCTTCGACAACACGGCGCGCGCGATCAACGGCGCGTCCGAGGAAGTGGTGCAGCGGCACATCAAGAACTGCACCGATTGCGATCCTGCGTACGGCGACGGTGTCGCGAAAGCGATCGCTGCTCTCGGCTGACCCCTGTGCGCGGTTGACGAGTCTCTGGACTCGTCAACCGCGCACAGGAATCAGTAGGCGGAGCTGACGTTGTCCATCGAGCCGTAGCGGTGGGCCGCGTAGTTGCAGGCAGCGACGATGTTCGCGACCGGATCGTAGACGTCATCGGAGGTACCGGGCAGTTTGTATGCCTGGAAAGTCGGATCGATCACCTGAAGCAGGCCCTTGGACGGGATGCCGGCGGCGGCATTCGAGTCGTACAGGTTGATCGCCTGAGGGTTACCCGTCGACTCACGCATGATGTTGCGAAAAATACCGTCGTAGCTGGCGGGAACGCCGTGACCGCTGAGGATGTCCATCGCCTCGCGAATCCATCCGTCGAGGTTGTCCGCGTACACGGGCGCGGCCGGCGCCGGGGCAGGCTCGGGGGCCACCGGGACCTCGGGCTGCGGGAGCGGGGCGGGCGCAGCTTCGGGTGCCGGCGCCTGCTCGACGGCCTGCGCGACGGCGTCGCGAACGGACTGCTGATCGACGACGGCTGCCGCCTCTACGGCGGGGGGCGCTTCCTCGCTGTGGGCCATTCCTGCAGAAGTGACGGTGGCGACGGCAGCGATGGCCAGGCCGACGGCGCTGACGGCGAGACCGGCGGGACGTGCCGCACCGGAGCGACGGTTGGCGGTTCGGGGCAGGTTGAAGACTGGCATGTCGAGATGAATTCCTAAGCAGTGGGGGCCGAGACGGCCGGACAACAGGCAGCGTTGGTCCACGGCTGCGCCACAGGCGCGCACCGCTGTGCTGCTGGTGTTCGTTTGATTGTGAGAGAAGGGGACTTTCTCCCCTGTCGCCGTGATGCGACCCGGGCGACTGCTCGTTCGGCAACCGCGCTGTCAATTCCGCGTTGGCAATCGCATGGGTACCGGCGCTACCATCCACCGAGGGACACGCCTACCGGCACTACGCTCCTGTGGGACGCGTGCGAACCGACGCTAAGACACTGACCTCCACTGCTCCGCAGTGGTCCGGGGCGCTGCACATGCGGGACTGATCCGCATGGAGCAACAACTCCTCGTTCTCGTCAGACGTTCTGTCTGTGTGCGTTGACAGATAACAGAATCATCGCGAAAGGTTAACGGCAGGTTAACGACAGGCGTGCGATTCGGCTTTCGTAGCGTCGACAACACCCGTAGAGATCGCCGGAATAGCATCGCTAACTGCGGAAATGCCCACTCACCTCTCGCGTGATGGTCCTCACAGAATTTTTGTCAAGATACCGAGCGGTTTCGTGACCATTCCGCAATCCAAGGACATTTTCTGGCCCGGAGAGCGGCCCTCAGTAGTACTGGATCTGGGTCGTGGCGGCCATCGATCGGAGCATCTGAGGAAGGCGGACGAACGCTCGCTGCTCGAAGATCTGTTCATTCATCGGTGTGTTCAAGGCCGCCATCCACACGTCCGGCTGGTGGTCCTTCAGATGGCGGTACTTCGGAAGCATCTGCTCCGTGATGTAGGCCCATCGCGCGTCCCGCACCGACCAGTTGAAATCCGGCAGCGGCGTCTGGAAGTGCCATTGAGGGTCGGCCGTGGCCTCCCCCGTCACGCTGCCGGCCGTGAGGGTGAGCGGACTTGCCTCTCGCGGCGGGATCACTCCTGGAATGGCCGGATCAGCCGCGACCGTACTCAGATAGGTCAGTGCCCGCCCCACCGGATGGTTGTACCCACGCGCCGAGTCCCACTGAGCGCCGATCGCCTGATACTGCTCGCGGTACAGGAGGTCCTTGTTGCCCTCGAAGACCTTGTCCGGCTCACCGGTCGCGAGATCCGTCCACGCTCTATACGCGCGCGCGTCGAGCAGCCCTGCGGCGTTGTACTCGTCGATCGCCTCCATGCCGCCACCGAGGAACGCCTCGTGCTGCGGAATAAGGTCCATGTAGATATGCTTGCTCATCCCGATCACTCGCACCTGGAAATTCGCGATGTCCTGCTCGGTGATCACGGAGCCGACGTCCAGTACTGCCTTCACGTCCTCGGGCAGATGAGCGGTGGCGGGGGCGGCGGCCTCGTTGAGACGGCCGACGATCTCGACGATCACGTCGCGCATCTCTCGCACCCCCAACACGGCCCGGCCCAGGTCGACATCCATGATTCCGGCCGCAAAGGAGGGGCCAGCCATGCCACCCTGTCCGGTCCAGAGGAAGTCCGGGTGTTCGCGCTGCAGGGTTTGGTAATACGCGAACGTCTTCGCAAGGTTCTGCTCGTTGGCTGCAAGGCCCCTGCCCGGATCCCAGTTGTCGAGATCGAGTCCCGCTTTCGCCGAGGCGACCGCAAGCCAGTACTGCTGCAGCAGAGCCTTGTACCTCATCGGCGTAACACCTTGGGCGCGAGCTTGATTCAACAGATCATTCAGAAAGGCGGGGTCGGTGGAGAAGCCGGGATTCACTCCCCCATTGCCTTCTGCCATCACGTTCGACAGCGGCGCGTCCAGGTAGTCGTCCAAGAGCGTGTCGGACCGCGCCACCGCGGTCGGCACGAGGAACAACGATACGGCGGCGATGGCGGTAATCAGCTTGCGCATCATCGCGATGCCGCCTCGAACCGCTGCTCGAGCCACGGAATGTTCTGCATTCCGAGTAGCTCGGTGCCCATCCGGTATGGATCGGCGAGATCGGTTATGCCACAGGACTTGGCCGGCTCCACCGTCACCTCGGTGCCACCCGCCCGATAGGCCGCGATGAGCTTCTCGACGTCCGAGTACGGCACCAGGAAATCGTCCCGGCACGAGGCCATCAGAACCGGCGCATTCGGGGCGGACTGCCCCATGGTGTTCTCCTCGTATGCCCGTGCGAACGCCGGATTGTCGGACGGCCGACCGTTGACGAACAGGGCCGACAGCGGCACGAACGGGGTGAACAGGTAGTTGAGCTGGCACGTCTGGTTGTAGATGTCTGCCATGGTTCTACCCAACGGGGTGAGCTCACGATCGAGGTCGATCTCCGGGTATTTGGCCGCGAATCCGAGAGCGTTTGCGAACACGAAGCCGGCGCCGATTCCGCCGTCCGCCTTCTCCTCGAACGTCCTCGAATCGATGACCATCGATTCGAGGACCGTGCCGACGATGTTCAACTCCGGCGCGTAATCGGCAGCCTTCTCAGCTGCGAAACCCGCGGCCACACCGCCACCGGCGATTCCGAACAGTCCGATCGGGATCTCTGGTGCGAATTGCGCATCCGGAATTGCGATGGCCGCGCGCAGGCCGTCGAGCGTGGCCGCCCCGGAGAAACGGCCGATGGAGAAGCCGTTCGGTGCCGGATCGCCGTCGTTCGCGGTGTCGCTCATCATGACGGCCCAGCCCTTACCGAACATCTGCGCCACCGGCCCGAGTGCCGAGGTCAGGGACGGATCCGTCTGATTTCCGCCGGTCCACTGGTAGCTGGGCATGCAGTTGGGTCCGAGACTGTCGTTGGCCTCGGAGTAGCCGACCAGTTTGCGATCCTGTGGCGCTGTACCGTCCTCGGGGATCATCAACAGCCCGGTACTCACCGTCCGAGAACCGTCGAAATCAGTTGTCACATACATCATCTGATAACCGCGAACATTTCCCGGCTGCACACCCCACACCTGAATGGTCGCGGGACGGAACTTCAAAAGAGTCCCTGCGGGTGCATCGGTTGCGCCCGGCGGAACCTGATAGAAAGGATCGTCGGTCGGCAACATGGGAAGAAGATGCGACGGATCTGCCAGACGGCCATCCTCGAAGGTGCTGATGACGAACGGATTGAACACATCTCCCGGATGTACGGGCGCGGCACTCGCCGAACCCGCCATGGCGCCGACGGCCAATGCCGCTGCCGCGACAACCGCCCCCACTCGTAGTCTGAAATTCGACTTCACTGTTCGGCGTACTTTCGTCATGGCGCCGGTGACCCCGACAGGCGCTGAACTGTCCGAACACTGTCATTCCCATTTCGGATGAAAAGTACACCTCAGTCTTCGAGACGGACGACTGCCTGCTGATCCCACAGCTGGTCGTCGAGCAATTCCGGCGACCCGCCCACGAACGCGGCCGCGGCTTCGGGGTTTGCTCGCAGCGTGTGCTCGAACCAGGCGGTGATGTACCCACGGAACCCCTCACCGTCCGGCGCCCAATTGTGGCCAACGCCCACCAGTTGCCCCTTGGCCGAGGGGACCCGCAATGCGTCGAAGTAGGACGATTGCTCCGCTCCCGTCGAGACCGGATCGTCCGACCCGGTAGTCATGAAGGTCCGACTTTCCAGACGTGAGATGTCGAAATCGTGGCCAGGCCCGTTCACCCACCGTGGGTCGGGAAGGTTCATCAAAGCGGTCGAAGTGATACGTCCCGCCGAATGCAGAGTCGCGTTCACCGCACCTCCCGCACCTTGCGAATGCCCGAGAACACCGATGTGTTCGGTGTCGATGCGGTTGTGAAAAGGACTGGCGGGGTTGCTGTTCTGTTCGATCACCCAGTCCATCGCCTTCGACATTTCGACCCCGTCGCCGGTGCCGTCACTGTTGGCAACCGTCACCACGTACCCCCATGAAGCGAGGTGACGGAGGAACGGCTCGTATTTCTTCGAAGTCGCGCAACTGCCATTGCCGAAGGTGATCACCGGGTGCGCCGCGGCACTGTCGCCCAATTCTGCCGGAGAGAACACTTCCATCGCCACGTCGGGGTCGGGCTTGTCCGCCTCCTCCGAAATGCCTCCGAATTGGCACGACGACGGCGGAGGAGTGCCGGGAACGACTGTCTTCTCCACTTCGGCAGTACCGGGAGCAGCGAAGCGGTCCGACACGGAAGCCGGCTGCGCGTGAGAAATGCCCGATGGCACGAGCAGGGACGCGAGAGCGCACACGGTCACGGCGAGGAGTCTGGACGAACTCGGCATGCCGGTCACGATGTCACGTCCCCGACCCTGCCGCGAGCCGATTCACTCGACGCAGAAGAAGGAGACCGACGCCGACGAAGCTCTGCCCGACGAGGAGCACGAAAGGAAGCGTGATCAATTCCCATCCCGTGGATGCGAAGCCGAACGCCCACACGAAGACGGCCACGATCCCCGCCCACGTGACGATCTGTCCGAACACCGCGCACAGAAGCGGTGCGCTCCGACGACGTTCCGGCGCCCGCAATCCGAACACACCTATCACCGCGGCAACCAGACTCACCGGAATCGCGACGAGGGTGGGCATCACGACGAACATCTCGAAGCCGCTGGCCACGTCGACATGCCCCTGAACCACGATGGGCGGCACGATGTACACACAGATCACCAGGGTGCAGAGCACCGAGATCGCCGAGCACACCTTGAATGCGTTCATCCCACCCCTCCTGTTGTCACACGTGTGGACTGTAGCCGGGCGGCGGCTCTACCCGACCCGGGACATCGCTAAAGTGTGGGCGCAGCCCCTATAGCCCAATTGGCAGAGGCAGCGGACTTAAAATCCGCACAGTGTCGGTTCGAGTCCGACTGGGGGCACCCATTTAGCGCAGATAGATCGCTCACAGTGTTGTCGAAGCTGCTCGCACCGCTACCCCGGCATCTCTCCTCGTCGGAAGTCTGCGCTCGCCAGCACCTCACGTAGCGATGTGGCGAACTCCCCAGCGTTACGTGTATCGAGTCGCGAATAGTTCAGCACCAGACCCGACACGGTATGGACGGTGGACTGACTGCTCAGTGACCGAGTGCGCCAACCTGCCTTGCCGAGAGCACGAACGACTGCCTCGTCCTCGTATCCGGGCAGTAGCACGCACAGGTGCAACCCTGCCTCCACCCCTGTGACGGCGAGGCCGAGGCACTCTCGATTCAGTGCAGAGACCAACCGCTCCCGGCGATCGCTGTACACGCGGGCAGCGCGTGCCAGGTGGCGGTCCATCGCCCCCGAGCGTATGTACTCGCCCAACGCGTCGGCGGGTAGCGACGACGGGCCTCGTCGATGCACGGCAAGCCACTGCTCGACAGGTCGGCGCAATGCGACAGGAGGCACGCACCATGCAACGCGCAGGTCCGGGGACAGCGACTTGGACGATGTTCCGATGTACGCCACGTGCTCGGCGGCACCAGGCAGGGTCACGAGCGCGGGCAGCGGAGCCACGCCGTAACGGAACTCGCCGTCGTAATCGTCCTCGATCACCAAAGACCCCGTCTGTCGGGCCCATTCGACCAGTGCCACTCGACGGTCGACACTCACTCGGTAGCCGAGCGGGTACTGGTGCGCAGGCGTGGTGAACACGACACCGGGTTCGTCCCCGAGGTTCGCGGTGTCGAGTCCGTCGGGGTCGACGGGATGGAATCGAACATCGAGTCCCTGCTCGCGTGCCATGAGCAGCGCTCCACGGTAGCCCGGATCCTCCATGTGGAACGCGATTGGCCGCCCGACCTGCTGTGCGGCGGCAAACGCGGCACACAACGCTGCGATGGCCGAACGAGAGCTGTCGAAGAGTACGGGACCCCCGTCGGCGATTCCCCGGTGCCGCCGAAGGTGCCCCGACAGCTCCGACCGCAACCGTGGGCTCGGCTCCTCCCAGGGGTTCAACCCGGCCATGCCTTCCCCTGCCGCCGTTCGGACCGCCCTGCGCCACGCACGTCCGTCCACCAGCGTTGCGTCCGGGATTCCGGGACGAAGGTCGCGCAGTGATCGCCCCTGGCGCCTTTCGAAGTTGGCTGCGGGCGCCGTGCCGTCGCGTCCACGGGTCCGCGCTCCCGCCCGCGCCGCCAGCGCCGCACCCTCGCTCACTCGCGTACCCGAACCGTGTTCGGAGACCACGAAGCCGGCGGCGGCGAGTTCGTCGAACGCGCGAACCACCGTGCCCCGCGAGACCCCGGTCTGCTGGGCGAGTGCACGACTCGACGGAAGCCGGTCGCCATCGAAGAGGACACCATCGGCGATTCGGTCGACTATCGAACCCACCAGGTCCGCGGCTCCTGATACCTCGGCGAGAACCAGTGATCCTGGACGAGCTGTGCGGGCCATGGCGCAAGCGTAGGCGTTGCACGCACACGCACCGCATAAGTGGTCCCACGCAATTGACGAAAGTGGGCCTTCCAACCCCTCCACTTCGACGCTGGAATGGCAACATGAAGATGTTCCGACAGTCCGACCGTCTCCGAAACGTGCGTTACGACGTCCGCGGCCCCATACTCACCGAGGCCATGCGCCTCGAGCGCGAAGGTCACGACGTGCTCCGCCTCAACCTGGGAAACATGCGCCCGTTCGGGCTCGAGGCGCGGCCCGAGATCGTAGACGCCGTCGCTGCCAATCTCGGCTCCGCCCAGGCGTACTCCGATTCGCGCGGGGTCCACCTCGCCAGAGAGGCTGTGGCCGACCACTACCGGCGGTGCGACATTGGCCAAGTGTCCGCTGACGACATATTCCTGGGCAACGGGGTCAGCGAGCTCATCACCCTCACTCTCCAGGCACTTGTCAACCCCGGCGACGAGATCTTGGTGCCCGCGCCCGACTACCCCACGTGGACCGGCGCAGTGAATCTCACCGGCGGCGTGCCGGTGCACTACCTGGCCGACGAATCGCACGGTTGGAACCCGTCGGTGGCAGACATCGAATCCAAGGTGACTCCGAGGACCACCGCGCTCGTGATGATCAACCCGAACAACCCCACCGGCGCTGTCTACAGCGAGGAGACAGTCCGCGGTATCGCCGACATCGCACGCCGTCACGGACTGATCCTGCTCAGCGATGAGATCTATGAAGAGCTGGTGTTCGGTGATGCCCGACACCACCACGCCGCTAGAGCTGCCGGTGACGACGTCCTGTGCCTGACCTTCGGCGGCCTCTCGAAGGCCTACCGCGTGTGCGGCTACCGTGCCGGCTGGGTTGTCGCCACAGGGCCTTTACATCGTGCGAGCGATCTCCTCGAAGGACTCACCCTGCTGTCCAACATGCGCGTATGCCCCAACGTCGCCGGTCAACACGCGATACCTCTCGCCCTTTACGCGGGCACACCCGGCTCTCCCCTGCCTGCCGACATCGTGGATCCCGGCGGACTGCTGGAGAAGCAACTCGCACTGACATCGGATGCACTCAACGCCATACCCGGCGTGAGCTGTGTGCCGCCCCGCGGTGCGCTCTATTGCTTTCCCCGGATCGACAGGGAGATCTTCGGCATCGACAACGACGAAGAGTTCGTCCTCGACCTCTTGCGCTCCGAGCACATCTTGGTCACCCACGGCACCGGCTTCAACTGGCCCGAGCCGGACCACTTCCGCATCGTGTGTCTGCCCGAAACCACGGTGCTCGAACGGGCAGTAGCGTCGATCGGCGGCTATCTCGAGCGTCGACGGAGCCTGAACGGTCGAGAGTTGCTCGGCCGAGTTTAATCTTCGCTCAGATTGTTTCGGTCCGCACAATACGACCGGAACGTGCCAGGCACCCGGCGGACGGGACCAATAGTGCGCCGCACACGCCTTAGAACTACGAGAGCCCCCGGGACGGCGCCTGAAGCGGCAGCCATGCCCCGACACGATTGAAGGGGGTGCGTCGCCGAGTGGCAGGTTGGCGTGTTCGTCCGGCCATGTCCTGGATCAAAGCATCCACGGTTTCTTCGGCGTCCATCTTGTTGTGCCCGATTCCACCGGTGGCCCCACGCTTGGCCCACCCCACGACGTAGGCGCCCTCGAGCGGTATGCCTTCGGTGTCTGTGACCCTGCCCGCTGCATTGCGGATCGAAGAGGTCGCCTGATCGAACGGCAGACCGAGCGTCGGAGACCCCTGGTAGCCGATTGCGAGCAGGACGAGTTCTGTTCGAATCCTCCGCTTTTCGTCTCCGGAGCCGATGTCGATGGACTCGACACGGTCGACCCCTCCGACAGCTGCCGGCGCCCGCCCGAAGCTGAACACGATGCGGCGGCCGGATGGGAGGTCGCCGACCTCGACGGCGTCCAATCCGCTCAACGCCGACGCGGCCGACGAATCCGGCAGGTCCGCAATCCGCGCCGACACGTCGACTGGACCGGACACCACCACAGGGATGTTCGTTCGATCGACGAGTGCCTGACACTCCGACCGTGTGAATGCTGCGTGCGCGGGGCCTCGCCGGGCCACGAGGACGACCTCCTTGACGGAGCTTCGACGCAAAACCGCGAGCGCATGTGGCGCAATATCGGTGCCCTCGAGGTCCGCAGGGTCGGCGGTGAGAATCCGGGCAGCATCCAGAGCGACGTTGCCATTTCCCACGAGAACGACGCGCTCGACGCCTTCGAAGTCGAATGCATCGGCAGGAACGTCCGGGTGACCCGTGTACCAGCCCACGAGCTTGCGCGCGCTCGTGGATCCGGGTAGGTCGATGCCAGGAATGTCCAGGCGGCGATCTCGCTCGGCACCCACCGCGTACACCACGGCGTCGAAGCGCTCGGAGAGTTCACGGTGCTCGACGTCCGATCCGACCTCGACTCCCAACTTCATCGTGACGCGCGGATTGGTGAACACGGTGCGAAAGTGCTCGCCGATGCGGCGCGTACCCATGTGGTCCGGTGCGACGCCGAATCTGGCCAGGCCGCCGGCAGTCGGCAAACGGTCGTAGAACGTGATGCGGGCGCGCGGGAATCGCAGTAGCGCCTGCGCCGCGTAACACGCGGCAGGACCGGTTCCGACGATCGCGACCTCGACCTCCGACAGCTCGTTGATCGTGGGGAGTGGGAATCGCGGTACGTCCCACTCGGACTCGACCGGCTTGTCGGCGAAGTAGTCGGCATTGATGTCGGCGAAAACCGCTTGATCGGGTCCCAAACGGGACACCCGGGTGATCGCGTCCACGGGGCACGCGTCCGCGCACGCTCCACAGTCGATGCAGTTTCGCGGGTCGATGTACAACGATTCCGTCTTACCGAAATCCGGTTCGTCCGGCGTCGGGTGAATGCAGTTGACCGGGCACACCGACAGACACGAGGCGTCGTTGCAACAGTTCTGTGTGATCGCGAAGGCCACTTCGGGTCTCCCTTTACTTGTGATGTCGTGGGGTGGGCCCGCGTCAAAGCATGTGCAGTCTGCGGTAGATGACGGCCGCAGGCTTGGTGATCATGCCGACGTCCTGCAGGAACGCCATCAGGTGTTCACTGCTGGTCCGCATCATCGTGTGGTGGTGGGCGTTGTTCTTCGCTTCCCGAACCGCGCGCTCGGTGTCGAGACCCGCTGCCGCATACACCTTCTTGTTGACCATGTTAGACACGATGAGGCGCGCCGCGATGGCAACGACCAGCGCGCTCGCCTTGCGCCGGGCCACGCTCTTGCCGGCAATACGTTCCCGCATCTGCTGACGTGCGAACGTCATGTGGCGGGACTCCTCGACCACGTGAATCTTGCTGGTGGTGCGCACTAGCGGGAGCACGTTCTCACCGCGCATCCAATCGCGCTGCATCACATCGAGAACCTCTTCGGCGACCAGAATGCCGCCGTATGCGGTCTCGGCACCGGCGATGGCCTTGAACGCCCGGCCGAGTTCGATGCTCGTACGCCGGGGAAGGTAGGACTCGATGCCCATCGTGTCGCAGGCTCGCGCGAACATGATCGAGTGTCGGCACTCGTCGGCGATCTCCGTGAGGGCGAACCTGAAATCGGAAGACGAGACGTCCGTGCAGTACTGATCACGCAGCACCATCTGTTGCAGGATCATCTCGAACCAGATGCCGGTGCTCATGATCGAGGCAACCTCGTGGCGGGTGAGCGTAACCCGCTGCTCCGAGGTCATCTCGTCCCACAGCTTGGTTCCGTAGAGCGTGCTCCACTCCGGATTGAGACCGAAGTGCTCGGGATCGAGTTTCGCCTCCCAATCCACCTCGTCGGATGGGTCGTACGACAACTGCTCTGCGGAATCGAGCAATCGGGCAGATACGTCCTCAGCCTCGGTAACGCTCGAAGCAAATGTGCTGGTCATGAGCCGCACTCCCCTTCAGGGACGACAAGGTGAACCTCTTACTGTGATTCACAGTATCAGACACCGGTGTACACAGGTAGGGGATTTGTCCAACCAGATCTCGACCCTCCCCCGACCAATGTCACTGTGAGTCTGGGGTGGTCCGGTTGATACTGGATAGGTTCGGTGCGGTGGGGTCTGACTCTCAATGTCACTGACGTCGTGAGACTGTCCTG